>NZ_ANOH01000209.1 GCF_000346505.1 Aporhodopirellula sallentina SM41
TATCGCGACCGGCAACTGCAATTCGGTGGCGGCTTCTTGCTAGGCACCATCTACGATGGGTTTACCGCAGAACACTTGGATCGAAATCAATTCGGCGAGGACTACAACAGCGCCTGGTCAGTCAACGCGAGATTGGACATCGACCGAATCACTCTCGCCGGCGAGTACGTCACCACGACGGACGATTGGCCGGTAACCCAGTCGCAGGTCTTTGCGTATCGTACCGAAGCGGCCTATTGGTTTGACCGAGGTCCGTGCGGTTCTCACGCGAGCGTTAGTTGGAGTTCGGGTGAGCAAGGCCCGTCGGGCAGTGAGTTTGAGTTCAATAATCAGTTGGTGATCGGATACGGAAAACGGTTCAGTCCTCGCTGTCGAGCGTCGGTTGAATACGTCCGCAGCAGCGGGTTTGCTCCGTTGATCGATATCACCACCGTCAGCGACCGTGACGTGGTCCAGGACAGCGTGGTGCTGGGGCTCAACCTCATTCTTTGATCGATTCCGCAAACGACCATCTCGGAGGTTTGTGGAGTCATTCTTTCGAGGCGTTTGAGCTTTGCAACGCGTGATAAATTCGCTCACGCGATGGGGCGCAAGCGGAACGTGCCCGAGGCAACCAATCGGTCGATGGTCACGGCGCCGCGGCCATTCTTGACAGCGTGACGCAGGTCGCTCTTTCGGAGCACGCCGATCACGGAGCCACCGCTCGAAACGAGAAAATCGTCCAACGAGTCGCTGCCGAGCCATCCCAGTGCACTTTTGGAGTTCCACTGGGCGCTGATGACGGGCATCGAACGTTCGTGGGCGTGTTGTTCGTGGCTGGGAGGCGGTGTGGAAGGGCTACGTTGGCCAGCGGCTTCTCGCAACAACCGGTCACGGACGCGTTGACTCGAATCGTGTTCGGCGTAGCTATCCGTGTAGCTCGGATGCGTACTGGAGGCCTGATCGGACGGCGGTGTGAACGGCGAGTTCCATGAGTTGCTGGCTTGCGATTCCGGTGTAGGACGCTCGCCTGCGGTTTCCATCCGGGCACGTAGCGATTCGCCTTGGGCGGCCAGGATGATAAAGCCGGCAACGAAAACCAACAGCAGGTTACCGCCGATCAATCCCAGCAACCCGAAGGTGGCGGCGGTCAGTTGGCCGACGCGAGCCGCGATGACGGTGGCTCGCAGGTAAGGCAAACGCATCGCGAGGATCGAACGCAGAACCCGGCCTCCGTCCATCGGGAATGCAGGCAGCATGTTAAAGACCACCAACGCCACGTTGATGATGGCGAGTTGGTACAGAAATGCGGCAACGGTTCCACTGAGCGGCGAGAGGAGCCAGAGCGTCGCGAAGATCACCGAGGCGATGACCACGTTGACCGCAGGTCCGGCCACCGCGATGGCGAGTTCTTTCCAGGGCTCGCGAGGCATGCGTTGCAGGCTAGCGACGCCGCCGATCGGCAGCAGTGTGATGTCTCGTGTTGGAATCCCGAAACGTCGTGCGGTGAGGGCGTGGCCGAATTCATGCAGCAGCACGCATGCGAAAACGCACAGCACCATCAACACGGATCCGGTCGCCGCGAGAGCCCCGCTGCCGGACGCCAAATTCGAGAAATACACCCACAGCGGGAGCAACATGAATGTCCAGTGCACCCGCACGTCAATGCCAGCGAATCGACCCAAATTCCAGGAACTGCTCATTCGGAAACACCGTTACTAGGGGACACCGTCAATGCGATATCTCGTCCGAGACATCGACGAACTCAGGTCATACGTCGCCGACGAGAAAAATGATCGCTGCAACCGAAAAGTTGCCGTCTTTTGGTGTCCGTGACATGTGAATTGGACGCGGACGGACCGTTCTACAGGCCGCGAGCGAGCGATACCGAGGCGCGAAACTCGGCAGAAAAGAGCCACTTCGTCGCATGTCTGGTGTGCGGCCTTGTCCCACAATGACGGCTTGCGGGTGGTGTGTTTCCCGTGAGCGTTTTGAGATCTGGTGTGTCCGATCGTTGTCGCGGCATCCACCGGAATTTAGGTCCCCGAAGTCTGGCGACATCGGCTAAGTCATTCTTACGCTACGTCATTCTCAAAAACGTTTTAAGTTTCGCGTTTGACTTAGAAGCCGGCCGACTGGCGCCATCGGCGTTTGTGCAAAATCCGCCGGACGGTGTCGATCATCATCCACTGCAGGATCACCAACCCGATCGGCGCCGCGAACAAGATGAACTGGCTCAGTCGTTCTCCGTTGACCCACTCGACTCCGGCTGCCGCGGCGGTCGACAACAACGCCATCACCAAGGCTCCGTTGGCGACCAACAGGCCACTGGTGATGACCGCCGACAAAAAGGTGGCCAGGCAACCTCCCGCCAGAACCGGGATCTCGATCTTCTTCGCTCCGATCCACTCTTCGGACTCATGATGAGACGGGAAGTGGTGGTCTAGGTGAGATTGGGCGTGGTCTGGATTCATAATTCACACGTTATTAATAAGCACAGCCGTGTTACGCGTTCGTCAGGTTTGCCGGCCGAAGCTACAATAGGACTTGTCGATTCTATCCGAAAACCACGACGCCTTGATCGACCGTAGGTTCACCGGTTCGGTGATCATGTCCGAAAGTCGGGCATCGCTAACGTGTTAGCTGCTGCTGGGCCACCGCCCAACGGGCTGACAAGCAAACGGTGCTTCGGATCGTATTCTCAAGGTAACCGATCGCGGGCTCCCACCCCATCCTACTCGATTCACGACGATTGAATGTCTGTATCCAGCTTAAGGCACGACGCAATGCGACCCTCCGTCGCGACCGATCCGTGCTCGTGGCTGAGTATTGGACTGGTGGCCGTGTTAGCGGTGTTATCTGTCCCCGGGTGGGTGATCGCGATCGTTGCGTCGCTGGCCATGTTTATTCTCGCCAGGCGGAGTGCCGGGCGGGACGCGATGGCGATTCGAAAGATCCAAACGGTGGAGTCGGACTCGCGTGACGCGGCCGCGAAGGCCCGCCGAGAATTGAAGTCGCTCGAGGCCCAGTCACGCCTCGGTGCGTCGGCGTTGTTGCAGTTGATCGATGGCGTTGTTGTTTTGTCGTCCGAATTATCGATCCTGCTGATCAACCCATCGGCGGTTCGGTTGTTGGGACTGGAGGGACGTGAGCCACTGCTCGGTCGTTCGATCGGCGATTGGGTTCGGCAACCGAAGCTGACCCGTCTGATCGGATTGGCGACGAGCGAGCGGCAACCTCAGGAGGCGGTGATCGAATTTCATCGTGGCGAGGTGGTGCTGCCGCTGCGGATTCGCGCTGACGTGATCGACGACGGTGAATCCGTCAAAGTTCAATTGTCGCTGCGTGACGAAACCGAAGCGAGAAAACTCGAGGGAATGCGGCGCGAGTTCATTGCGAACGTTTCCCACGAACTGAAAACTCCGTTGGCTGCCATCAAGGGGTATGCCGAAACGGTACAGCTTGCCGCGGCCGACGATCCGGACATGGCGATCCACTTCATGAACTCGATCACCGCGCAGTGTCTCCGCCTCGAACGCTTAGTCGCCGACATGATGCAACTCGCGCGGGCGCAGTCCGGTCGCGCGCAGATGAACATCGCGAGCATCTCGCTGCGTGAATCCGTTGCTGAGTCGATTCGCACTTACACGCCGGTCGCCGAAGCCAGCGGGCTAGAGTTGATGTTCCACGACGACGGCAACTCCGCGAAGGTGCTTGCCGACCGGGAGGCGGCGCTCACGATTGCCAATAACTTGGTCGGCAACGCGATTCGCTACACGCCTCGGGGAGGACGTATCGATGTGCGTCTCGAACAGGCCACGGACCGGTGGCGGTTGATCGTCGCGGACACGGGCATTGGCATCGCGGAAAAGGATCAGACAAAAATTTTCGAGCGGTTCTACCGGGGTTCCAAGAGCGCCGAAATGGCAACGTCGAGCACGGGACTCGGGCTGGCGATTGTCAAGAATCTGTCGATCGCGTTGGGCGGCAGCGTGCGGGTAGACAGCATTCCGGGCAAAGGGTCGACGTTCGTTGTCGAATTGCCTTCGGTGGTCGTGCAGGGGGAGAGCAGCGGCGACGCTGTCGGCTCTGGGGTCCCTCACATTTCTTCGGAGACCTTGGTAAGCTAGGCGGCTATGAGCCGTTCCAAGTCGTTGTTCCGATCACTCATCTGTCCTCCGTCGAGCGAATCGATTGCGCGTGCAGCGAACGCGATCCTCGAAGGCAAACTGATCGGAATGCCGACCGAAACGGTTTATGGGTTGGCGGCGCGTGGCGACATGGAATCCGCGGTCGACAAAATCTTCGCCGCTAAGAATCGGCCGCGTTCGAATCCGTTGATCCTGCATGTTGCGGACGTGGAGGATGCCGAACACCTTTTCGATATCGATGCGTCGGGAATCATCGCCGCACGTCTCAAACGTGTTCACCGGTTCTGGCCGGGGCCACTGACCGTAGTCGGTCCTCGCGATTCGCAGATCCTGGATCACGTGACCGCGGGCGGGGATACCGTGGCCGTTCGGGTGCCCGATCATCCCGTGGCACTCGAACTGCTCCGCGAACTCAAACGGCTCGCCAGTCGACCGATTCCGGTCGCCGCTCCCAGCGCGAATCGATCGAACTATATCAGCCCGACCGCGCCGGAGCACGTCGCCGAAGGACTCGGTGAAGAGGTTGCCATGGTCCTGGACGGAGGCCTGTGCCGCGTCGGGCTGGAGTCGACCATCTTGTTTCTGGGTAACGCGTCGTCATCCCCGAGAGTTCTTCGCAGTGGCGGGCTCTCCGCCGAGCAACTTTCCGAAGCGTTAGGCGAACCCGTCGGTGCCCCGCGACAAATTCAATCTTCCGATTCAGGTGACGCGTCACCCGTGGCGAAGGAATCCTTCGTGGCAGCGCCCGGTCAATTCGCCAAACACTATTCACCCAACACGCCGGTCGTTTTGCTTTCGAACGATTCCGGCTTTGCTGAGCAAAACAGTGAATTGCCACAAAATACGACCGTCCCCGCACCACGGGTGCTGCGAATCGTCTTTGGACCGCTCACAAGAGAGGTCAGTCAAGGCGCGTCAGAGGTTTGGACGCTCGCCAGTGACGGGCGCCTCGAAAGAGCCGCCTTCGAATTGTACGGGGCGCTTCGAAAAGCCGACGAAGGCCAATTCGACCGGATCGAAGTGGTGCCCTGTGAGGAAACAGGAATCGGAATCGCGATCATGGATCGCCTACGACGAGCCAGTCAGCAAGAGTAGTGAGTGGGCGTGGTCGGTGCGTCTTTCGCTGCACGGCGAAGTCGTCGACACCAATTTTTCGAACCATGTTGGTCTGCTTCCCACCGGACGATTTCAAACGGCCCTGCGTGAGCAACACAGCTCCGCCCCTTTGGAGCTTTGTGCATTCGGTTCGTAATAAGAGCTCAACGGGTGATGGCATGTACGGGGACAGGCCGTTCCATCCACGCTATCCGCCAATCGCTCCGTTCTTTAATGCAATTGCGTTTCGTAAAGCGGGTTTCCTGCGTCCCGGTCTGTTCAACGCACCGGACCTACTTCCCTCATCTTTGCTCAAGATGCTCTAGCCGCTCGATCAAATTGTTTGCGAGCAGCGCACGGTGATCGATCACGACGCAGTTTTCCCCGAGTGCTCTCGAGTGGTCCAGTGGAACCGGTTTGCTGCTGCGTCGGGGACTCGTGGCGTGCAGGCTGCGAAATCCCTTCCCGACCGGCAACCCGATGCGACGCAGTTGTTCGATCAAGCGTTCGCGTTCATCTTGCTGTTCGGGGTTTGCAAACAACGCGTACTTATAGATGGCGGCTGGCACGTCAGGCTGGATCTCGCACGCCGGATGAGCGTTCAGGGGATCCCAATTGCGCGAGTTCATGCGAATGGCCATGGCGGTGCGTCGTTCGTTGTAGCCTCGCAGTGTGGAAAGCTGAGGCAGAAGCACGGCGGATTGCAGAGCAGAAAAGGCGTACGCATCGCTCGGGCGATCGACATGCGACTTCAACCGCGCCGCAACTCTTGGGTCGCGCGTCACGACGGCGCCACCGTTTCCTGCCGACAGCAGTTTGCTGCCTCCGAAACTGTAGGCGACGACATCGGCGAGTGCTCCGACGGGAACAAAGTCGGCGTCTGTGTCGTGGCTCTCATCGGAAGAGTCATTTCCGCTGCCGCTGCCGCTGCCGCTGCCGCTGCCGCTGCCGCTGCCGCTGCCGCTGCCGCTGCCGCTGCCGCTGCCGCTGCCGCTGCCGCTGCGCCAACCGGCACCGGGGACTTGGCAGGCATCCTCGATCAAATGCCATCCGCGTTCATCGCAGATTTTGCGAATCGAGAGCACGTCAGCCAGTTCGCCATAAAGATGCGACACGATCACGGCCCGGACCGAGTCCGAGTGGATCTGCTCGAGCGAGGCTGGATCGATCGTGACGCCGTTCTCTCGCACATCAACGAGCACCGGTTTGGCGCCGAGCAACTCGATCGTGCGAAAGTTGCCAGGGTAGTCGTAGGCCGCGACGATAACCTCGTCGTCTGGTTTGACGCCTACGCCTCGAAGGGAAAGTTCGACGGCCGCCGAACCGCTCGAACACAGTCGAACGTTGATGTCGCGTTGAATGCGATCCGCATGCCGGTGCCAGGGAGACGAGTCGTGCGTGGTCCACCGATCGTTGACCCGGCAGAGGTTTGCGAATTGTTCGGCGCACCGCGAATGCAGGTCTGTGTGGTACCTGCCCCATTCGCCTTCATCCCAGATATGCTGGAGCGACTGAAAGACTGCCGGATCGTTGGGCGGCCACACCGGCCAACCCTGATCGTCCAAGGAAAGCTGGTTGAGTGCTTCGCCGCTCACAGTCCTGTCATCTGGTCGATGCCGAACATCACGTTCATGTTTTGAATCGCCGCACCGCTGGCGCCTTTCGAAAGGTTATCGATGGCACAAACGATAATCACCCGGCCGGGCTGATCTTCGTTACCCGACACGCGAACCGTCATCTGGACATGATTCGTCATCGCAACGTGCTTCGTTGCCGGAAGGTGATCGACGACATGCACGAACGGATGGTCGCGGTATGTGTCACGCAGTTGAGCCATCAAACGGGATGAGACACTTTCGACGGTATCGTTGTCCTGCAGCACCGGTCGAGCGTAGATGGTCGACAAAATCCCGCGGTCCATCGGTGTCAGGTGCGGGGTGAAAAGAACGTTGACCGTTTTGTCCGCGATGCGGTGAATCAGATCCTGCATTTCCGGGCCGTGACGATGCGAGGCGATGGCGTACGCGGCGATCGACTCGTTAGCTTCACAGTACAGGGTACCGAGTTTCGGTGAACGGCCCGCTCCGCTGACACCGCTCTTGGAATCGACGATGATGTCGTCCGCTTCGATCAGTCCGGCTTTGACGAGCGGGGCCAACGGCATGATGGCCGACGTCGGATAGCAACCAGGGTTGGCGACCACATCGGCGTTGGCGATTTCATCGCCGAAGAATTCTGGCATGCCGTACACGACGTTGCCCACGCGATCGGGCCACGGATGAGTCACGCCGTACCATTTTTCGTAGAGCGGAACGGACGAAAGTCGAAAGTCCGCGCTGAAATCGATCACGCGGATGCCCGCCAACGCCAAGTCGCGGACGCTCTCGGCCGAGGCCCCGTGCGGCAGGCAACACATCGCCACGTCGGCATTCTCGGCAATCGTTTTGGGATCGAAAGGTTGCAAAGCGACGTCGCATCGACCGGCCAAGGAAGGGTGGATTTCCGAAAGCGGCTTCCCCTCGTCCGACCGACTGGTCGCGATCGTCAGCTCCGCTTTTTCATGCGACAGAAGAATCCGAGCGACTTCGAGGGCGGTGTATCCAGTCGAACCGATCAGGGCAACGCGAATCATGTTGGAGAGGTTCTCTTGCAAAGATGGTGGGCTCAAAAAATAAATCGTACCCGAAGACCCGTTTTCTTTCGATCGGTCCGGTTTCGAATGGCTTTCATTAGAAGAAATGGATGCTACCGGGATAGTCCCACGGTCGCCCTTCATTGGCCTTGATGGCGCCGACTGCCGGATAGAGTAGCGACAAAATCGCGAGGATCATGAATCCAAAGAAACCGACGACAACGAAAAGAAGCAAGACGCAGATCAATGAATAGATCAGTGAGGAGAGCAACCAGTTCGCGACAATTCGGCCGTGGATGTCCATTTCGGGAATGTCGTCCTTCTTGAGTTGCCAAATCAAAATCGGTACCGCGAATCCGAGTATCGGGAACGCAAATCCCAAATACTGCGACATGTGTAAGAGCATCGCCATTTGGTTTGCGGACGCACTCGGCATGGAGAAACGCTGCGGTTCGCCGGCGAGCACGCGAGCCTTGGCTTCCTGAAACTCCGTTTCGGTCAACTCACCGCGATCCCGGAGTTCGGTCAATCGCTGAATTTCGTAGGCAACGCTCATGGTTGAATCGCTCGCAATAGGGATGGGACTGACAATGTCCAAGGGGCGACGATGCTCCTCTAATTATCGTGTTCTGATCAATGAGTGCCAAGGACCGGCACCGCCGAAGCACAGCATGGAAAATGACAAATCCTACCAGCCGTGGATCGGGTTAACGCCGGCCAACGCCGCTCGGACGATTGGTATGCGAAGGGGGGCTTTCATACTGGCCGATTTTGAAAAGAACCGAGGCGCGTTCCCGCAAAAAAGTTCACAGTCCCACAGCCGGTCCGAACCAATCGGAACCTGAAAAACGAAACCGCGTGTCAGGGAGGCCGGAACATCGATCTTGGGTACACTCATGATCTGTGCGCAGCGCGTCGGTTTGGTGCGCTGTGTTGCCTCACCTGACGGAACTTGCATCGATGAAGCCATCCTCCGAAGCTCGCCCGACCTCGTCTGATTGGATCCAACTCGCCGGCGCAATCGCGGGCGAATTGCACACGGGGGATCTGATGCGGCGAATCTACGCGACCGATGCGTCTGCGTACCAGGAAATGCCTGCCGCGGTCGCGATACCCAAATCCGACCAAGACATCGCCACGTTGATCGGGTTTGCGAAAAAGCATCGGATCGGGGTGATCCCACGCACCGCGGGAACATCGTTGGCCGGTCAGGTTGTTGGCGATGGAATTGTTGTGGACGTTTCGCGGCACTTCACACGGATTCTCGAGGTGAACACGGACGAGGGTTGGGTGCGTGTGCAACCAGGAGTCATTCGCAACGAACTCAACGCGCACCTCGAGCCGCTCGGGTTCTGGTTCGCCCCGGAAACATCCACTCAGAACCGCGCCATGATCGGTGGGATGGTCGGCAACAATTCGTGCGGCAGCAACAGCATCAAATTCGGCAGCACGCGGGATCACCTTCTCGCGGTCAGCGGGTTTTTGTCCGACGGCAGTGAAGTCGAATTTTCCGAGATGACGGTGAGCCATTTCGCGGAAAAGTGCGAAAACAAATCGACACTCGAAGGACGGCTCTACCGGCACGCGCGTGATCGCCTGAGTGATACGGATGTGCGAGAGGAGATCACTCGAGAGTTTCCCAATTCCTCGATCCGTCGACGCAATACGGGCTACGCGTTGGATCTGCTGATGGACGCCGACGTCTTTGGTCGGTCTCAAGAAACCGACAGCAACTACGACAGTTCATCGACTGCTGATGAACGAGCTAACGAGGCAAGCGGAACCACCGCGAAGCCGTTTAACTTCTGTCGTTTGATCGCCGGCAGTGAGGGGACTCTGTTCTTGGCAACGGAGATCAAACTGCGGATCCTGCCACTCCGTCCGCCATGCTCGGGATTGATGTGTGTTCACTTTCGCAGTGTCGAGGAAGCCCTCAATGCGACGTTGGTCGCCGTTCAACACGACATTGACGCGTGTGAGTTGATCGACAAGGTCATTTTGAACTGCACGCGGCGAAGCATCGAGCATCGTCAGAATCGTTTCTTCATCGAGGGCGATCCCGCTGCGATCTTGGTTACCGAAGTCCGCGGTCATACGGAGGATGAGGTGCGAGCGACTGCCGATCGGATCGCCGGAGAGATGAAAGCCGCGGGGCTAGGCTATCACTTTCCCGTTCTCTTTGGCGAACAGGGCAACCGGGTTTGGGATCTCAGAAAGGCGGGCTTGGGGCTGCTAGGGAACATTCCCGGTGACGAGAAGACTGTGCCGGTGATTGAAGACACCGCAGTCGATGTTCGTGATCTGCCCGCCTACATCGCGGAAGTGAATGCTTGTTTGCGGAAACGGTTTGGTTTGGAATGCGTGCAATACGCGCACGCGGGATCTGGCGAAATTCACCTGCGGCCGATCATCAATCTCAAAACAGCCGAAGGCAAGTTGCTCTTTCGCCAGGTGGCGTCGGAGGTTGCCGCGATCGTCAAGAAGTATCGTGGATCGTTGTCTGGCGAACACGGTGACGGAAGACTTCGCGGCGAGTTTCTCAGGCAGATGATCGGCGATCGAAACTATTCGCTCGTGCGTGAATTCAAGAAGGTCTGGGATCCGGAAGGCATCTTCAATCCCGAAAAGATCGTTGACACTCCGCAGATGAACACCTCGTTGCGATACGAACCCGGACAGACGTCGGGAGAAGCGATTCAGACCGTGTTCGACTTTTCCGCTAACCAGGGAATACTGCGCGCCGCCGAGATGTGCAACGGTTCGGGAGATTGTCGCAAGACACACCTGACCGGCGGCGTGATGTGCCCGAGTTACATGGCGACGCGGAATGAAAAAGACACCACTCGGGCACGAGCCAATACGCTTCGGCAAATCCTGACCACGTCGAAAAAGCTGAACCCTTTCGATAGCGAGGAGATCAAGGAGGTGATGGATCTCTGCCTTTCGTGCAAAGGGTGCCAGTCGGAGTGTCCGTCGACGGTGGACATGGGAAAGATGAAAGCCGAGTTCCTGCAACACTACTATGATGCAAACGGTGTCCCGCGGCGTGCACGGATGGTCGCGAACTTCGTCAAAATACAATCGCTGCTCGGTATGGCTCCGTCGGTCGTGAACGGTTTCATGAGCGTGCCGTTGATCCGCCGATCGGTGAACCGACTTCTCGGTTTTCACCCCAACCGCAGCATTCCCAAAGTGGCTCGGCAAACGTTTCGCAGTTGGTTTGAGAAGCGAGAGCAGAAGGTCCCCGGGGCGGGAAGCAACGATCGTCGTGTTTTGATTTTTGTGGACGAGTTTACCAATCACAATGAACCGGAAATTGGTATCGCGTTGGTGCGGTTGGCTGAAACGCTCGGCTATGAAGTGAGCCTTCCCGACCATGTTGAAAGCGGCCGCAGTTCGTTGTCGAAAGGGTTGCTGCGCGATGCGAGGGAGATCGCAAGAAAGAACGTTGAGATGTTGATGGATGTTGTTACGGAGGAAACGCCGCTGGTCGGGATCGAACCGTCCGCGATCCTGTCCTTCCGCGATGAGTATCCGCAGTTGGTGGGTGACGACCTCAAGGAGCAAGCTGAATTACTCGCGACTCGCTGCTTATTGTTCGATGAATGGTTGGAACAGGAGGTGGGCTCCGGTCGTGTCACATCCGAGGCATTCGACGACACGCCGCGAACGATTTTGGTGCACGGCCACTGCCACCAGAAGACGCTCTCGAGTTTGCAACCAACGTTGCGAGTTCTTGAATTGCCTTCGCAGACGACCGCGTCGCTGATCCGGAGCGGTTGTTGCGGGATGGCAGGGGCATTCGGGTACGAAAGTGAGCACTACGATGTGTCGATGAAAATCGGAGAGTTGGTTTTGCTGCCGGCGGTGCGAGCGGCCGCTGCCGACACGTTGATCGCGGCCGCGGGGACTTCGTGCCGGCATCAGATCCTCGACGGAACCGGCAGGAAGGCGATGCACCCGATCGAAATTCTCGCGGACGCTCTCGCACCAATCAGTGATCGATAGCGAACTCGATCTTGCCGTGGCCGCAGCAAGACCTGCAGGTTTCACGGTGGTTTGTTTCATGCGGCGTCTTCAACGCCGCGCAAGTGTCGGGCATCGGGGCGGTTCGTGTGTGATGGAATCCAGCGAGCCGGTATTCGGGTTGTTATCTTGCGGTGTTTCTTGCTAACGCAACGTAGGAGAGCGTTTGTCAGTAGAAACATGCGTGGCCCTAATGTTTCACGAAAGTGTTTCATGCTGTGCCGGGATTTTTCTGTCGGACATCGCGAAGATTTCACTTGACTTTTCGCAAACACGCGAAAACGTGCAGGCAGATTCGGCTCATCGTTGTGGTGAGACGCAGAAGATGGAACTGCGAAGAAGGAGCGAAACGATGCGGCGGAAACGGATGCGACGGAAAAAGGATTCACTTGGACTGTTTCAAGTCCTGTTGTTCGGTACGTTTTTCTACCTATGGAGCTTCGTCGGCTCGAGCCCGGTGGGAACGCATACCTTGCACGCCGAAACGTCAGGTTTGCCGTTTCGTCCGATCGGCAGCCCCAGTGCGGTCGACCAATTTCAGAGCGAGAAACGCTACGCCGAAACGGCCTACCGCGACCAAGAAACCTACCCGCGTCACGCGAACTTCTCGACAGGCTCAGCGACAAGAACAGACGGGAACGTTCGTCAGGTATCGATGCAGTCGGGCGGATTTGCGTTGCCACCGGGAGGCGGAACGGCTCCCGCACCTAGCGAATTCACGCCTCCGCCATTGAACACGCCGCCGGCGATGACGGTACCCAATTTGCAAACTGCCCCCGCGACGAGCCAACCGCAATTCACGGCACCACCTTCGACGTCGGCTCCCTCGAATGTGACGACGCCTCGTTCGCTGCCCACCCCGGGAGCGGTACCTAACGGTGGTGCTCCGTCCACGTTCAACTCGGGCGGATTGTCGAATTCCCCTGGGCCGATCGCGGACTACCAACCCGTCGCACCTCCGCAGTTGTCCAACGGAGGCTTCGCCACAGCAAGCGATTGTCGATTGATCACGCCGGCGAGTAACTACTCCGCAATGAGTCCGTATGGGGATACGTGTGGATGCGGCGAGGTGATGCCCACCGGATACGCCGGCACCTATGTTCCACCGCCGGCGCAAATCCCTGCGCCGGCCGCCATGCCTTCGTACACCGTGACGCCACCGCCAACCACGGCCGTGACGACTCCGCCTTCGGCTGCCCCGGTCGGAAGCCTTGTGACGTTCGGACAGGAAACCTTGCCGGTCCAAGTGGGGCAGGGGCTGTGGGGCCAACCGGTTGCCTATGTTCCCGGGCAGCGATTCCGAAATTGGCTGCGATATTTTTCGTTCTAGTAGTGCGTCGAACGAGCGAAATCGGTTACCTATAGCGACGAGCAACACCAGTCATCGCAAAGACGTCCGTTGGCCGTGAACCGACCGATATGGTTTGCGGAAGTCGTTCGCGAATCGCCATTGTCTTGTCGAACACTTGGCTGACCCCCGGAGCACGCAAATCTGTTTCAATCGTCAAGGCCGCGTCGATCGGATCGGATTGGCAGGGCTTCGTATCTTGCCAGGCAATTGGTTTGAGTAAGAACGGCTCGATATTCCGAAGAAACGAGTGGTGTCGTCTTGCCCAACGCTACCTCCCAATCGCAGGGCGTCGGACACCATCACTCCCATTTCAGTCACCTTCACGGAAAGAAGATCCCATGCGCACTACGTTCCATCTGGGGATCGCTTCGTGCCTCTTGTTCGCGGTTGTCGCCGCAGGATGCCGCGGTCGATCGTTTTTGCCAGCCGCCGGGTCGATGAATCAACAGCAGGCCAACGCGGTGGTTCATGACCCATACCCTCTCGATGATATCGGACCGAGCGACCAAGGTGCTCGTCCGCCGAGCTATCAAAACCCACTGCCCGAACCGGTTCGCAACCGCATCGGCGCCGACGCCATGCCCTGGCTCGGCCGGTAGTTTTGAAACGCCGAGTGTGCTTCCCGTAGTTGGACTCGCCTGAGTTCAGGATTTCCCGGTCCGCGGGGGCGTTTCGGCGGGTTTATGTTCCGTCCGAAGTCTTGGCGACTTCGGCTATGTTTGGGTGGGGCGACGCATTCTTGCGAACTACTCTCGCACCAAGACGTATGCTCGGACCCAGTCATACAGCGTGCTGTTTTTGCTCTCATCGTTGAGCATTTCGTCGGTCGGCAATCCGGGTTCCCAGTCATAGGTTTCCGTTACCAAGTGCATGTACATGGGGCGGGCGAATGGCAGCGGGTTGTAGTCGGTTTTGGGATGCACGGTGAACATGAACTTCGCGTCATGGTAAAAGTGCATGGTGTTTGCATCGACCCACCAAACGCCGTAGGTGTGGAAGTCATCCGCGGTGTTGGGGATCTCGGTCGGTGGATTTCGCGGGCCTCCCTGGCTCACGTTCGGCGGATCCTTCTTGCCGTGAACGTTGACTTGATAATGAGTGTTCGCGTTGAACTGTTGATTCCAAGTTGCGAGTTTGGTTGGCGCGCCGATTGTTTCGATGATGTCGAGTTCTTGGCGGTGTGACTCTTCCACATAGGTTCCGTCTTCACGAATGTAACGAACGGGTTTGGGAAGATTCTTCAGCCAGAACGTCGAGGACATCGGGGTCGCCGATGCTTTCATGCGAGTCTCATAGTAGCCATACCACGCTTGATCGCTTTTTGACGCGACCGCTCCTCCGGCGAGCGTGTACTTGTCGCCTGGTCTGCCGTCGCTGCCTTCGGAAGGAATCAGACGCCGGTTTCGAATCCGCAGAAAGCCGTCTCCAACCGAAACCGTGTCCGCTTTGAAAGTGGCCGGCGGACGACCGTTACGCCAATAGGGGCTCTTGGAGAACCATTTCTCTTGGTTCAGTTTCGAACCTTCGAACTCATCGGTGAAGTCCGGGTTCACTGCCCATCGGTATCCCTTGGGTGGTTCCGGTAAAGTCGAAATGTGCTTGATGGCAGGCGCGTACGCCTTGGAGTTCGACGAGTCATGGTCAACGTTGGGATGCGTGACCGCGAGGAGTATGTAGGCAGCGATGCTCAGGAGAGAGGTGTTCATGGGTGATTGCAGGTGGGGATTTTTGGAGGGAAGAATGGAGTGGGAGGGACGTAGGTAGGAACTGTAACTCGGTGGGTAGTTTGTTGGAATCTTTTTGCAGTGAGCCGGAACGACATCTTCGGGTAGTGAAACTCGCCAAGAGTTTCAGCGAGGGGTAGCAAGCACCGGAAGTCTTGGCGGGCTGTCGATTTAATCAAGAGTCAACCTGTTTTCGTTTAACCGGTAGCCGTAGGCGACGCTTGACGGAACACAACCTACCCTTCGGGCACGGGTTAAACGAAAATTGAACGGTATTGCGTTTAACGAGTAAATCAACAGCCCGTTGGCGACTTTCGCTACGGGTGAACCCAGATAATTTGCTACCGAAATCTACTAGCCTTCGATTTCGAAACCTTCCCGGTATGGACGGCTCATCATCGCGGCGGCTTGGTCGTCACCGACGATCATCTCGGTCGCTTGATCCCACTGGATGGTACGTCCGAGACGGCAGCAGATTCCGGCCAAGTGACAGACGTTGAGCATCTTCATGTGCGAGTGAACGTCCGAAATTGGCAGGGTTCGGTGTTCGATCGAGTGTATAAAGTTTGCCCAGTGCGCGGGGCGATCGTTGCCGATCATCGGCATGCCACGGTAGACCTTTGCGACGGCATCTTCGGGCAGCGGTTTGGATTGGAGTTCTTCGACCGGTTTACCAACGAGTTTGCCACGGCTGACGAAGATGCGTCCCCGTTCGCCTTCGAACAGGAGCCCGTTGTCAACATCGTGGCGGATGTTCATCGTCACGTCACCGTCTGCGAAGGCAACGTTGAGATCGAATTGGCGGGCGGTGTTGTACCGGTTGTGTTGGACCGGCATGCCGTCGACAAACTCAACGTCGTGTACGGCGGTCCCACTGACCGAAGCCGGATCGCTGTTTTGTCCGGCTGCGTCGATACCGAGCATTGCGATATCGACATGGTGAGCGCCCCAGTCGGTGAGCTTTCCACCGGAGTGTTCGTACCACCAGCGAAAGTGCGTATGACCGTTCGTGTAGCGACGCTTGGAATCCTCGAGATAGCGATACTCCATCGTGGGAGTTGGCCCGAGCCAACGGTCCCAGTCGAGTTCTTTGGGGACCTCCGCTACAGGGATCTCCGGGCTCCAACCTCCCGAGTCGATTCCAACGGTGATCTTTTTCAATTTGCCCAGACGCCCGTCCGCGATGATCGCGAGGGCTTTGTTGAACAAGTTAAAACTGCTGCGTTGTTGCGTTCCGACTTGGACGACCCGGCCAGTTTCCTTTTGCACGCGTCGGATCAGTTTGCCCTCGTCGATCGTCAGCGTCAGCGGCTTTTCGCAGTACGCGTCTTTGCCGGCTCGCATCGCTTCGATGAGGATTTTGGTGTGCCAATGATCCGGCGTTGAGATTTGCACGACGTCCACATCATCACGCGCAAGCACTTCGCGGTAATCGCTGTACAGGTCCGCCTCGCCGTCGCATAACATCGCATTGCCGCGATCCAAATGACGCGAGTCGACGTCGCACAACGCGACGAGATCGGCAAACTCTTTGCCAACCGGCGCGGTGCGGGTGCCGTTTCCGCCGACACCGATGAGGGCAAATCGCAGTCCTGATTTTTTGGATTGAGCGAACGCGGTGTTCGTTGTGAACGTGTACGGAATCATCGCGGCCGCAGTCGTTGCGGTGGCACACGAAAGGAATTGACGACGGCTGGTATTGAAAGGTTTTGGGCGTGGCATCGATCGGCTCCATTGGAAACGCGAGCGGCGTTTCGGAGGTGGGGAATGGCGGGGGGAGACTGCCAAGACGAACGCGACTGTTTCCTATGTCGCGGCACTCTGTGGTTCCTATGTCGCGGTACTCTGTGGCACCGTTGTGGCACCGTTGTGGCACCGTTGTGGCACCGTTGTGGCACCGTTGTGGCACCGTTGTGGTTCCTCGTCGAGAGATTGTCGTCGAGTGATAGTCTCGGTCATCGTTGACTGAATATCAATGATCGATCTTGGCAAACTGTCAACATGTCGCTGCGGTTCTTTGGACGCTTCGTGCTCTATGGAATCTGGTTGCGTTTGTTCGGTGTGCAGGACGATTGAGAACGGGCAATCCAGTGCAGCGTAGCCATCCAGTGCAAAATATCCGTGCAGAGCGATTGCGCCGTTATGACGCAGCACTTTCTGTTGACGTTTGAACGACTCGGTTCATTTCCTATGTGTGTCGATTACGGTCGCCCGGTTCTTGCAGGTCTATGGAGTCGTCACGCCGCGTGTTCGGTTGATCGCGGTCACGAGCGTGCGAAGGATGCGTGTCGCATCGATCGAATTGAGATACTCTGTGCCGATTTGCGTACAGCCTTTTAAATCACTGTCCCCATGAGCTTGAGATGTGTCGTATTCTGTTGATGTTGATGGCGGTTCTGAGTTTTCGAGCGGTCGAGGCTGCCGACAAACCGAACATCATTTTGCTGTTCGCTGACGACATCAGCGCCCGTGAACTGCCGCTGTACGGTTCGAACGTGTGGAGTCCGCCGGAGGGTGGCGACACGAGCGACCTGAAGTACCGCGCCACGACGCCGGTCCTCGAGCAGTTGGCCGAAGACGGTTGTTGGGTCACGACGACTTGGGCGGCCACGGTTTGTTCGCCGAGTCGTGCGATGATGATGACCGGACGATACGCTCACCGTCACAAGTGGTGGACCAATCGGGATATCGGCGAAGTTCAACGAGAGGATGGGACCTACGAGAAGTGGCCGTTGTACGAAAGTTCTCCGTTGCAAATCGGTCACATTGCTCGGCAGGCGGGCTATGGAACATTTTGGGCCGGCAAGACGCAGATGGCGGGCGATCTGCAAAAGTTCGGCTTCGATGAAGGTTGTTTCACCCCAGGGAAGCTGACCGATCGCGACAACCCATACACGGATTTCAAACACGCCTATGTGAAGCGAAATGGCGAACGCGTGTTGATCAACGTCGACACCGGCGAGCCAGCGGATACCTATTGGCAGCACGGTTGGTATTGGTATCCACACGTCCGTCTGATGAACCATCCTGAATCCCGAAAGAAGCCTGAATCCCGAAAGAAGATGGAGTGGTGGCCGAACACGCCCGAATCACGCGAGTCTTTTGGGCCTCACACTTATGGTCCCGATGTGGAATTGCAGTTCGTTTTCGAATACATGCAGCGGCAACATGCGGCCGATAAACCGTTCTTTGTCTATCACTGTTCTCACCTCGGCCACGATGCGTTTGATTGGCTGCACCCGGATATGAACACCAAGTGGCCTGGGACGCCGGTCGTAAAATGGGACGGCACCGGGTACTCGCGCGTGCCGACGAAAATTACCGGTGACGATGGAGTCTACGACACGCACGGTACCGTCACCGAACCGGGGATCCATCATCACGTGAACTATCTCGACTACCAGATGTGGTTGTATCGAAAGAAGCTTGCTGAGATGGGCATCGACGACAACACGATCATCATCTTTTGTGCTGACAACGGAACGAGCGGCTACGGGAAACACCAATCCGACCGGCAAAAGGGAACACATGTGCCGTTGATCATCTACGCCCCCGGAATGACCAAACACGGTCGGCAAGATGTCCTCGTCAACCTAGCGGATTTCCTACCGATGATTGCCGACGTCGTCGGAGTGGAGATTCCGAGCGACTACCCGATCGATGGTGAGAGTTTGTGGCCGTTCCTGATGACGGACAAACGCACTCATCGGGATTGGATCTATGCCTACCGGGGCGCCGAGCAATTGATCCGCAGCCAGTATTTGATGAAAGATGGACGCGGGCGTTGGTGGGATGTGCGGAATCTACCCGACGATTTGATCAGCTTTCCGGAGATCAAAGAGTGGGACAACGCATTGGAATTGCATCGTGCCGAGCGTGAGCGTTTGACGGAAACCATCGAACCGTTTGACTTGCACGCGACCGAGCACGACGCACCCGGAACGCGACCGAACCCAAACGCGGCCTACCTGAAACAGAAGAAAAAGGGCAACGCAAAGAAGTAGGTGCGTTGATTTGTTAGGGCAGGCAAGTCGTGATTTAATGCTGACGGTAGCGAGGCAGCCGAATTGGCTGCGCACTCGACTTCACTCTCGGTTTTGACGTGTCGGATCTCGGCTGTTGATGTCGCCAGAATTCAAACCATCGAAGTCTGGCGACATCGGCCATGTCATTTGGAGAACGCTCTAACGAGTTTTGCTTTCTTCGTTGAGTTCTTTTCCGGCTTGCTCGGCGGCTTCGACGAGTTCGGGATGTTCGGAAAGGTAGTCGCCAATTTCATTGCCGCTGGTGACCTCGGTTTTTGTTTCACAACCGGCCACTGAGCAGATCAGGAAAACGGAAAAGAGTAGGGTGAGCGATCGCGAATGAATTTTCATAGATGGGTCGTGGAAGGTTGGGGATTTCGAGTACGTGTCGCTCGAGGACTTCCCCGAGCGACGTGAAAACTAGCGATTCAGGAAGAGGATCGATTTGCGGCGATTGGCAGGCTGCGTTGAGTCACGATCAAAACTCTTGGTCGATCACTTCGCGGCTTGCACGGGTACCGAGCGATCCCCACAGACCGAAGGGGCTCGCCGTTCCCGGCGGCAAACCATCGCCACGGTCGGAGACCTGAGCGCTGTTGAGGTTGCCTGATTCGATGGAATCGGTGATGAACTTCACCGCTCCGTCACCCATCAGGATATGCACGCCACCTTGGTGACGGCTGCTAGGTGGCAAAGAACCTGATCCCGATTCACCGCCGGCAACACAGACTTCACGGTTGGGCGGGAGGATCGTATTGAATCCGCTGTAGCCGATCATCCCGTATGCCCATTTGTATCCACGTTTTCGCTCGGCATTCGTATCGGTGCTCGCGCCCGAGTCCCAAAACTGCGGCCGTTCTGTGTCGACCATCGGTTGGCAGACGACCGCGCGACCTGCGGCGGTGAAGAACCGAGCGTCACGGTTGCTATTGCCCGCATTGCCAAACTCCGATCGCTTGTCGCGATCGCCAAGGTCGGAAATGATTTCACCCGCCGCGATGGTGTTCGACAAACCATCCAATACGTCACGAAAGGCCGTTTGATGTCGCGGGACGAACATGCCACGCTGCGAATCGCGGATTTCATCGGCCTGATCCGAAGATGGCGGATCGTTGTAGTCGTTGATCGCACCGATATCACCATGGTGCGCACTGTCGCCGGCACACCAGGCATAGTTCGTTCGGCCTTGGGCGGGCAAGCCTGTTCCTGGATCGCTGGGGCAGCGAAGAGTTGGGATTGTCGTCAACCACGGTTCGTAGACGTTGTCCGTTCCGTGATGAGCGAGCAGCATGACTGGGGATGGCCCCATTGCTTGAACGATGCCATTGTTCGTTTGCATCGGGTTGGATATTTGTTCCCAGATGGCCTGTTGTTCAAAGAACGGGGTCAGAGGTACTAACCAATTGAGGAACATGCGGCTGTTCGCAGTCGGAGCGGTGTAGTACTGCGGATCGTTGCGTGAGTTGACACCATCGTTGATTGCGTTCGTTCCGCCGAGCGTCATCGGAAGGCGGTTGTAGGCGGAGTGGTAGTTGTGCATCGCCAAGCCGAGTTGCTTGAAGTTGTTGCTGCAACTCATTCGTCTCGCTGCCTCACGTGCCGCTTGTACGGCGGGAAGCAAAAGACCGACGAGCACACCGATGATTGCAATGACGACCAGCAGTTCTACCAAGGTAAAACCGCGGCGAGATTTTGACTTTGTCATAGGAGTCTTTCGTGATGAGGGGATGGGGATGTATCCGGTTTGAGAACAAGGATGCGTCGACTTCGTGGAGACAGGCAAAGATGCGGTTACTGGAGTCCGCTGACGTGCTAGGTGCCTGTGGATCGTGAAGAGGACGATCGGCAATAATGGGGCACATCGATTCATTTCGTGATCGAACGGGTGCCTTGTCATAGAGATGACGGGGGTCAGAATGACCTTAGCAGCGAAATCTGAATATTTCTTTGTTGTCGGCGTTCGTGGATCTTCGTGCTTTGAACGTTGCGTACATCGAATGTCTTCGCGGCTTTTGAATCTGTTGCATGTGCACTACCGGGCGAACGTTCACCAACGATTGCGTCGTTGAAAATGATGTCTCGGATGTCGTCCGGTTTTCGGTGACCTGCATTCGGTCGAATCCGATTACCGGGGGCGGACACCCCGAGTTTTCAACCGCTTTCGATGAGTGGAGTTTTGTATAAAAATGCGACTTGTGTTGCGGTTTTGCTGCTAAGGAAGCGGGCCTGTGAGACATTACCAATCTAGATCTGCCCGCGTATGGGCCGATTTCGTTTGTCGCTGCCAAAACGCGAGTCCCCATGCCGTCCTCTTCGATGTCTCAGCAGCAATTGGTCAGCCAGTTGTTCCTAAAACATTCGCCTCGTATACGTGGGTTCATCCTCAGCATGCAGCCCGACATGTTGCGAGCCGAGGACGTGTTGCAGGAAACGTTCATGACGGTATCCGCGAAAGCGGAAGACTTTGAAGAGGGGACGAATTTCGTCGCGTGGGCGTGCCGAATCGCACGGTTCAAATTGCTCGAGGAGCGACGGAAAGACGTTCGCAGCCCGACGCAGCTGTCACCCGAAGCGATCGAGGCTCTTTGTGCGACGGACATGGCGTTGTCCGACGAGCATCTCGACGACGCGTTGTTGGCGCTGAGTGAATGTCTGCCCAAGCTCGCACCGCGTGCTCGACGTGCGATTGAACTTCGCTATTCGCGGGCTCACAGTCCCGCAGAGATCGCACGGATCCTTGGCTGGACCGCTTCTTCGGTCTACGTCGCTTTGTCGCGAGCGCGGAACCTATTGGAAAAATGCATTAGCTCACAATTGAATGCCAGCGGAGGTGTCAATTGAAGACTAACAAACGACTCGAAGACCTGTTGGATCTGTACTTCGACCAAGGTCTCACGGACGAAACCAACCGCGAACTCGACGAGATCATCCGGACATCCGAAGAAGCACGTGTGCGGTTCTGGCAGCGTGCCCGGTTGAACGCGACGTTGCGGCGTCATGGACAGGAACAGTGGGGGACGCAGTGGTGTTTCAATGAATCAGTTGAAGACGCCAGCGAGGTTTCGAGCGGTGATGCCTTTCAGCGGTCAGAGTCAGTTTGGATGACGCGAGAAAAGGCGGTGGCCTGCGTTGCGATAGCCGCCGCGCTGTTGTTGATGATCGGCGTGTCGGCGTGGTCCAGCAAATGGTTTGCCGCTCCGCAGATCGCTACAAACGTCGAGCCCGCGATATCACCGGAAGATCCTGCGGAGGAAAACAATCCGCGTGGACCGGTGCAGCCGACACCGTTGCACTGGGTGGCCACCCTACGCAAAGCGATCGATGTGCAATGGAGCGGCACCGGACAGGCTCCGAGAGTTGGCGAGCCCTTGTCGCCTGGACGACTGAGTTTGGACAGCGGATTGATCGAGTTGCAGACCAATCGTGGTGCGGTGGTTGTCGTGGAAGGTCCCGGAGAACTGCATGTCATCAGTGACATGGAAGTCCGATGTGATCGTGGGCGAATCGCGGTGAACGTTCCGCCTTCCGCACATGGTTTTCTCGTTCATACGCCGACTGTCAACGTGATCGACCGCGGGACCGCGTTTGCCCTCCATGTCGCAGACGATGATGAGGCAGAGGTCCATGTGATTGAGGGGATGGTCGAATTGGTTTCGCCCACCACGAACACGCCGGTTCGGGAATTGCGAGAGGGGCAGGCGGTCGAGGTGGCGATGACGGGAGAGTACCGCGACATTCAATCGAGTGCCGCCGCATTCTCCACACCAGCCTCGGCGAACTCGAAGGCGAGACTAGCGGCGTTGTTGTCGCGGCAACGTTGGAACCGACGTCGTGCGGCGATCATGAACAATCCTGATTGCTTGGTCTATTACGATTTCGTCCCCGAGTCGTCGAACCAACAAACGAACGGGCAAGGTAAAAGCGACGACATTGTCTTGGTAAACCGCGCTCCCAATCCCATCGCGGGGTCTGATGGCATTATCGTCGGTTGCGATTGGACGGAGGGGCGTTGGCACGGCAAGCGTGCTTTAGGATTCAAGAACGTATCCGACCGCATCTTGTTTTCGGTGCCCGGTGAATACGAGTCGTTGTCCTGCATACTGACCGTCCGTATTGACGCAATCAACAGTGTCGCCAACCCGCTGTTGGTCTCACGAGGACGCAAGGCCGGGCATTGGCAGTGGTTGGTTACGCCACCGAAGCAAGAAGATCGGACTGCGGATTTGCAGTGGACAGGGTCGCACCCTTTCCGGGATGCAGTGTCGAAAGCATCAGGCGGTTCACGTTTTCGCGTTTCAGCACCGGTTCTTCGCCGCGAACAACTTGGGAACTGGATCCAACTCGGGTTTGTGTGGGACGGAGTCGGCAAGACGTTGAGTCAGTATGTCAACGGGGAACTCGTCACGCGGGACCACATCGCGACCGCGGACGCCGGCGAATCCGCCATGCTGTCGCTAAGAGACATGCAGATCGGAAACGCGAGTGCCACGGTGATCGAACCCAACATGCCGCCGGGAAACATCTGCGGGAGGTTTGATGAACTCATTGTGTTAAGTCGCGATATGAGTTCGACCGAAATGATGGCGTTTCATCGTCTCGACCGATCGTACTGGCAACCCGTCGACGAACGAACCAGGTTCTTCGATGCGGACAACTGGGCGGTGCGGGACGCGCCCACTACCGGGGATAACCTGGTCATCAGTTCGCGAGGATTGAAACGAGCCGTCTACGACGAGAACACCACCGATAACTTTGCGGGCGTCCAAGTGGGTACGCTCGCGGGCAGCAGGACGGAACTCGAGATTGCCGGCGGTACCCTGATTGCCGATCACGACTCCAACTATATCTCCCGCGTGGGCGTTGGCGGTGGGGACGGTGCCCTCGAACAAACTTCGGGCTCGGCGCGCTTCAATGCGTTGCAGATCGGATTGGATTCCGAATCCTCGGGGGTGTACCGATTGATCGGGGGGACGTTGATCGTTTCTCGAACGACACTAGGAAGCGGGTGGAGTCTGGAAGTTGGCGTCAATAAAGGAACAGGCACATTTGAGGTGAGTGGAGGTGCGTTCGAGACCCGGTGTGGGGTGATGCTCGGCAACCAGGACGGAGTCGGCACGTTCCGAGTCGTCGGCGACCGAGCCGAACAGATTGCAATCGGATCCAATGAAGACCGCGACGGACGATGGCTGCAGCACGAGGGCAGTACTCTCGACATTCGCGTCGGCGCAAACGGAGTCACACCGATCTGGATCGAAGAAGTCGGCAGCGACGGTGGTGGTGACGTGATCTTCCAACGCGGTGCGGTTTTGCATGTTGACTTCCTGAATGAACCTGTGTCGGGGCATTGGGATGTCATGAAATGGGAGGGACAACTGTTTGACAACGGGTTGGTCTTCGCCCCGACGGTGGATCAGGAGGTCTGGTCTTTTGAGTTCGTTGACACGGACGATAGTGGTACGCCGGATACGCTACGCGTGACTGCAATGCCTCGGTGAGAAACGGACGTTCTTTCTTTTTGGTTTACATTTTGTTTTTCTTTTGCTTGATGAGTAGCATGATTTTTCCCCGCATGTTTGGTTGTTTGTTTTCGGTTACGGTTCTCTTGGTGGCGACCAACGCATCGGCGATCGCAGAGCCCGTTGAGCTCGCGTCGCCGGATGGACGCATTACTGCGCAGTTTTTGCTGTCGGATCAGGGCGAACCGCAGTACCAGGTTCAGTATCAAGAACGGGACGTCATCGTGCGTTCCAATCTCGGTCTAACATTAAAAGATCATCGCGATTTGGATCGCGGTTTTGTCATCGAGAGTAAGTCCGCACGGTCGCACACGTCGACTTGGCAGCCTCTGGCGGGTGAGCGTAGTACGATTCACGATCATTACAACGAAATGATCGTCGGGCTGAAGCAGTCCGGAGACGACGCGGGACGCCTCGACGTGCATCTGCGGGCATACAACGAGGGCTTTGCTGTTTCGTACACGGTGCCTGAGCAAGAGCATCTGTCGGAGTTTGTGATCTCCGATGAACAAACCGAATTTCGGTTTAAGGAAGACTACTTCTGCTGGGACACGAAGGACGCACAAGGGTTGTACTTCCGTGTGCCGATTTCAAAAGTCGGACGCGGTGCCGAGCGGCCTCTTGTTGTCGAAATGGAAGATGGACCTTACGTCGCCCTCGGCGAAGCCCGGATGGTCGACTACTCGCGAATGCGGTTTCAGACTTCACCGAAAGATAAGAACACTCTGATCCCCGATCTCGCCGGTGAGGTGTCGGCAACCGCTTCGTTTTCAACGCCGTGGCGATACGTGATGATCGCCGATTCGCCGGGGCAGTTGCTCGAGAACAATGATCTCGTTCTCAACCTGAACGAACCCTGTGCGATTGCGGATACATCATGGATTGTTCCTGGAAAGGCGATCCGCAGCGAGTTGAACACGGCGCGTTGCAAGGCAACGATCGATTGGGCCGTCGAGATGAATGCTCGTTACCTGTTGATTGACGCAGGTTGGTATGGACCCGAGCGGGACAACGCCTCGGACGCGACGACTGTAACGGTGGATCCGAACCGCAAGTCGGGACCGTTCGATTTGCACGAAGTCATCGCGTACGCCAAGACGCGTCAGATCGGTGTGATTCTGTACGTCAATCACCGAGCCTTGGAACAGCAACTCGATGTTCTCCTACCGCTCTACAAGAAGTGGGGCGTCGCGGGGATTAAGTTCGGGTTTGTCAACGTCGGCGAACAGAAGTGGACCAATTGGTTGCACGATGCGATCGCGAAGTGTGCCGAGTATCAATTGGTGGTCGATGTTCATGACGACTATCGACCGACCGGATGGAGTCGCACGTATCCGAACCTGTTGACTCAGGAAGGCATCAAAGGGAACGAGACAATGCCGACGGCGGAGGAGAATGTGATTTTGCCGTTCACTCGTTACCTTTGCGGTCCGGCGGACTATACGGTTTGCTATTACTCGGGACGTTTGAAGACAACGCGCGCTCATCAATTGGCCGCTTCGATTGTGTACTTTAGCCCGCTCCAGTTGATTTTTTGGTACGACAAGCCCGCTCAGTATCGCGGCGAACGAGAACTCGACGTGTTCAAGCAGGTGCCGACGAAGTGGGATGAAACCCATGTTCTTCACGGCGAAATCGGAAAGTATGTCACGATCGCTCGGCGTGACGGAGATCGATGGTTTGTCGGCAGCATGAATGCGGGCGAGCAGCGATCGTTGGAGATCCCGTTGTCGTTTTTGGAGTCGGGTACGCAATACACCGTGTCGATTCACGCGGATGGACATCCCGATGGCACGAACAAAACAAAAGTGAGCAATTCGTCTCGGACTGTTTCGCGGAATACGATTCTGACGGCTGAAATGGCTGCCAACGGCGGCCACGCTGTCGTCTTAACGCCGTTGAAATAGCAGGGCGATTGGCTGCGAAAAGCGGCTCGCGGGTGATCAACGTGCTGGGGATGTCGGCACGTTTTGCGGTGCGGTATAACCTCCGCCACTCAACCGGTAGGTTCCGTGCAGGAACGCTTTTCCTGTATAGATTTGACACGCCGGTGTTCCGCTACGAGGATTCTACCCCGTCGGCGGCGTTCCTTCGAACGATCGAAGCGATGGCTGAGACACGCCAGAGGCGTCTGAAAGGACGCGACATGCGTGTTCGGCCTGCGCGACGTCGACGCAAAACGTGTCGAACGTGATCGAGTCTAATGAACGATCGTTTGGCAACGGAATCTTCCCACCCACCTCGCATCCTCTCAAAACATGAGCCCCTCTATGCGTTTTACGCCCGTTATTTCCTTTGCCCCGAAGAAGATTGCCCGAGTAGCTTTCGCTGGGCTGATCGCCAGTTCGTTCGCTAGCGTGTCGAACGCTCACGAAGGCCACGATCACTCGGCGACACAGTTGACCGCGACCGCGGAAGCCGAAGCAACCACGTCGAGCACGTTTCAGATCGGTGACAAAACGTACCGATGGGAACATCGCGCCGATCTCGGAAAACAGTCGGACAAAATGATGGCGGCCGCGAAGGGCGGATTGCATAACAACGCCGATCAAGACCTGAAGACCAATGAAATCGTCACCGTGGTCAGTCGTTTCGGTTTGGTCGCGTTGGATGCGGAGATGAAGGAGTGGAACTTGGTCGAAGACCAGGATCCCAAATTCGCATCCGGAATGAACTCGCACGGGGCCGATTGTTTCGTGGTTGACGATGAGTCCTACTGGGCGTTCGCATCGACAAACACGGGCGAGGTTGTGATCTCAAAACGTGGCGAAATCGTCGCCGTTCTGAAGTCACCCAAGGGTGGCGAGTTTGATGATGAAACGATCAACAAATACTACACCGACGGCGGTCGGTTCGCGCCGTGCGATGTCGTCTACGCACCCGAGGCACAGTCGCTGATTGTTGTGACGGGATATGCACCCGGTGACTACGCGTTGACCGCGAAGAATGTCGACGGAACATGGCAGTGGACGGGCGCGGCGTGGGGCGGCAAGACCAGCCAAGGCGGACCTTTCGCGACCGCTCACGGTGTCGAAGTCGGCACGATCGACGGCGATGAAGTCGTCGAGGTGGCGTCGCGGGCACACGGACGCATCTATGGTTTCACCGCCAGCGGCGAGATGATTCAAATGCCAGGTGCCACGGAAGAGAAGTTCATCCAACTGCCGCCACGTTCGAACCCATGCAACCTTTCCTTGCACGGCGACGAAATGTACCTGCCGTTGCTCAACCCGCTCGCCGACAGCAACGGTGTGGCTCCGGTTTTGATCGTGGCAGGAGGCAAGCCAGTCGGACGATTGGTTCCTGCCGAGTTCGATGGTTTGCAGTACATGCACCACATGCACGGTTTCTGTGCCGTGGAACGTGACGGCAAACTGTTTGGCATCGCGTTGTCCTGGCCAAATGGTGGCGAGAACAAGAAGGGCAAACGGAACGACGGCCAAATCGCAATCTTCGAAGCCGTCAGTGCTGAGTAGACGGTTGACGCGTTTGCGTTGCTGACTCCCAATTCACATTATCGAGATGAGCGGTCGCGGACGGTTCGTCTCGGTTGTGCTTTGAGGGAGCGGCATCCTGTTGGTTTCGCATTCGATTCTCTTTTAGTGTGGTTGGGTTGGATGGTACGTCCCGTTGCTTCGTTGTTGTTGGCTCTGTCGGTTTGCTTGGTCGCGGTTGCACAACAGCCGATTGGCTCTGGTAGGCATGCCACTGGCGAGCGGCCCAATATCGTCGTCATTTTGGCGGACGATATGGGCTTCGCGGACACCGGTTTTACCGGGTCGACTGACATCGAAACGCCACACTTGAATGCGCTCGCCGCTTCAGGCGTCACCTTCACGAGCGGTTATGTCACACATCCGTATTGCGGGCCGAGCCGAGCCGGGTTGCTAGCGGGCAGGTATCAACACCGATTCGGTTTTGAAACCAACCCCGCGTATGATCCGTCGAATCCCTACATGGGAATCGACGTCAATGAAACGTTGTTTCCGGAACGTTTGCGGCGTGCCGGGTATCGGACGGGGATGGTCGGAAAATGGCACCTCGGTGCCGCGGCCCCATTTCATCCGAACAAGAGAGGTTTCGATTACTTCTACGGTTTCTTGGGTGGTGGGCACGACTACTTTCGCATCGACCTGCGGCAGCCCGTCAAAGAGGGCTATACCGAAGCGCTCGAACGAAACGGTCTGCCGGCTGTGTTCGACGGATATCTGACGACGGCGCTCAGTCGCGACGCGGCGGATTTTGTCGACCGCAATGCAGAGAAGCCGTTCTTTTTGTACGTCGCCTATAACGCCCCGCATGCTCCGTTACAGGCACCCGACGAGCTGCTGCAGAAGTATTCGCACATCGAGGATACAAAGCGGCGACGCTATGCGGCGATGGTCGACGCGATGGATGCCGGGATTGGAATGATCATGGAATCGCTCCAGCGGAACGATGTTCGTGACAACACGCTCGTGTTTTTCCTCAGCGACAATGGCGGCCCCCAGGCGAGCCCGAACAAGCCGAGCAGTTGGAACGGCTCATCCAATGGAGAGTTCCGCGGTGGGAAGGGAAACCTCTATGACGGTGGCGTCCACGTTCCGTTTGTGGCATCGTGGCCCAATCATTTCCCACATGGAGCGGTCTGTGATCGGCCGGTCATTTCGCTGGACATCGCCGCGACCGCCGTTGCGTTGGCGACCGGTAGTGAAGAGTTGCCGCGAAAACTAGAAGGTGTGAACTTGGTTCCGATTGTGAAGCAACCGGAAGCCGGACCCAAAAGTCGCTATCTGTATTGGCGAGAGAGTGGCGTTCGGTGGTCGATTTTGGACGACAAGCGGAACAAGCATGTGCTCGATCGTCCGAACCGATCACCCGAGCTGTTTCACCTCGCGACGGATGTGTCGGAACAGAATGACCGCGTGAAGGAAGAGCCAGAAATCGCCGAGCAACTCCGCAACGCCTGGCTGGAATGGAACGAGGCGAACGTTGCCAGCCGGCTGAACAACTACAAAGGCTATCACAAACTCCGTGATCAGTTCTTTCTCGATTCAATTCCAGCGAAGGCCAAGAAAGAAGGCTACTCGCCCGAACCTATTCCGACGTTTCCGAAATAGTATGTTGAGCCGGTTGTTAGCTGGCCGCTTCGCTCTCTTCCCTTGCGATTCTTTCGGTGATCAGTTTCATCGCGTGGGTTTCGCCCCAATCTTTGAGGGCGTGCAGAATCGGCTCAAGTGATCTTCCTGCCTCGGTTAGTTCGTATTCGACCTTTGGCGGGACCTCGGCGTAGACGATTCGGTTGACCAGTCCGCCGGCTTCCAGGTCGCGGAGTTGTTTGGTCAGCATGCGCTGCGTTACGCATCCGACTTTGCGTTTGAGTTCGCTGAACCGCACGCGTCCGTCGAGCAAGTAGAACAGGATGATGCCTTTCCATTTGGCGCCGATCAGTTCCAAGGTGGCTTCGACGGGGCACGCGGGTAGGTCGTAATTGACGTGCCGTGCGGGTTTGAGCGAATCGGTATCGTTGGTATCCAAAATGTGCCTACCTGCCTTTTATGTGCGTACTTGTCTTTGGTTGAGGTACTCCTAGTATCTCAGTGTGTCCAGTGTTTTGCAAACCGAAACACGGCATACCGTTGCGATTGGCGATTTGCCGCGACCCGTTGACGAACGCCATCGCGAGGGTTCGTATCTCGGCTGTTTCCATCTCGCAACACCAAGGAGTCTTTTCATGTCTCAGTTGACCATCACTGCCAACATCACGGCGAAGCCTGATCAAATCGATCTCGTGAAAGCGGAGCTGCAAAAGGTTGTTGCACCCACGCGGGCGGAGGAGGGCTGTGTTCGCTATGACTTCCACGAAGACAACGACAATCCCGCACACTTCTTTTTCTATGAAACGTGGGAAAGTCGCGATCTGTGGCAGGCTCATATGAATTCGAAAC
>NZ_ANOH01000210.1 GCF_000346505.1 Aporhodopirellula sallentina SM41
CCGCGTTTGAACGTAGTCAAAAATGCGAGAGAAGTTTAATGCATCGTTTGCGTTTGTTGGGAGATGCGAGAAATTCAGGAGGTGAGCAAAGGGAGCGTGGAAATTAACTAATTCGTCGGTTGTAGCTGCTGCCGCGAACAACGTCGGGATCTTCGTCGCTTGCCCAACTCCAGGCGTGTACTCCGTTGGGATGGATGGAGATGTGCTGTCGAGTGTAAATGTGTCAGTGTCGACAACTGTAACCGTATAAACGCCATCAACCGGAGGGTCTCTCAGGACACCTTCAATCTTTACTGTATCTCCAGTTTGAAAGCCATGGTCTTGAGCGGTGATGGTCAATAATGCTGGAGGCGACATTGCCGTTGGAACTGGATCAACGACTGATATGGCAGCACCTTTTGCAACTGTGAATTCGTGAAAGAGACGGCCTGGGGAGCTCGCGGGTACAAGCATCAACTCGAATGGCGTAGCAAATGGCCGGTTGAGCCAAGAATGTTTCGCGAACGGTATGCGTGGGAAGTTGCGCTCGCTTCCGGTGATTGCTGTAGAACCGGCTTCACTGCCGATGCTGTCGGTAAATCCTTCGAAACCTGGGTTCGCGGTTGTCTCATTGGTGTTCAAGAACCCCAAAGAGCTATAGTGGCTCGCATTGGTTCCGTTTAACGGGTAGGCGAAATAGGCTTGTTGAGTTTCGTCTACCGAGGTCATCGGGTTGTCAGGAGCATTGGTCGAATACGAGTAAAGTGCATTGACTCGATCTCCATCAATCATCCCATCTTTTTGTCGGCTGCGGCGTGAGAAAGTGGCTGCAGTGACAATGTTGCTGATTTCTTCTTCACCACTGAAGACATTCAAGTCTACAGTCATCCAGTCAACTGTGATGTATGGATTCGCCGTTGAATCGTATGGTGACAAGGGGTCCGCAAGACGCTGTAAAAACAGCGAACAATAGCTAGGGATTGTTCCGAGGGCAATTTCTGGTCCTGCCCCCACAGGTGCCGACGATTCTGGAAGACGACCACGTGAGAGATCAACAGGCTCGTCGATAGCTGTCTTTGTCGTTGATGCAAGATCGACGTATGCATCTTGGACGGGGAACGCCGTCGGATCTGAACTGAGGTAGGACGCCGCGGTCGGTTCAGGGTAGTACGTTGCGGACAAGGGCAGTGGCTCTGACACGTTAAGACCAACCAGCCCATCTACAAATCTAGTCGCAGGCCATCCCGTGGGGCGGTAGGTCTGCCCGATGATAGGTAAAGCCTCGGTGTACTTCGTGGTGTTGGTGAAGGTTGTCATCTTCGCAACATCATCGAGCCCGTAGTGAAGAACCCCGTTCGAGGCAGATGAGACAAAACGCTGGTAGCTGCGTTCTTCTGGCAGGGCGCCAGTTGAAGTTTGCGATCCAAGGTATGTCGTGGTGCGAGGGGAAATAACAGCATACTGACCCGGTGATAAGAGCAAGGATCCCGAAGTTGACATAAATGTGTTTGTTGCATCCTGCGACGGAATCGTAGTTTCGGCGAAAAGGGCCGTAAGGTTGGCCTGGGAATATGGTTGAAACCACATGAACCTATCGAGTGTTAACGACGCTGACGGCGCCGTGTTGAGTGGATCAAGTTCAGATGGCTCAAAACTTATCGATTCGTAGTCTGAGTTCTGCAAACGAAGTGGATCATTAAGCTCATTCCCAGATGCAGCGTATTCGCCCGGCTTAGCATCAAAATGCGGTTCACTGATCGCGAGCCTCCAAACAGGAACGCCATAGGTTTTCATGGGGCCTGCCGGTGCTTCTCTTGAAAGGTCTAGCTGCGGTATTGTGCCAGTGAGGTCATACAATTCCTGAGGAAACCCCGCTTTGGTGCGATGGTCTTCCGTACCTGTGATTGGGTCATTAGGAGCGGTTCGCGGGCAAAGCAACTCGACAAAAAGAGATCCTTGCGGAAGGCGAACCTGGTCGGAGTGGTCATCCGGCGTAATTGCATCGCCGATTTCTGTCCCGTCGCCATTGTCTAGGTCTGTGTCACGAACTCTAACGTCATGGAATGCCAGCGTTTCTGTGATTAGTAACTCGGGTTGTTCGACGCCGAAGACTGTCTCGGTCGGCATCCATCCTGAAGCGTCAAAAGGGTCCGGGTCGTACTCAAACCGAGTCATGATGGAATCAGGATCTCGGAAGTCGACAACGTTCACAGCCCACTGTGCTAGTCGATTTGCTCGAAACTTGTCCGCATCTACAGTTCCCGTATCGACGACCGGCAGGTCCTTTCCATCCGTCAACGCCATCATCAATATGTAGAGGTGCTTGGCTAGCAGTTGCCGTGCTGAGAGCGTGTCGTTGAAATTGTAGTCAGGAGCAGCAGTGTCAAAATTGGTTGGAATCGTCGTCGTAGGTGAGCCGGCGGCTATTGCAAATGCATTTGTTTCAACCTCGCTTGGTTCGTCAATTACTCCGTTAACAGGGCTCGAGTTGTCGACTCCATTGCCAAATGGACGGTTCACGTCAATTCGATTGCCCAGGCGCAATTCCGGCGCGATTAATGATTCAACTGCAGTAGTGGGGACCGATTTCGTGTTGATCAACCAGTTCGCGAGAGAACCATAAACAGATGGCGGTGTCGATGCTCCTGAAGCAGGCAACTCGAACAATGGCGGACTCGAATCAGATACACTGATTGTCGTGAATTGCCTTGCGAGCGTTGCGTAGTTGCTAAGACCAGAGATGGGAGACGAAAGCGTTTGCGAATAATTTTCGCCATCAAAGAAATTAGAGCGAAGGATCGCCTCCAGATCGTTGAGATCAAGTGCGGAATCACCCGCAATGTTCCCGCGAGGATCAAACTCGTATGGGTCATTGATCGACTCGTCAATCAGTTCATTCGCTGTAGTCATCGTGTCGTCGGCTCTAATTGTTGTGCCCGCTTCTGCAAGCAACAACCCTCCTGCGCGATCGACGGCCAAGCCGCCGCGACCGTACGGGTCTATCGACATTCCATATCCATTGTCGAATGCGTGTTGCTGTGGGCGAGTACCGTGTAGCACGATGTCGCTCGCGTCATCATCCACCCCCGAGCCACCTGGAACGTGCTCTGGCGCAGTAGCGAATTGTACTGTGTCTTCGTATCGCCCGATGATGGTATTGCTTAGTTGAGGCACCGGGATAGCAATTTCGGCTGGACCGTATCCGAGCCCACGATAGGCCGTCCGTTGGTTAGCTGCGTTTCCAAATGCGTTTCGTGTTCCTGCCCATTCAGCATTTTGGGAATCAACTCCCGCGTCGGTTGCTGTAATAGCAATGTTATGGTGGGCATTGATGTTTAGTTTGCCACCTAGATCCTCTATCATCACTGCGGCCAGTGGACGCACCAATTTGCCATCAGGAGTTGTGATCAGAGGGAGGCCTAGATCTATCCAAATGCTATCTGGTATTCCATCTGCGTCGTTGTCGACGTCCCACGATGGTGTGGCGGCGCCGGTCAAGACACGTGCTAGCTGATTCAGCTTTGCACTGGTGTCGATCGTTAGAGGTACACGCAGGGCAAAGTTCGGGTTGCCTCCGGTGAACGTTTCATTGACAGAATTTGCAGAACTGAGATAGCTTCTGTGAGTAGGAAGTGGGCGGAAGGTCGCACGGGAAAGGCTGGCGAAAAGGTTGCGTTGCTGTGCCGCTGTTGCCGAACTCCAGGGAGTAACTTCGTTTAATATGTAGTTCACAACAGATGGGCGATGGAACGACGGGATTACCGTACCGTCTTCATGCCGGTAGGATAAGAACCAGTTGTTGAAATCTGCTGCATCGTACGGCTCATCAAGATCTCGGAAACTAGTTAGATCTGTTAGTGCTGATTTGTCAAAAACCGCTATTCTGTGGTTGGGCTGCAACGCTACAGGAAGATCGAATCCGACAAACGATGTGTCCCCAGCAACGGCGGCATGAGATGACGTCGTCTCAGTGCTGGTCTGCGTAGCAGGATCGAAGCCGAGGCCGGGTGAATTTCGCGGGACCCCATTCATTCGCAATGTGTTGCCAGTGATGGGATTGGGGAGTTCTCCGATTTCAAATACGAGTTCATGGCCTGTCGTGGTTCCGCCCGCAGTGACGTGAAACGATCGGAGAAGTCGAAATGAGCGATTGGTTAGTGGACCATTCGTGAACGTGATAATGCGTCCAGCATAAAGGTCATCCAAAGCCCGGTTTGCTAGGCCAGTTACCTCGAATTTTGTGATGCCGTCTATGTTGGTGCCAACAGTTCCAACTGTTAGGTCATGTGCATCTAACCGGCCGTAGTAGTCACTTAGTAGGTCTTCCCCGTAGAAAGGATCCGTCGGAACATTGGTTCCTCGAATCAATGTCATCAGTGCATCGTCGATAATGCCGTTGACGTCGGGGCGGTGGATGTTGCGTGCTGATATAGTGAATGAAGACTGGCGAGATTGATTACTGAACACCAAGTAAGCGGCGATCAAAACGCTGAAGAAGGTCAGCGAACTGAGGACGACTAGAAGGATGATGCCACGTGGCGATTGCTTGCGGTTCATCGGATAACTCATGCGAAAAGTTGTCGCTGCTGGGCCAGTAGCGACGTGGAGAAGAGATTGCGTCGAGCGGGGATGCTAGAAGCCTGTTAAGGAGATGGTTGTTTCCTTAACGGCCACAACATTCTCAACTAGAGTTGCGTAGGTGAGTGAGTTGTCGGACGCTGCGGTTGGCACGCCTGTTGCGAACTGCCAATCAGGTCCGTCGAGTATTACATTGCGCGACCATACCGTGGTATCGGCGGCGCGGTCCTCGGAGGTATCTGCGTCGGGGATGGAAATTCCATTGACAGTTTGATTGTTAGTTGGCGTGTAGAGCACTGCGTCCCCGTCGGTACTGACGACACGATACCAACGGTGTACTTGAGAGGCTGTTCGTTCGGTCGGGGTTCCTGAGGGCGCCGTCGTTCTCGACAGCATCACCCAATCTCCGCTAGATAAGTCCGATAGCGTCGCGCCGGAAGACAAAAGCTGAACCGACCCGCCCGCGCCTCCTGAAAACCCAACGCCGTTGACGGCAATCGATATGCGTTCAGCAGTCGCGTTGTCTCGAGGGCTTTCCGCGACTGCTGACGGGAACTGTGTAACCCGTTCCCTCGATTCAAACACTACAACTGCCATCGAAGCGTATTGAGAGTTCACGTCGGGATCGACAGTTATTAACCAACTATACGCACCGGTAGGGATGCGTTTCCCAAAGAGAAATGCGTTCGAAGACGTTGCCGTTAACGTTGTGAGAAAAGAGGGAACCGTTCGGTCTTTTGGACGCAGTTGTGGCAGATCGTCGGGGCTTTCAGTCAAAGTCCTGGCAATTTCGAACTGCTGGGCGTCTGTGATGGTACCAGCAGTTTTAAGGTCTGCCAGCATTTGCAACCCTACTCGTTGCATTCGCGGTTGGCCGGCGAAACCCGGTGTTGCGGTGTAGGATGAAGACGGGTCGAATAATGGGTCGTGATTCAGGCTATAGAATGGAAAGACAGACGAGTCGTATTGCTCGAAAGACGGAACTGCTGCGCTGTTTACAAAAAATGGGTCAACGCAAAACGGTTGGATGGTTGTGCCTGTTCGGAGACTTGGTCCGTTCAAGGCAGTATCACGAATCAGGTCACGCGCCAGTACCTCGTTCGCAATAGAATTTGAGATTCTCGCAGAGGTATCAAAATCCAGAGAATCCTGCGCACGTCGACCGGCGAGTGGCAATATTGAGGTGAGACCAACTAATCCAATTAGAATTACGCCGATCGCGAAAGTCACCTCGATGAGGCTGACGCCGTTCCTTGGAACTGTGTGGATGTGATTAGGCATGATTATTCTGCGATCGTATCTGAGTAGGTGGCGAAGAGGCGTGCCTCTTGCAATGCAGTGCCATAGTCGCCATCGTTAGGATCCGTTGGATCCGTCGGGATAGTATTGACGGAGGCCATCGCGACTGTACTTACCACGCCAGAGGCGGGGTTAATGACCAGCCAAAGCGAATCAGGTTTTCGAATATTTGTGGTTAGTGTTCGACCAGCAGCGAAGAGGCTGTCACGATCGGATGCTGCACCTTCGATCGAGGCAACACCATCAACTTCACCCAAACAAAAAAAGATCAAGCCGGTCGGATAAAATCTTGTGTTTGCGGTGTCATAAATCACCTGAGTTACAGCACCCTCCGAATTGAAAAGGATGTCGACGGAGCGTGGGGTGACGGCTGAACTTGTGTCAGGCGCAAATTCGCTGCCACCTAATCCAATTCCTGAGTAATTCAGGTCGATCGCCATGCCTTTCGGAAGCGATAGAACATTGCTCGATGATGGTACCGGACTGCGGTGGATTCGATATTTCACTCTACCGCCAGATGACGAGGATGCTCCTGCCAAGGGAAAACGATCTACGTACACTGAACCTGTCGGATTGAAATTTTCGGACAGATCAAACGTGATGGGTACAGACATGCCTGATACTGCCCCAATTGCTCCGATGGCAACAGTGCGGCCACCTGCTAGCTCCAACATGTCCCCAACCTGGATGGGGGCGAGATGATCATTGTCGGTCGGGGTGTCATTCAAAAGTTCGGAACTTAGATATACCAATGGGCTGTCTGCAGTGTCGAATGATGCAGAGCTTATCGGCGAGCCAGTTAGTGTTGCTGTTGCATCAGCCGAGTCTCCCGAATACGCCGGGACACCGAGCAATTGTCTCAGGCGAACACTTGTCGAGCGTCTGAAATTCACGTCACCCAAACGTTCGAACCGAACTCCAACCGTACGCCCTTCGCCAATTGCTCGACTGCGAGCAGCGTTGACAAACGCTTCGATGCTTTGGGCGGTTCTGCTGACTTTCTGGTCGCTAATTAGACCTTTCACAATTGGAAGTGAGACAGACACTAGAATCATGAAAATCAACAGGACGACCAATAGCTCAACAAGCGTGAAGCCGCGATGCGTGCGCTTTCTCAATAGTTGATTAATGGCAAGCATTATTGGTTGTCCTGGAGCGAGTAATTGCTGATGTTATCGGCTCGGTTTTCGAGTTCGATCGATCCGGGAAGGTCTTGTCCAGGAACAAGGCAACTTGGGTTGGCAGCACGAAAACGTCTTAGGTACGGATCCGGGAAACTGTATAAACCATCGGCATCGATTCTGCCTGCGTGTTCGACGCCCATGAAACCTTTGCCATCGGTTGAGCTCGCTCCCGTGGGGATGTTCAACGAGGAATCTGAATAAGAAAATGTCTGCAGGGGCCTGCCCCAATTGAGGTGTATGGCGACATTGCAATGCCGAATTCACCATCAGCCCCAGCAGACAAGATCAATGGTCTCATCGACCAGGGTTTGACTGCGGTGTTGCTATTGTTCACATCTGTCGCATCTGACGTCTTGGCTGTTGAACTGTCCTTTTCCGCGTATGCATAGTCCGCGCGGAATAGATCAAAATCATCAGGATTGTTTGCGTAGTAATCCGGACTCGTAGGGTCGGAGGTGCTGTCTGACGGAAAGTATCCAACTGGCCATCTGACGAATCCGATGGGGACGCCCCATCCATCAAGGATTTCTGGCAGCCAGTCCCCGTCTGTATCACCGATATTTGATGAAGGGATTGCAGAGATGGCTGGGGTCCCTCCGTCGAATGAGTTTGACATGATCATGAAAAGGCATTCTGCACTCTGGTTTTGCAGGATTTGTGCCGTGGTAGCGGAGGGGTTAGTAGATGCGTATCTATCCTGGTAGTTTGCGACCTTTGCCGAGGACGAAAAGTTTACAACTAGCGCTTTTCGGGCACTCAAATCATTTCGCCGCCCCACAATATTGTCAGATGCGTCGATCAGTACCGGGCTCGCAGCTGCCCAGATATTCGAGGGAGTGGGTGCTGTCGTTCCGGCCCCAAAGTCACTAAACCGATCCGGTAGCTCCATTCTTTGCAAGTCACGTAGCATGATCAGTCGCGCTCGAGCTGCCTCCGCCACTAATACTTCTCGTCCTAATTCATTTGTTCCCAAGCTTTGCAGCAGCGTCGGGATTTGCACGGGCAACGGTCTGTACTTATAGGACTCGTACTGCTCTTGGATCACGCTGTCACACGCAGCAATAATCGTGCGTGTGCGCGCTGCTCGTGCACTATTGGTAACGCCTTGTACGGCAGCGAGCACCATGCCGCCCATTAGGCCAATGATGACCATTACCACCAGGATTTCTACGAGCGTAAACGCTTCCCGATTTCTTGATATTGACGTCGGCTTAGGGAGCGACGAGCTTAAGAGATCAATTTTGCAATGTCTGCTCATGGTAGGTCATCCACGATCGCAGCGTTACTGAAGTTAGTAATGTTGTCTGGCGTAAAGTTCTCGAGACCACTGCCTATAGCACCATCTTGATACTTCGAAACTCCAGATACTTTTAGGCCGCCCGGCGTCGACACGCCTGTTTGTGGAGCGATGGCCTCGCCGCTTGGGTATTGGAAATAGAGCGGTCTATCGACGGTGTCGGTGAGTAGGGAATTGTCGACCAAATTGACACTTCCAAAGTTGTCATCCAGTCCTGCTGAGATAACTTGGAACGTGTCAGGGTTCATGAACTCCCATGAGCTAAGTGCCGCAGTAAGCGAGGCGAAGTTACCACTGGTCGTTACGTTTTTGGGCGTGTCTGACACGTACGGACGCACAAAACCAAATTCGGAATGGCCGAAGCCGTTCATTCCCAACGTTGCATCTTCTTTGCGGTAGGTTCTCGCATCGAAGTAGACAAATGGAGCTCCATCTTCGCGGGCGATGTAGGTCGCCGCGAGGTCTCCAGTCCCAGACTCTTCTGAAGACAGATAACGGTTCGTTGGGCTCAACGCCGCTGAGGCGTTCACGCTGCCAATCGTCAATCGTGCTGCGTCAAAGTCAAAAAGCTTGTTTGTGCGATCGGTGTTGATCTGGTAGTTGGATGGCTTCTGACGTTCTGTGCTCGCCGCCGCGTCGTATGTGCCGCTTCCAACCCATTCGAGGGGGCCGCCTGGTCCCGTGAATGGACGCTGTACATCTTTGCTATAGCCACCCAGGCACCAAACCAATGCTTCGGCGCGATCGATGGCCGAAGCATCAAAAGAGGCTCCTGTTCCAATCATTGCGTCAAGAAGGCCAGCGTCATCTGCTGACATGCGAGGGAACAACTTTCGATAATGCCTATCGACCACTGACTTGTCGCTGAAATCAGGCGGGTAGTCTCCGTATGTCAACTGGTATTGGTCGATCGCCGATGCGATGGAGTTGAGTTCCATCTTGATCGCAGTCGTCTTCGCTCTAGTGAGACCAATCGTGATCGCTGGAATCGCAATACCCATCAGGATCCCGATGATCACGATCACCACGAGGATTTCGACGAGCGTGAAACCGGATTTGGAGGGGGCGGTGATTTTTGAGATGAGGTGGTCATGGGCGACGAGCCTTGGGAGGAAGAGGCGGTTGGGTGATTGCTGTTAGCTGTTAGCTAGTGGCTAGTGGCTAGTGGCTAAACGCTTGAGATTAGGATTAGGAGTAAGATTATGATTAAGACTGAGGTTGGGATTGGGGGGTGGGCTGTTCGCTCGTTGCTGTTAGCTAACAGCAAAAACTGTCAGCTAACAGCCGGCCGCGAATGGCTTAGGTCAATCCGGTGATCAGTTCCACGAGGGGCATGAAGAGCGAGATGACGATGAAACCGACGGCGACCCCGAGGAATACGATCATCAAGGGCTCCATCAACGCCGTGAGGCTGTCAGTCATGATTCGGACTTCTTCGTCGTAGGTGTCGGCGACTTTGTAGAGCATCGTGTCGAGTTCACCGGTTTCTTCTCCGACATCAACCATGTTGACGACGAGGTCATCGACGACCCGGCCTTTGATCTTGGTCAAGTAAAACAGCACGCACAGCACCATCCCGCCGGCGATCATGTACAAGGCTAGGAACGTCAGCGTTTGCACCATGTTGTCTTTGTCGAGCTTGCTGCCTTTGCTCGTCAGCGCGACGCTCATGACCATGATGCCGGGGAACGAACCGAACAACGCCCAGAACACGGCGGCCATGGGGTGGAACCCGAGGACGGAGTGTTCCCGCAGTGGTTTGCTGATGACTTCCCCTTCGCGGATCTGTTCGGCGACCTTGGTGTAGAGTTTTTCGAACATCGCGTTGCCCGCGGTCTCGCGGGTGATGTTGAGCCCTTCCATGATCGGCACCCCGGAACTGATCAGCGTCCCGAGTGTTCGTGTCGTCCGGGCGAGAATGTTCTTTTCGATCAACGCACCGAAAATGGGGACACGCAGGATAAACATGTCGAACCCGATGCGGCCGTGTTTGAATTTCCGCATCAGTTTGACGAGGATCAACGCACACACCGGCATCGCGATCAACAGGAACCAGTAACCGGCGATGTAGTTACTCATCGCGATCAGCAGTAGGGTTGGGGCGGGTAGCGTGAGTCCGAACTCGTCGAACATCTTTTCAAACGTCGGAACGATGAACAACATGATGAACGTCAGGATCAGGATCGCGACCGTGACGACGATGACCGGGTAGATCAACGCACCTTTGACTTTTCGTTTGAGCGACTCGGCGCTTTCGAGGAAGTCGGCGAGGCGGTTGAGGATGGTTTCGAGGGCACCACCGGCCTCACCGGCTTTGATCATGTTGACGTAAAGTCGGTTGAAGACTTTGGGGCACTTCGCCATCGCTTCGGAGAGCGTCGAGCCGCCTTCGATCTCGTCGCAGACGTCCATCAGGGCGTTCTTGAGTTTGCCGGGTTTCTGGTTTTGCTCGAGAATCTTGAGGCTGCGGAGGATCGGCAACCCGGCGTCTTGAAGGATCGAGAGCTGGCGGGTGAACGCGCAGATGTGTTTGGTTTTGGCGCCACCGATCGCGAAGGGGCGTTTCTTCTTCCCGGCCGCGTCGACGGCACTGGCGGCTTGCTTTTTGACGGCGATCTTCGTGACGAAGTATCCCATCTGCCGGATGGTGGTTTGCGCTTCGTCCTCGTTCGCGGCTTCGATTTCGTCCCGGATCTCTTGTCCGGTCGCGTCCATCGCTTCAAAGGTATAAGTGGGCATCGCTTCGCTCTGGCTGGGATTCTTTTTTAGCTATTAGCCACTAGCCTCTAGCTGTTAGCTTCTTAGCAAACGGAATTTTGAGGATCTTGTTACTTCTGAGTCTTCTTAAACGCTTCGCAGTTTTCTCGTGAAGCTGGACAACATGCGTTGCACTTCATTGATCTGTTGAAACGATTTTTCATACGTGTCGTGGTCGATGTAGTTGAGGTCTCGGGCGAGCAGCAGTTGGTAGTCCGCTTCGCATGCCGAGCCCATTGCGATGTCGCAAAAACGAGCGAGTTCGGTATCGGTGCCTCGACCACAACCTTCGGCGAGGTTTGATGGGATCGACGCGGCAGACCGGCGTAGTTGGGAGGTCAGGCCAAACCGTTCATCGCTTGGGAATTCGCGTGTTGCCGAGTAGACCCCAAGCACAAATCGGTGTGCTTTTTCCCAAACCATCAGGTCACGGAAATTTTTCATCGTTTGGCTTTCCTATGTGTGAGGTTTAGGGGTTGGGAGTCAAGGAGGCGTTCGGTTTCATAATGAGCTAACAGCTAACAGCTAACAGCTAACAGCTAACAGCTAACAGCTAACAGCTAACTACCCATCGACCACGGTTTCTCTCACGATTTCGTCGAGGGTGGTGATTCCTTCTTGGGCTACTTTCATTCCGTAGTCGCGGAGGGTGATCATTCCGTCGGCTTGGGCTCGGTCGCGGAGTTCGTCAGTGCTTTCGCCGGACATGATCATTTCGCGGATCGCGTCGTTCATGACCATTAATTCGAACAGGGCGATCCGGCCTTTGTATCCGGTGTTGTTGCAGTTCTCGCAGCCGGTGCCTTTGAAGTAGTCCGTCTCTTCGACTTCTTCGCGGGTGAGTCCGAGTTCCATCAGCAGGTCCGTGCTGACGCGTGTTTTTTCACGGCACTTGGTACAAATCCGCCGCACGAGTCGCTGGGCCAGGATGGCTTCGACGGTCGCGCAAATCATGAAGGGTTGGATCCCCATGTCGGTCAGGCGGGTGACCGTGCTCGGTGAGTCGTTGGTGTGCAGGGTGCTAAAGACGAGGTGTCCCGTCAGTGCGGCTTGGATCGCGATCTCGGCGGTTTCGAGGTCGCGGATCTCGCCGACGAGGATGATGTCGGGGTCCTGCCGCAGGATTGCGCGGAGGCATGACGCGAACGTGACGCCGGCACCGGAGTCGATCGGGATTTGGATGATGCCGTCAATGTCGTATTCGACCGGGTCTTCGGTCGTGATGATTTTCTCTTTGGGGTCGTTGAGTTCGCTCAGCGAGGAATACAGCGTGGTGGTTTTTCCCGAGCCCGTCGGTCCGGTCACCAGGACGATGCCGTTGGGGCGATCGATGGCTTTGCGGAACAATGCGATTGTGGTCTCGTCCATGCCGACGTTGTTGAGCGACAAGTCGACGACCGAACGGTCGAGCACCCGCATGACGGTGGACTCGCCAAAGATCGTCGGCAGAACGCTGACGCGAAGGTCGACCGGGTGACCACCGACCATCAATTCGATCCGGCCGTCCTGCGGCATGCGTCGTTCGGCGATGTCGAGGTCAGCCATCACCTTGATCCGGGTCGTGATCGCGAAGGCGAGGTGACGTGGCGGGGGAACCATTTCGTAGAGCACGCCTTCGGATTTAATCCGGATGCGGAATTCGTCTTCGAACGGTTCGAAGTGAATGTCCGAGGCGTGGTCTTTAATCGCCAAAAGCAAGACCATGTTGAGGAGTTTGCGAACCGGGGCGGAGTCGGCCAGTGCGGCCGCGTCGGTAATGCTGAACTTCTCTTGATCGAGAACACTGACGGCGGCTTTGAGTTCTTCGTCTTCGGCGAGTTCGGCGACGAGCTTCTCGACGCTCTCCGCTTCGCTGTCGTAGTGTTTGGTGATCGTTTGGTTGATGTCGCGTTCGGTCGCGACGACGACGCGAATGTCGTAACCGAGGAAGGTCCGCAGTTCGTCTTGGATGTTGAGGTTTTGAGGGTCGCAGGTTGCGATCGTCAGGGTGTTGGAGTTGTCATCGAACTGGACCGGGACGCAGCGATAGAGCTGGGCCATCGTTTCACTGATCCGTTCGAGCACCTCGGGAGCGATGGTGGCTTCCTCGAGCGTGACAGTCTGCATCCCCATCTGCTCGGCGAGGCCTTGGATGAGTTGCTCATCGGTGACGAGCTGCATGTCTTCGGCGACCTTGCCGAACAACGCGCCGGGTTGCTGTTCTTGCTCTTCGAGCACGATCTGGAGTTGGTCGTCGGTAAGGAAACCGAGGTCGACAAGGATCTGCCCGATACGACGTTGTGACATGGCAAAAGGTGTTTGGCGGCGGTCGGTGGCGGGCGAATCGTTTCGCGGTGCCGGTGACCTGGTGAATGAAAATGGCGGCGGGCCGCCGTGGTTAGGTTTTGTGTTGACGTTCGCGAGGTGCGAAGTTTGGTTGGGGATTGGTTAGTCGGGGCCCTCCCCTCGCTTGATCCTCCTGGAGGGAGGGTGAAGTGGTTGTTTGGTGCGGTTTGCGATTGAGGGCTTGGACTAAGAGATTGGGGGTGTTGGGGGGTAACGCCGTTCGGCTGATGGGTGTTGTGTGGGGGTGTGATTAATGATTAGGAGTAGGATTAAGATTAAGAGATTGTGGGTGTTGTGTTATTCGTCGGCGGCTTCGCCGTTTTCTTCGATGCCTTTGCGGGCTTGGACGATTCGGCGGGCGAGGTCGTCGGGGTTGTGTGCTTTGGCGAGCACGTCTTCGACGGTGACTCGGTTTTCTTTCCAGTGAACGAACAACGCGTCGTCCATGAGCTGCATGCCGAATTTGGCACCGGTCTGCATCGACGAGTTGATTCGGAATGTTTTGTTTTCGCGGATCAGGTTCGAGATCCCCGAGGTGACCACGAGGACTTCGTAGGCCGCACATCGGCCGCCACCGATCTTGGGCAGCAGCGACTGGGCGACGACTCCGATCAGGGTCGACGCGAGCTGGGTCCGGATCTGGTCTTGGAGGTTGCCGGGAAACGCGTCGATGATCCGGTTGACCGTGCCTTGGGCACTGTTGGTGTGCAGGGTGCCGAAGACGACGTGGCCGGTTTCGGCCGCGCTGATCGCCGCTTCAATGGTCTCGAGGTCACGAAGCTCGCCGACGAGAATGACGTCAGGGTCCTGGCGCAATGCCCGCCGGATCGCTTCGGAGAAACTCGGTACGTCGACGCCGACTTCGCGTTGGTTGATCGTCGACTCTTTGTGTTCGTGATAAAACTCGATCGGGTCTTCGAT
>NZ_ANOH01000211.1 GCF_000346505.1 Aporhodopirellula sallentina SM41
ATCTTCGTTGACGTTGAACGTCTGCGAACCCGTCACCACGGGAGCGTTATCATTGACGTCGTTGACAGTAATCTCGATCGTTTCGGTCGATGACGTATTGGCTCCGTCTTCCACTTGAACTGTCAACGTGTAGCTCGCGGTGCTCTCCCTGTCGAGATTGGAGTTATCGAGAATCGTCAGCTCACCCGTCGACGAATTGATCGAGAAAATCCCGTCGCCATTGCCGTCCGTGATCGACCAGTTGGTCAGTCCACCTACCGAATCGGGATCACTCGCGGTCACTGTCCCGAGTGAATGGTTGTTCGCAGCGTTCTCCGCGACACTAAACGCTTGCGACGCATCGATCGTCGGCGTGTTATCGTTCAGGTCATTGACGGTCACCGTCAACGGCTTTTGAAGCAAGTTCCCGCCCGAATCCATCACAGAGATAATGACGTCGTAGGCAGTTTCGTTTTCGTAGTCGAGGACACCATCGTCCAAGATCAACTCATTTGCTCCGGCACCACCGATCGAGAATAACGCGGCGTCTGCACCACCAACAATGCTCCACGAAAACTCATCCCCGGCATCCACGTCGGTGGCGGTTAGGGTGCCGACGCTATGCCCACCATCGGTATCCGTGTTCTCATCAACGGTCAAATTGCTCAGCGTTATGTCAGTCGGCGAACTGTTGTTGCTGAACAACGCAATCGCGTCGATTGACTCGTCGGAATCCGTGAGATCAATGTCACTTCCGTCGATCAAAAGGGTCGCGTTGGCCGCTGCCGTCCCGCTGCCGAGCGTCGTTTGAGTGATGTCTAGAACGAAGACGTCCTGTCGTTGCACGGAAAGCACGTTGTCGCCAACATCGTCGTCACCATCGAGCGTCAAAAGGATGTTGCCTTCGGCGAGCGAGGTCCCTGCAACATCAATCGGCTGTTCAATCAGTTCGATGCCGATCAGTTTGTCCGTGATCCCAATGTCGGCACCATCAATTAGCAACTGTGACGTACCGCTGGTTATCCCATCGCCAACATCATCGGCAACGTACGTGTAGATATTGCTGTCTTGACTACCGCCGGATCGAACATAGAGAAACGTTCCCGCCGCGATTGTGGTATCGGCATAGTCGACGTCCTGTTCAACCAACGTGATCCCGCGAACCTCGACGCCCATGAAGTCGTCAAGCAACAGAAAGAACGTTCCTGAACTGTAGTCTCCCGCACTGTCGGCACGGAAAACAACGACGTCATTTTTGTCAACGTCAACGCTATTGCTACTCGTCAACGTTTGGTTCGAATTGACCGTAAAGAGAACATCACCCGATTGCAGGTTGAACGCAGGCTGCGAATCTCCTCCGATAGTGATATCTGTTCCCACGTAGTGAAGAGCCGAAAGGTCAGCTCCCGAAGCAAAGTTCTCAATATCAAAGGCAACCGTCATATCGCCTGACGTGGTATCGGCGGGACTTCCTGCAGGATCAAACGACAGGCCAGAGCCACCGAGCTCAATAACCGTGCCCTTGTCCCAGGTTCCCAATGACGACGACGAACCATTCCCGTCGGTGCTAAACCAAAATTGTCCGCCGTTTGGAGGTGCCGTCACGGTCACCTGGACCGTCGGCGAAAACACGGTGTCGCGAGCCCCATTGAGCCCGCTACCGGACGCGTAGACGTCAAGGAACGCGCCGGTATCACCGTCATAACGCAGGATCTGATTGCTCAGTTCACTGCCCACGTACAAATTGCCGTCGGGGCCAAACGCGATCCCTACCGGGCCATCGAGCGTTCCGACTCCCGCACCCACAAAGGTGTCAATGTAGGCCCCCGTGTCTCCGTCATAGCGGAGAACCTCGTCCGTCGCGTAGGACGTCACGTACAAATTGCCATCTGGACCAAACGCCATCAATTCGGGGCCGCTCAATCCTCCATTTGCCGCGCCGACAAAATCACCAACGACCGCACCGGTTTCACCGTCGTACCGAATCACGCGGTTGGTGTTGTAGCTACTGACGTACAAATCGCCGTTCGAGTGAAACAGCAATCCGATCGGTCCGTCGAGCCCACCGGTGGCGTCGATGAACACGTCAATAAAGTCGCCTGTTTCCCCGTTGTAGCGGAGCACTTGATCGGTTGCATGACTAGCGACATACAGATTTCCATCCACACCGAATGCGATTCCCGCCGCTTGATTGAGTCCGCCTGCACCAGCAGTAACGAACGTATCGATGCGAGCGCCCGTGGACGGATCGTACCGTTCAATATCGTTTGAATCGAATCCGCCAACGTACAGCAACCCATCCGGTCCGATCACTGCCGCGGCGATGGAGGTCTGATCGCCGATTCCGAACTGTCCGAGGAAGTCCCCACTGACCGCGTCAAACCGAAAGATGCTGTTGGAAATACTCAATGTCACCAACAGTTCGCTATCGTGCCACGTCCCGTCCTCATCGGTCGCCGACACGGTGATGTTGTGGGTCAAACCGGAGACCGCGTACGTGTGGCTGACCGTTGACGGGTCGCCGACAACGGTTTCGATCGTCCCGTCGCCCCAATTCACTGTCCAGTGAGAAATGGTATCGTCGCCGAAGTCGGTTGCATCTAGACCGAGGAAGTAGACCGCGCCGCTCGAGATCGTCGTCGACCCGTTGACCGTCAACGTCGGCGCGACGTTCGTCACAGTCACCGTCGTGGTGGTTGTCACCACGCCCCCCTTGCCGTCATCAATTTGCAGACCGATGGTATAGACGCCGTCATCGCCCATCCCGAGTCCCTGCAACGTCGCCCAGTCCAATGACACGGCGGCGGATGTCGGTTCACTGGCTTCACCATAGTTGCCGTCGTTGTCCATATCCCACGCGAACGACAGAGTATCTCCATCGAGATCATCCGAACCGCTGGCGTCGAGGTTCAGGGTGCCGCCTTCCTCAATCGTGTAGGGTCCCCCCGAATCAATCGTGGGTATTTGATTTGGCGGAGTTTGCACGGTCAGATTCGTCACCGCCGCGGTGCTGAACGTGACTCCCGCACGGGCGTGGAACGTCAACGTTCGCGATCCGACAGTCGGTGAACCGGCGGTGTTGTCGTAGGTGATCGTCCGCAACACCTGTTGGTAGTTGGCGACAGTATCGCTCCCCGATAGGGTCAACACTCCGTCGGCATAGCTCGCTGTGATACCTGTCCCGGTCGTATCAACCGCTAAAACCTCGTCGGTTCCGTCTAGGATTCCGTCGAGGATTACGGTGAGAGAATCGATGTTCGCATCGTCCCCTTGTGTGACCGTCGCGTCCGAGTCCACAACGACGACCGAACCTGACCCGATCGTGAACGTTGCGTTGTAGTTGCGTCCTGCCGCGGAACTGTCGTTCGCATCGAGATCAATCTCAGCCGGTGCAAAACTGAACTGCCTCGAGAACACGCCGCTTGAATCAACTTGATCAGTTTGATTGCCGTTTCCACTCCAAACCACGACAAAATTGTTCGCGTCGAGCATCGAGATTGACGCATACTGCTGGTCTCCCGATGTCGTTACGTTGACCTGCTCGGCGGACATCAGTGCGTTGGCATCTTCATCGTAGATCCGGTATTTCACCGATGCGCCGCTGCCATCGCCGTCCGAGTCTCCGTGATACACGACCACAAAGTTTCCATGGTCGTCCATGTCCACGGACGGGCTCGTGTTGTCCGAACTGAACGATTCATCACTGGGCTCAAATAGGGCGTGACGCACATCACCCGAGAGTTCAAACGTTTTCGCCCATACGCCCGCGCCGGCACCAACCAGTCCTGGCGTACGGTATACCACGACGGTCCGCCCCGACTCATCCATCGCAATCGACGGGCCATTGGCAGCGGCAATCGTCGTATCAACCATCAGATCGTTATGCATGGCGGTCGCAACGTTCGATCCGTCAACATCGTAGTGCCGGACATAGATTTCCCCGTCAGCCTGCCACACGACGGCGAACTGCCCCGAATCGTTCATCGCAACATCTGGCGTGGTTTCCGAATCGAGATCATCGACATTCACACGAACCTGCGCGGCGTCGATCGTGGTGCCATCGGCATTGAACCGTCGATAATAGATTCCGTCGTCATCAGATGCCCCCTTGCCTTCCCACACGATGATAAATTCACCGCTGGCGTTGACCGCGATCGACGAGTTATGTTGCTCGCCGGTTACGTACGTATTGACGACGAACTCATTTCCAAGAGCGGTTCCGTCGGCACCGAAGCGTCTTGCGTAAACGTCAACGGGATCCCCTTCAATGACGAGAGTCCACGTGACGACGAAGCTGCCATCATCCGCCGCATCGACACGTGCCCACTGTTGGTCATCCGATGTGGTCTGGTTGACCTGGATCTCGCCCGTGAGCGCCACACCAGCCGCGTTGAATCGCTGCGCGTAAACCGCCTTGCCATCACCATCCTGGTTGTCACTCGTCCAGACAACCACATAGTCGCCGTTCGCAGAAACCGCAACGGCCTGATTGCTACCGCGTGTCTCAGCCTCGGTAGTTTGATCTCCTGACGTTGTATCGTTGACTCGGACCTCATCGGAATCGTCAAACTGCGCCGCGGTCATGAACGCGGCGCTGAACTCCGACGTGCTCCCGTAGTAACCGCCACCACGATCCTCCGTCGCCGTCGCGGTCACACCGACAATGGAGGTCGCCGTCACTCCGGTCAACGTGGCGGTAAACTGCTCGCCTCCCGAGACACTCGAGGTGACGATCGTGGTCGTACCGAGATACGTTTCCCCCTCGCCGTGACCATCGACCCCAACACCGCTGGGGTTCTCAAAAAACTCGATACGGTAAGATCCCGATGAAAGATCAACGCTAAACTCGATTTCCAAATCGGCACCGTTTTGAACAACTGATGTGATGATCGGGTAGTTCAAAAGGTTGTTTGGACCACTGTCCACATCATCCGTGTCATTGACGCTAACGGCATCGTCATTGAGATCAATCGCCAAGTCATCGTTGTCGTAAATGCTGTTGCCGAGCAGCGCGTTGCCCGTCGCTCCCGAGACGATACTGACACCGTGCGTCGTGTTGAATGCGATCACGTTGCCTTCTCCAACCTCGGTTCCACCGATCACGTTGTCCATGGCACTCGACTGAATTCGCATACCATGAATCGCGTTGCCAAGGTCCAGGCTGCCAGCCGAGTTCGTGCCGATATAGTTGCCCTGCACGTGATTGCTGCTCGTCCCCGCGTCGGTAATTTCGATCCCGGATGTCCCGTTTCCGCCGATCACGTTTGCCTTGGCCGCTGAGTCGCCACCGATCTGGTTGTTCGACGCACCGCTTCCGATCTGAATCCCTTGTGCCGTGTTTCCGACGGCAACCGTCGCGGTTGCGTCAACGCCGATGAAGTTCCCCTGAACAGTGTTGCTCGACGTTCCGCCGTCAAAGATCTGAACACCGTTGGTGTTTCCCGAGATCACATTACCGAGGCCTTCACCACCGATCGTGTTCCCGTTGGCCCCGGCATTGATCAGAACCCCAGCGACGGAATTGCCCAACGCCGTGACACCGGACGAATCCACACCGATCAGGTTGCCAATGACATCGTTGTCCGTCGCGGAGCTGCCGGTGATATAGACGCCCGCGGAAGTGTTGCCCGAAAGAATGTTTTGGTCCGCGGACGTCGCGCCGCCGATTTGGTTCGACGCCCCATAGACAACAATCCCGTTGCCGCCATTGCCGGTCCCCCCCCCGCCGCTCGTACCGGTGTTATCGAGTTGGCCGATGTAGTTGCCGACGATCAGGTTGTTGTCCGAACCGATTTGAATTTCGATTCCGTCGCCACTCCACTGACGAATGATCAGCCCGCGGATGGTACTGCCGTCGGACGTCCCCGACAAAGTCAGCCCGTCACCGGATCCGCCCACCGAATCGACGCCGGAAAGAACGATCGCGGGTCGATTCCCATTCGCCGCGAAACTGTCGTCGGTGGTTGCGTCGATCGTGACCGCCTCAGTGATCGTCGGCAATACACTCGTTGGAGCGATCACATGAACGCCGGTGCCACTGATATTGAACTCAATCGTGTCCGCACCGACAGAAGCGTTGGCATCGAGGATGGCTTGCCGCAACGAACCCGCGCCGCTGTCTGCGGTATTCGTCACCGTGAAGGTCGTACCGGCGGCTTCGAACGCTCCGATATCGGGCGAGGCGTCCCGCGCTACGTTTCGCCCGTCCGTAGCCGACGCTCCGGAAACAGCACCCGCGTTGTGAGCAAGACTGCCTGCTGTCAGAGCATGCGTTTGGACGTAACCGCCATTGTCCGCGAGCACTTCGAGCGACGCAGAAACGTTCGTAAGATCACTGCCGACAAACCCCGAACCGCCGGTAGTGTCCCCGATCAAATTGTTGCCGAGACTCGAGATCGTGCCTTCAATGTCGGCGTTCGCGCTCGCGACACTGTTGCCGGCAACAATCGTATTAAGCAGCGTTGGAGAGGTTGCGCCCTGCATTCGAAGCCCACCGCCGGAGTCGGCATTGTTGAGCGTGATTGTTGAATTAACAATCGTGAGCGTCGAGTTGTTGTTGTAGATGGCTCCACCACTACTCGCCGCGGTGTTGCCACTGATCGTGACGTTGGTCAACGACAACGAAGGCAACGTATCGTTGTAGATCGCTCCACCGGATCCCGCCGCGTTGCCCGACATAGTGACCCGCTCTAGGATCGCGGTTCCCTCGTTGAAAATACCGCCACCTTTGACCGTTGAACCGGTCCCGCCGTTGTTCGATATTTCCACATCGGTGAGGTTGATCGTTCCGAGGTTAGAGATCGCGCCGCCTTCAGACGCGCCATTGTCGGTAACAATCACTCGTTCAAGCGTCAAACTCGCCGCGGCGTCATTAACACTCACCGCACCACCACCCGTCGATGCCACCCCAGCCGTTACGGTGAGATCCGACATCGTCAGATGTCCGTCGTGAACATCAAACACGCGGTCGTTGTACCCCGCATCAATGATCGTCAGTCCCGAGCCCGCTCCGACAATGGTGACGTCTTCATGGACATCGAGGTCTCCCGTCGCGGCGTTGTCCTCGCCCGCAGCATTGAGCGTTCTCGTATAAGTTCCCGCGAGCAGGTTGATCGTCGTATCACCACCGACATTTGCGTTCGCTTGAATAATCGCTTCGCGCAACGAAGTCACGCCGTCACCGCCATCGACCACGTCGCTGAACGTATCGACGTTGATCGTCAGCGACGCGAGCTTGTGTTGCCACGTGTTTTGCAACTCCACCGAGAACGCGACGTCCGATTCGATCACTCCGACGTGATACTCAAACTGCCAATCACCACCGTAGCCGGCGTAGCCCGTATCGTCGTCACTCGCAGCAACATCAGCCCCGGTAAGTGCGCCGATCGAATCGATCAACGTCTGACCACTCACACTGTCCGCAAGATCGCAACCATAAAACAAGATGTCCGCGTCCGAGGAAAGAGACGATTCCCACGACGCGATTCCACCGGCGTACGCGTCCAGGTTCGACTCACCTAACCAGGTCTCGCCCAATTGGATCCGGCCGTCTTCGGAGTGCGACACAATGTGCAAGGACGCCACATCGCCGCGTCCTTCAAGGATGTCGGATATCTGCTCAACACCGTCCCGATCGGAGTCCAACACGTACACATCCGCGTCCGACCGGTTTTGCTCCAGATCATCGAGCAGTGCTTGCAAATCGGCCACCGACGAGTCGATCACGATGATCTCACGCGGCGACATCTGCGTGGACGGTTCGGCCACGGTCTGTATCGACGCGTTTTCGTCCGCGTGCGTGTCATCGGATGAAGTCGACTCCACCTCGACCTGAAGCACCGTTGCACTCTCCGCGGACTCCGCCATCACTGCTGGATCGATCGGTGTGGCACTGAAGAGCAAACGCGGCTCGAGATCACCGAGCCGCAAAGGACGTGAGGAGGCATTCGGGAGCGAACCGGCACGGTGTTGATCTCGGAATCTCGTGGCGACTTCATCTGCTCTCATCAGCAGACGTTGCCACCAATCGTTCGTCTTTGTTCGAGACATCTTAATGAGATTCCTACTGGATACTTACCACCGCGGTGTCGTCGCTCGTGCGTTGTTCCGGGGCTAACACGGGATTGCATTGATTTGCGCATATCGATCCAAGTCTGCATTGCAAACCTACGTGACGTTTCCGACCGCCGCCGACCTTTCGCGTCGGGCAATCTGGGAAAAATAGCGAGACCCATAGGCTCATCGGCTTTGGGAAGACTTTGCTGTCGCAGTTTTGACGCAAACATCTGTTTCCGCGCCTGCCACTATTCGGGTGGATCCGTTTGTGCCGAATGAAACCGATGATGCCGTCATAACGATCTACGGTTCTTTCCCGAATGCGCAGCCGCGTGAAACAGAAATCTTGCATCCCGAAAGGCGTTGACAGGTGGTACCGCCACCTCGCGCCGTTCGCTGCTGCGCTGTTGGCGACGGGATTTTTGATGGTGTTTGCTGTCCCCGTCGCGGGTGAATCGCCGTCGCGAGCGACCACAACACCCGACGATGTTTCGCACCTTTTCCTCGGTTACCTGCCCGATCGTCCCGGTTCACCGGAAACCAACGCAAACCGATCAACCACCGTTTCAACGTCGCCGGACACCACCGACCAACATCAACCGCTCCGAGACCCTGTCGGCATGAGCGAAGTCCCGACGCCGCAACCGGACTTCGTCTCCGACGCTCCACTACCGCACTCGACCGAGATTCATCACAACTGGGGATCATTCGACCGTGCGTACTCGCGATCTGCGTCTGACATCCCAAACCCAATCAGCCAAGGTCCGTACCGCAACCAGCTCGACATCTATCGGGCGCGAGCCGACGAACTGTCCGATCAACCGACGACACTTCCCGGCGAGTTCATCGCAACGGACTCCATTGACGATCCAGCGATCCGTTGGTGGGAATCCTTGATCGGCCAACCGCTCGGGCTGGCGCAGGAAACCATTGCGGTCGACGTTTGCCAATTGGCCGAAACCAGCCTTGTCGCCTCGCCCTACGTGCGCGGACTGCTGACCGAACCGAAGGTCCGCTACAACGACATGGTGATCGCCGATGCGGAGTTCGATACGACCGCGTTCGTCGAATCCAAATTCGCGAGAACCAACGAACCGGTCGGCAGCGTCCTGACGACGGGGAACAGTTCCGAACGTTACCTCGACAATCTGTTCTCGTCTTCCGCCGGAATCCGGAAACGATATCGCAGCGGCGGAAATGTCGAAATCGTTCAACGCGGCGGATTCCAAAGCAACAACTCGACCTACCTGACACCGAACCCGCAGGGAACATCGCGGCTCGAAATCAACTTCGCTCAACCCCTGCTCCGCGACCACGGACGCGCCGTCAACACAACACGCGTGCTCTTAGCTCAAATCAACGTTCAGTTGGCCAAGAGCGAAACGCGAAACGAAGTCGAACAGCACCTCGTCGATGTCACGAGAGCATACTGGGACTTGTATCAAGCGCGTGCGGAATACCTCCAACGCAAACGTCTGCTCCAAGCCGCCGAGGAACTGCACGCTAAATTGCTCGCTCGGGGAACCATCGATTCGCAGCAACGCCAGATCCTCCGAGCCGAGGTCGCGATCACGCAGCGACGCAGTGACCTGATCCGAATCGAAGCACGCATCCGCAACGGACAGGCACGCCTGAGAATGCTGACGGCCGATCCGAACCTAATGCGGGGAGGCAACTGGGAACTGCTGCCTGGTGAACTGCCGCTCAACTGTCTCGTCCCGGTCTCGCCTCGCGAGGCAACCTTGACCGCGTTAGAAAACCGGCCCGACATCACGCAATCACTGCGAAAGATCCACGCCGTTTCCAGCAAAGTCGGTGCGGCGAGAAACCAAGTCCTACCGCGTCTCGACCTCTTGCTCAGTTCCTACGTTGCCGGACTCGACAACGACCGCGATACCTTCGGTGCGATCGCTCGACAGCTGACCGACGGCGGCCCCAGCTACGCGGCGGGATTCGTATTCGAACTCCCCGTCGGCAACCGCGCCGCCCGCGCCCGACTGCAACGCAACCAATGGGAACTCAACCGCAGCGTTTACGAATTCCAACAAACGACCGAAGCCGCCATCACCACCGTCGAGATCGCTGTCCGCGAAACCCGCACCGCGTACGCCGAAATGATTGGAAATCAACAATCGCTCGTGGCGGCGATGCGAGAGGTTTCCTACCTCCAACAACGTTGGCAATGGTTGCCCGACCCGAACGAGTCGGCTGTGCTGCTGATTGAAGATCTGCTCGAAGCCCAAGAGCGCGTCGCTGAGGAAGAACAGTCCGTTACGCGTGCGCAGGTCGCCTACGCGATGTCATGGATCACGCTGCGCAAAGCCATGGGCGTGCTGTTGCAGGTGCACGTCGAAGAACAACTCTGTAACGAAGAGATGCAGTTCGAAGAGTGGGAAATTGGCGACACGATCGTCACCGAACCTCATTCGGCCGGTCCCCGACAAGGGAGCCTGCCATGAGCCAGCCTCTCGATGCCGCGATCAACCGCACCGCCACGGCGCGCGAATTCCAACGAAAAGTCACCGACCAACGAATGATCGCCGCGGTGATTCAACGAGGTCGCGAGTTCGCAGAACCGCTGAAGAACGAGACTGCCGACGGGCTATACTTGCTGACCAGCCAACTGAAAGAACGCATCCACAGCCCCCGTCGGCACCCCAACAGCAACGCGGTGGATTGGGAGTTGCTGACCAACGCCATCGCGGTCGTCCACGAAGCGATTCGGCGTGAGTTGTCACTCGAACCCTTCGACACGCAGCTACGCGCCGGCATCGTGATGAGCCTCGGTGGAATCGCGGAGATGCAAACCGGCGAAGGAAAAACGCTCTCCGGCGTGCTCCCCGCCTACGTCAACGCGTTACGCGGCAAAGGAGTGCACGTCGCAACGCCCAACGCCTACCTAGCACGTCGCGACTACGAATATCTTCGCGGCGTCTTTCGGCACTGCGGCATCACGACCGGTGTGGTCGAACTCGAATCCGACGACGAACAGGCGCGACAGGCGTATCAAGCCGACGTCACCTACGGATCCGCACACACATTCGGGTTCGACTATTTGCGAGACCAAATCGCATCGCAAAAGTCGTCGGCTTCCCCGATCGGTTTTCAGCTTCTTTCAACACTGCGCGGCGTCAACGCCTCACAGCGACGCCAACGCGGATTGGCTTGTGCGATTGTTGACGAGGCCGATGACGTATTGCTCGACGATGCGGTCTCACCGCTGATCCTCAGCGACACCCCCAACGGCCCGGCCCCCGACGCTCCGGTGCATCGCATGGCACTCGGGTTCGTCGGCCAACTTTCCGAAGGCGAACATTTTTTCGCATCCGGTTCGGACCAGATCGAATTAACCGACGAGGGATTCGCGAAAACCTACAGCGACACCGCCGCATCAACTCACCCGAACTTGTTGCGTCCGTGGCACGAATACGTCATTACCGCCCTCCGCGCCGCCTATCATTACGCCCGTGACGTTCACTACGTCGTCCGCGACGACAGTATCGAGTTGATCGATCGAGCGACGGGGCGAGTGTTCGCCGATCGCAGTTGGTCCGGCGGGCTACATCAAGCCGTGCAGGCTCGCGAAGGTCTGGAAATCACGGGTGAATCTATCGCGTTGGGGCGAATCACGAAACAGAACTTTTTCCGTTCCTATCGCTACCTGACCGGAATGACCGGAACCGCCGATCAGTGCCAACGTGAACTCGAACAGGTATATGGCACGCCGGTGGAGACCGTCCCGCTGCGGATCGCGAGCAAACGAGAAACCTACACGCCACGGTTCGTATTAACTCAGGATGAAAAGTATGAAGCGGTCGTCAACGAAGCCTTCTCGATCGCCGTGAGCGGACGTCCGGTTCTCGTCGGGACATTGAGCGTGAGCGAAAGTTTGGCGATCGCATCGCGTCTGCGAGAGTTCGGACGATCCTTTGAGATCTTAAACGGCGTTCAAGACGCGGATGAGGCTGCGGTGGTAGCAAACGCGGGCCGCAGCGGAGCGATCACGGTCGCTACGAATTTGGCGGGCCGTGGCACCGATATCAAACTCGATGAACAGGCACGAGAGTGCGGTGGATTGCACGTCATCGTCACGCAGATGCATCCCTTCGCTCGCGTGGACAGACAATTGATCGGGCGTGCGGCACGATGCGGCGATCCAGGTTCGTGCCGCTTTTTCATCGCCGCGGATGATCCGTTGCTGCTGCAACATGCGCCGTGGATCACGCGGCATCTGCATCGAGTGGCAAGCGAAAACGTCGACGCATTCCACCCTGCCGGTTCGATCGCGGAAGATCCACGACGTGACCATCGATTGTTCAATCAAATCGTTACCGTTCAACGTCGACTGCAACGCGAAGCGAGTTCGCGCCGACTGCAGATGCTGAAAACCGACCTGCGTGAGCAAGAAATCCTTTTCCGCGCGACCGACCAACCGGACGCGTGCTGGGCAATATGAGATGGAGTCTCGAATGAAGCGCAAACCAATTCAATGGACCGCATGGTGCATCCTCGCCTGCATCAGCATCGCACCGGTGCATGCGATCGAGATCGAAACTTTTACGCAACCTTATCGCACCGTCGACGTACCGGCCGCCGAGATGGGAGTGCTCAAGGACGTCCTGGTCGAAGAAGGCACACGCGTTTCCGAAGGGCAACTGCTCGCACAAATTGACGACCGCGTCCTCCGCGCGTCGCTCGAAATCGCCGAAGCCGCCGTGCGTGCCACCAGTTCCCGACGGGCCGCCGAAGCCGAACTGGCACTCTGCGAAGAACAACTGCGGAGCTATCGCGAATTGCTCAACGAAGGCAATGCCACCCAACGTGAAGTCGACCGAGCCGAAACGAACTACTGGCAAGCCACCACGCGGATGCAAACCGTCCGCGAAGACGCCGAAATGCGAGAACTCGAACAGAAACGAATCGCCACGCA
>NZ_ANOH01000212.1 GCF_000346505.1 Aporhodopirellula sallentina SM41
AAGCGGGTGAACTTAATCGTTATCCGGCGTGGCGCGTGGAGATCCAGCGTGTCGATGCGCGGACGGAATTCGCGCGGTCGATGCGCGTGACAAACCCAACGTGTCGTTGCGCGGACGATTGTCTGGCTGGACGATGAATCTGCGTCGACACCGCGTTTCGCACGATCTGCCGGCCGATCGTGGCGTTCGTCGATGCGCATGGTGATCTCCATCTTATCGATGCGCGTGTCAATTGTCTGACTTGATGGTGAATATGAATCAACACCGGGTACTGCGCGAACGATCCAACGTCTGTCGCGTGGTCGGATGCGTTCGTCGATTGTCTGGCACATCGTCGGGCTCTAGACTGGCCTTGATGCGAACGATCTTACGCCGTGGATAACCATGTGGTGCACGCGGAGCAAACGCATCGCCTTTTTACAAGCTTCCGACCGTGGCATGCGTTTGCCCGGTGACCACCGACGTTATCCGACTGAAATCTATGTGCCGATACGCAATTAAAGGGCCGTACAAAATACACTTCGCGTGCCTCGATTGCCGCAAGGCGTTCAAGCAGCCGTCAATTGGCGACTGGCTGCGTGTCCGCGGCAAGGGGTTTGCTTTCGATGAACTCAAGCATTGCCGCTGGAACGCAAAGCTGTTGGCCGAGCGTGAAGCACAACTTGGGCATTGCCTCGCTGAACTGGAATCCGAATATCGAACTGCAAACTTCAACTGTCCCGATTGCGGAGAACCAATGGCTGACCTTGGCCGCGACTTTAAGGCACCGCGTAAATCCGATTCGCGCTCCTGGTCGACGCTCCGCGAAATTTTGACATTGGGGCACGTTTTCAATACATGCGGGTGCGACGGCCCCGGCTTTATCCCCTCGAATCGAACCCAATTCCGACAATACTTAGACGAACGTCTTGCCGACTTCAATCGCCACCTGCAATACTATCAATCAAGAACCGACGGGGACGATCCGTCAAACGCTGATGCCTGTCGATATTGGCGGTCACGGATTGATGCCGTGCTTGCGGCACAATCTGCTGACGGCGGATAACCATAGATTGCACCGGAGTCGGGCTTGCGGCCGTTTTCAAATGGTTACTTTACTCTCCCGACCCGGTGAATCCGGACGTTATCCACACAAGAAGGCGTTTTCCCTATGGCCCCAGACGAGATTAAGGCATCGTTTTTGAAATGGAACGCGACGCACAAACGCAGTGCGTGGCGCGCTTCAATAAACAACAGGAATACGGATTCTTGCTCGTGGTTTGGCGGAACCCCAACGGCGACTGACGACTTCCCATGGCCAACATGCTCTGAATGCAAAAAGTCAATGCAGTTCTTTTTGCAACTTGATCTTGCTTTTCTGCCTCGCGAATTCGACACGCCACTTAAGGATGGAATACTTCAGCTCTTCTACTGCTCGACCGACGACGGCATGTGCGAAACATGGGAAGCGTTTTCGGGGACACATGAGATTCGCATAATCCAAAAATCCGATACTGACTGCACGCCACCAGAAGAAATTGCGCCATTCACCAAATCTGTGATTTCCGACTGGCTGCCGATTGATGACGCACCATCGCCAGCAGAACACGAACTACTCGGGATCAATTACGATTATGATTTCACTAGGAATCTCGTATCGGTTGAAGCGCCAGAGCTAGGAATCAAACTGAGTGACCTCAATATCGACCTGAATGTTGCCGAAATGATTTCAGAATCCAACGCTGGTGACAAACTTGGTGGATGGCCAGCATGGGTGCAGGGGCCAGAATACCCGGCATGTCCTGAATGCCAACAGCAGATGGAACTCCTGTTTCAATTGGATTCAAATGACAACTTGGACTATATGTTCGGTGACGTTGGCTGTGCCCATATCACTCAATGCCGACAGCACCCGAGGGTTTTAGCGTTCGCGTGGGCGTGTGGATAACAGAAAAATGCACCCGAGTCGCGAAGTCGGGCGTTCTGACAATTGAGAATCTCTCGTCGCGACCGGGTGATTTTAGTCGTTCGTGCTACTTGCTAGATCGACATCAACTCAATGGCACAAACTGATTTTGAAACTCTCACGCTCCACTTTGACAGACCCGTGAGCGGGCGGACCGACAGGGAGTACTTCAAGATCATCATTCATCACTCTGGTACGGTGAGAGTGGAAATTGGACGGTTCACCTACTACGGGTTCTGGCAACAGATTCCCAATATCGTCAAAATCGATGTCGTAGTGAAAGACTTGCATGACACTGAGGATGATGCGCATTTCGGATCGCATGCGTTCGATCGTGGCAACGAACAGGAAATCGTTTTCACACGATCGCAAAAGACTCAGGGACTGCGTGGTTTCGTAGGCTCGGTAATTGAGCAGATTGACGAGCGATTCCACGATCAATGCCGCAGAGTCCTTGGCCGTTATGATTGATTGGACGCAACTTGGGCCTTAGGTTACAACGTCGGCTGCCGAAGTTGCACGAACCATGTCATGCACCGAAGGACCGCATGGCGCTTTTACAGATGGAAACCACATTGGCGGTCCTCGGTGATGACTGCCGTTATCCGGCTTAACTCATGGTATTCGAACCCGCTCATATTCCGAGGCTGTTTGCGTCTCGCCAGTTCGACAGCGTGATTAGTGGGATACACGCTTGCCTCGAGTCAGGGACTGATGATTACGCAGTGCACCCGAACTGGGCCGTCTGGCTTGCGGTGTGCCACTACTTCAAATCAGAATTCAGCGAGGCCATAGACTGCTACAACAATGCTCTCCGTCTGGATCCCAATATCGTCCAAGCTCACATAAGCCTTGCCCACATTCACTCCTGCTGCCCAGACGCCAAGTTCCACGACTCTACCGCTGCAATTCGGCATGCAAGACGCGCTTGCGAAATCTCCAAGTGGGCAAACTGGTTAGCATTGCAGTCTTTGGCTACATCTTACATGCGGGAAGGCGACTTTGCATCGGCGCTGGGTATCGCACAGAAATCAATGGAATTGACAACTGTATCGCAACGTAGGCGTGTCGACGCACTGCTAGAATGCATTTCAAAGAAACGGCCGTTCGTCGCATTTGTTGACGAGGATTTTGATAAGCTATTTGATACTTGGTCACCGAACGAATCCGGCGGATAACGAAAGCATGCACCGGAGCAAGTGTGTCTTCGTTCCGGTGGTTGCCTTCGGCATTGTACCACCTCCACTACGCCACCCTTGCCCGGTGATGCTGGGCGACTATGAAGTCCTTGGTTTGACCAGAGGCGTCTGGCCGCTTTTGGTGACTTTTTCTACATCGGTGATTCTTCTGTTTTCGTCTTGTGGCTTAGGGTGTGGATTCGGCTGACTTTGAACGTTGACGCTTGCGAGTTTCGGCGAGATCCGATTCGGTACTATACGACTATTCGAGGTGTCGACGCTTGGACTTGGGCTAGCCAAGTCTGTCTGTGACAGCGTCGTCTCATCATTCCTTGCAGTACTAACGAGTCGGCTTGATTCATTGCTACTGCTGTATGATCTGAGCATGCGGTGCACGCTCAGGTCATCGCCAGTCACAGTCTTTGTCACGACCTGGCCAGAATGAATTCATCCTGGGGTCACGCGGTGTAGTGATCTTGGCGAAGGCAGAGTCCTGATCGGGTTCAAGCTTTTTTCTCGAGGACGTCTTGGTCGGTCAGTCGCGAGTCCAGGAGCGACACGGGGTTGGGCGGTGAAAACTGGATTGCAAAAA
>NZ_ANOH01000213.1 GCF_000346505.1 Aporhodopirellula sallentina SM41
TTCCGAACCGCCACCCGCGATTAGCTCCCCGAACCGCTTCCGCCCGGGCTTGTCCCGGCGGAGCAACAACTGACTGCTACCAACAGCTACCCAACCACCAAACCTCCCCCCAAAAAAGCAATTAAGACAATCACCCTACACACAACTTTCGTGTAGTTCGCGTATTTCGTGGTCGAAAACCCACACCCACAACCTGCCCCCATGAAACTCCTCATCACCGGCGGCGCCGGCTTCATCGGCAGCAACCTCGTCCGTATGGCCCTCGCCGACGGCCACCAGGTCCTCAACCTCGACGCCCTCACCTACGCAGGCAATCTCGCCTCCCTATCCGACGTCGAAGCCCACCCCGACTATCGATTCGCCCAAGTCGACATCACCGACGCGGCCGCGGTCGACCACACGATCGCTGACTACCAACCTGACGCAATCATGCACCTCGCCGCCGAGAGCCATGTCGACCGCAGCATCGACGGCCCCGGCCAATTCATCCAGACCAACGTCATCGGCACCTTCCACCTGCTGCAATCCAGCCTCAAACACTACCGGTCACTCGAAGCCACCGCCAAAGATCGCTTCCGCTTCCTCCACGTCTCCACCGACGAAGTCTACGGAAGCCTCGGCGAAGAAGGCCTCTTCAGCGAAACCACGCCGTACGATCCTCACTCGCCGTACTCCGCCAGCAAAGCCTCCTCCGACCACCTCGCCCGAGCTTGGCAAGACACTTACGGCTTGCCGGTCATGGTGACCAACTGCAGCAACAACTACGGGCCGTATCAGTTCCCCGAAAAGCTGATCCCGGTCGTCATCCTCAAATGCCTCCGCGGCGAGCCCATCCCCGTCTACGGCAAAGGCGAAAACATCCGCGACTGGCTCTACGTCGAAGACCACTGCCGAGCCCTGCTAAGCGTCATTGAGAAAGGCACACCCGGCGAAACCTACAACATCGGCGGCAACACCGAAAAACGAAACATCGACCTCGTCCACCTCATCTGCAACCTCATGGACGAACTCGCCCCGCGGGGCGAGAGCAACGAGTTACGAGCAACGAGCGACGAGAAAGAAACCGACTCGCCTCTCGCAACTCGCCACTCGCAACTCATTTCTTTCGTCACCGACCGCCCCGGCCACGACGCCCGTTACGCCATCGACTCGTCAAAGATCAAACGAGAACTCGGCTGGGAACCCTCCCAAGGTTTCGAATCAGGCCTTCGAAAAACCGTCCAGTGGTACCTCGACAATCAATCCTGGTGGAAAAACATCCTCTCAGGCGACTATCAACTCAACCGGCTCGGGAGAGCAACTAGCAGCTAGCCATTAGCTTTTAGCTCGCTCACACCGCTTCCGTCCGGGCTCGTCCCGGCGGAGCCACAACTGCCAGCTACACGAGCCCCTCAGTCCCACCCATTTCAACGCAAGGACGCCAAGGCGCAACGACGCAAAGCACCGGATCACCCCAATCAACAACTCTCTGCGATCTCTGCGACTCTGCGTTTAGCCCAGCACA
>NZ_ANOH01000214.1 GCF_000346505.1 Aporhodopirellula sallentina SM41
TACACGATCCTGGCCGCATGAGAAGATTCGGGGCTGAAGGCCGGAAGACTGTCGAGCAGCACTTTTCTTTCGAAGTTCGAATGCGGAAAATGGTCGAGCAGTATCGGGAAATTGCTCTCTCCTAAGACGTGCGAGCGATCGGCTTGGAAGCTACCCGAAAATCTCGGCAAGTTGATTAGTCTGCGGGGGGGCGCCCCGGTTGTCTTGTGTCAACCGCGGCTAACGCCGATCGGCTGATAAGTTTTCGCGTAGGTTCTTATCGTCAAAAGCATACAACTCTTCGAAAGCGACCTACGCGGCACGTTGGCGACGGGCGGAGCCAATCGACGGTGCTTGGAATCGCGGGTTCCCACACCAACGACGGAAGTAAATTTGGTCGATCTCTCGCATGGGCCGATGCATGAGTTCATTGGTGGTGTGATCGCAATTGGTGTAGAAGCGACTTAACCGTGTGCTCGCGTTACATGGACGATTGATGCTACCCTGAACGGGAACTCCTGGGCGCCCTCCCACTAGGTCGCACCTCTTCTCAGCTCCGATGACTTGGAACCCTAAGGCGTGCGTATAAAACTTCGCATGCCTTGGATGAACTACCGCCGCGAGACTATCAAGTCCGTGGTGCTGCGCAAAAGCAGAGGCGAGTCTTGTTAATTCCATGAAGGCAACACGTGGCTTGGCAAACCGAGGATCGATCGCGAGCGAAGCCAGTTCGCCAAGTCGGTAGAACCGCTTCCATCTCGAGACGACTCCTGGATACATTCGTTCCATTGGTAAATTGCCCACGTTGCCGAGGACGAGGGTGACGGTACCGATGGTGCGTCCATCAACGCTCGCGACAAAAACCTGCGATTGACGCGTCAGGTGGTAGGGTAACACTCTCATCACTGGACTGTCACGATGAGCCTCTGCCAACCCCACTTCTTGATAACGTCGCTGCAGCAGACTGAACGCTGCCTCATAATCGATTCGCGTTCGTGCCGTCCGGCATGAAACGCTCGAGCCAATCATGGGCAGGCGATCCATCCAAACCGTGCCAGCACCAACGTTGGCACGTCGGCATACGTCACCTGCTTCGCGTGCTTGTTTCATTGGATAGGACATTGCCTTGGCGGCGAGTAGCCGCAGAGAAGATTGAATGGAAAGGCGATTGACCGGCGCAAAAGGGAGGCCCCAATCGTCTCGTCCATTCACAGTTATCGCCTTGATTTGGTTTGTACCTCCAACAAATCCGTTTTGGCGGCAAGGCGAATGTCGGTACTGCTCCGCTATTTGAGTGCATCTGCCTACCCTTTATGGAACTTGCATCACACCAAGCAGAACCCCGCCCTGCCAATATTCACAAACACCTGGTTCATTCCCGCAGGCCAGGAGGGCGCATCATTACGGTTCGGTCCTCTACTCGCCTTAAAAACAGCACCGCAAAAACACACCACAACAGCCCATTTGCGTTCACAAGTATAAATCCCAAGCAATATCAACCAGGTTGATATAACGCCACGACCGAACCATACTTCCGGGGGAGGCGCACTACCATGAAATCGAGTTACACACATTCGCCCATCGACCAACATTTTCACGCGGACCAAACACCATTGCCAAATGAACGAGGTCAAGATGTACCTGTAGAAGTCATTCGCCAGTCGTGGCCGTGCCAATGGCCTCGCTTCGATGAGGCTAATCGCGATGCCCTGGAACGCACGCGGTTACTCGGACATCAATCCGCGTGGCTAGAAAGCGTCACGAGCGGACTAGACCATTCTGCGTATCTATTGAAGACGGTTGTCGATGGTCGCCTAGAGGGGCTGCTGCCACTGATTCTTGTACAGGGGCCGATATTTGGACGTTTCTTAGTTAGCCTGCCCTATCTGAACACGGGAGGCGTGTGGGCAAGGACAACGAACATTGCGCAGGAACTCATCGACGAAGCCTGTAAACTAGCTGACGAACTCGATGTGAAGTACCTCGAACTCCGGCACGAAACACCGATTGTGCACGGAAAGTTCAATTTTGAACGCAACGACAAAGTGCACATGAGACTTGCTCTTCCGGAAACGGATGAGGAACTGAACCGCTCGTTCAAATCAAAACTTCGCAGCCAAATTAGAAAGTCGAATGAACACAACTTGACCGTTCAGTTTGGCGGTGCTGAGTTGATCGATGATTTCTATTCCGTGTTCGCCCACAACATGCGAGACCTGGGAACACCAGTCTTCGCAAAAAAGCTATTCCAGTGCATTATCAAGCAATTCGAGGGCAATGCGGAATTTGGCGTCGTCCGACGAGATGGGCGAGCGATCGCGAGTGGACTACTGGTGCATCGATTGGGATGCACCGAAGTACCGAGCGCGAGTTGCTTGCGAGAATTCAATCGCACTAACGCAAACATGCTGATGTATCGCAACCTTTTGCGACGCGCCATTGAGAAGGGCAGCCATACTTTCGACTTTGGGCGATCGAGCGAAGGAAGCGGCACTTACAAATTCAAAGCTCAATGGGGAGCAAAGCCACACCCTGCTTGCTGGCAATACTACGTACGCAAAGGTGACCCAAATGACATGCGTGCCGACGTGGGAAGCAAACAAAAACTCGTCCAGGTCTGGCAACGATTACCTGTCTGGCTGACAAAGTTGATAGGCCCGAGCATCGTGCGGGGCATTCCATGACGGTAACTCGCAGCTCTTCGCAAGTACCGAATCGCGTCCTGTAGACATGGCAACGTTCTCTTTGAGTCAGCTCCGCCAACTCAAGATCGTAATTTTTTCCCCGCGGACACCTTCTTACTCTCCGCGTCCAAATCGGCAACGACTGTAGCGACTGTCCGAATGTTCCGGGTTGAACCGATGCTTCTACCTACTCTCGATGTGATAGCCCTCGAGAATGCTCGCATTCCATCCGTCGCCTGAGACGATTCATCACACTATGGGAGCGGTTCAACTGACCTAAGAATGGAATTTTAGGTACCTCCCGGTTTGAAAACGCTTGCAGGGACGCAGACATGTCGATTCAGACTACCCACCACCGTGTGATCGCTTCCGCGGGAAGTCTGCTGCTGGTTACCCTTCTCGTCACCACGGGTTGCAGCACGCTTACCTTTTCAGTAGACGCTACGCCTTCGGACGAACTCTCGCGGGCATATTTTGCGAAGTCCAAACGCAATTTGGTACCGATTGATGTCTCGCTTCTGAGCCAACCGCGCCCCGACGCATACCGAATTGATGAGGGTGACACGTTGGGGCTGGTAATCGAAGGCGTACTTCCTTTCTACGCAAAAGGTGACCCGCCTCAACTTCCCCCCGTTCACTTTCCTGATGGCGATCAGGACCAAGGCCCAGCAGTGGGCGTGCCGGTCGTGGTGCAGGAAGGCGGTATTGTGACTTTGCCGATAATCGGGAGAGTGAGCTTGCGAGGACTTACGATGCTCGCAGCGGCTGATCTGCTGAAACGGCGTTACGAAGAGGAAGAAGTTCTCACGGTCAAAGCAACCCAGCCGATCGTCACACTCATCCATCCGCGCCAAATCAGCGTGATGGTGGTGCGCGAAGACACGGGAGAGAGCAGTGACCGAGTCAACTACGAGGACGCAAATGGGGGCATCTATCAATTGCCAGCATACAAAAACGATGTGTTGAACGCATTGCTAGTCAGCGGAGGGCTCCCTGGGCTCAAGGCGAAAAACGAAGTTCGAGTTTATCGTCGACCAACGGTGGACCAATTCCAAAGTGGTTACCTTATCGACTCCGATATGTTTCCACCGAACGCTGAATTGGAGTTGAGTTACGACGAACAGTTCACCCGGCCCTCCAAGACGATTCCACTACGTGTTGAGCGTGGAACGCCGGTTGCGATTAGCCCCGAGGATGTGATTCTCAACGATGGTGACATTGTATATATCGCCAACCGAGATACGGAGGTCTTTTACACCGCCGGCCTGCTGCCTGGAGGTGAGCATCTGCTACCTCGCGATTACGACGTAGACATCTTTGAAGCCATGGCAATCGCGGGATATTCCTATGGCAACGGAGCCAGTTCAGGAGGGGGCGGAATCGGCCCGGGTTCAACTGGGGTCATCCCAACGGAACTTTTCATCTTTCGAGAATGCGAAAACGGAAACGAATACAGCATTCGTGTTGATCTCGAGCAGGCGATCAAGTGCGACCGAGATCGGCTGCTCGTTCAATCCGGCGATAAGCTCCTGTTGCGTTACAGTTGCTGTGAAGAGGCGCTTAACTTTGGCATTTTCTCATTCTTCACTTATGGGATTCAGCAGTTGTTCAGTCAATGATAGTGCTATGCAATTGCTCGACGCTTAGCCCCGCATTATCACAACCATGCCATCTGAATGCGAGATTATATTCCAAAGGCGTCTGAGCAGATCCATTCTTTTTATCAATTCAACCGTTCGCAAAGCAGTTGCCTGTAATACACTCAGACGATGCCGCACGGTGGCGACGCAGATGCTACGTCCTTGTTGGCCTGTTCATTGCTATGTGGCTTGCCACGTCGTCAGCGACGATTCGTGGCATCTGCATCTTGCCGCTCCACGTTCATGACGAGGCGACACGGGCTGATATCGCTTATGTGATGGCTGATGGCGAAGCGATATGGGAAAGGTTGCGTGCTGCGGCCGATCTGTACCACATGCGTCGAGTCAAGACGATCTCTCTGCTCAATGAGCAGCGTACATCCGGGTACAACTTCATCCGAAAACGCAACGATACGCGTCTGCAACGAGAGATTGACTATCTCGGTCTCTTCGGCGTACCGGCCTCGAAAATTCTTCTGATTGATCCGGTTGAAGGCGATCTCTTCAGCTCTCGAAGTGAGGCAGTCGGCATGAAACGCATGCACCCTGCGTTAAAACGCATTGCGGTTGTGACATCAAGCCCGCATACCAGACGAGCCAAGCTTTGCTTTCAAAGAGTCTACACCGGCGACGTTAGTATCCAGGTGTACTCGGCAACCTCCCCCTCCCAAAGCGCTGAAACGTTCAGCCCGATTTGGATAGAGTATTGCAAATTCTTTGTCTATTGGATCTGTATTTAGCCATCCTTTCGCAATTACAAAACAATCATGCCTAAAAACGCAAGCAACAACACAACGTTCTATTTATCCGGCGCAACTTTATTAGTTTTTGCGGCCCTAGGCATCTCAACCGTCCATTCCCAGGCGCCTGGGACGCCACCTCTGACGCCTGGGACATCGAGTTTCGACATTGATGTCCCTGCCGCAGCATTGTTGACGGACAGAGGACGCCAACTCGCGGAGAATCTAAGAAATCTGAAACGCACCCGGTCCAATCTGGGCGACAAGCATCCCACCGTACCACTGATAGAAGAACAAATCGAAGATACGATTCAACAACTGCAAGCATGGATCCCCGCAGATACCAGCGAGCCCACCCCCTTTATTCCTTCTCAGCAAAGTGGATCAGTGACCGCAGACGTCTCTCAACCGCCTGGGATGAATGAGAAAGATCTGCGTCAACTGGTTCTGAGTTTGCATCGCCGGATCGAACAACTGGAACTACGTGTCAGAAACCTCGAACGGAAAAATCAACGATAAAACCAATGTGGTGTTTATCCGAAATATCCGGAACCAGTGTTCAACAGCTGGTCAATTCACCCAAAACAAATTAGTTCCCATCGTGATCGAGAAAGCAAATGAAGTTGTCTCGCAATAAGACCGATATCAGATTTATGCTCTAGGTATCACGTTCCCCTACGACTCATTTGAGTGCCATGCTTTGGAATATCGCGTTCCGCACTCTCTTTCACGACAGGGGAAAGCTCCTGGCCGGTCTCGTAGGCGTCATTTTTTCGGTAGTACTGGTCAACATTCAAGGCGGCCTGTTCTTTGGTCTGATCCGAAAAGCCAGCCTGTTGGTTGACGAGAGCAATGCCGACATCTGGGTTGGCCACCGCGGCATGCACAACGTGGACTTCCCACATGATATTCCAGAGCGTTGGATCCACCGGATTCGCAGTATTGAGGGGGTCCAAGAAGCCCAACCGATGCGTATCGCGTTCTCGGAGATATCGCTCCCCAATGGTGGTCACGAGGGAACGATGATTGTTGGACTCAAACCGGGCACCGATCTTGGTCGTGCATACGAGATTCAACAGGGACCACAAGAGGCACTTGATCACGTCGATGGCGTCGTTGTCGACGTTTGTGATGACGCAAAACTCATGGATCCCAAGATTGGATCGGTTCGAGAGATCGGTGCGAGTCGGGCGGTAGTCAGTGGCAAGTGCTACGGCGTACTCAGCTTTCTGGTCACTCCATACGTGTTTACGACGTATGACCGTTCAGTTGAATTCTCGGGGGGTGACCCGACGATGACATCCTATTTTCTAGTCAGGACAGAACCGGGTGTCGACGCACAAATAGTTTGCGATGAAATTAGTCGCAGACTCGACGATGTTTCGGCGATGACGTCAGAGGAGTTTGCCGACATGAGCATCAATTATTGGCTCACCCGCACCGGATTGGGGCTCAGCTTCGGCGCAGCCACCGCATTGGGATTGCTCGTAGGATTGGTTATGGTCGCCCAAACACTTTACGCGATGGTGTTGGACCGGATTAGTGAATTCGCGACGCTTAAAGCACTCGGATCGAAGGAAGCGGAGATCCTGCTACTCCTTGGCGCCCAAAGTTCATTGGTTGCAATCGTGGGCATCGTCATCGGAATTGCGTTGAGTGTCTTGATTCGATTTCTATTCAGTACACCGCGTGCAGAAATCATGTTCTCACAGGGACTTTATGCGGGCAGTGCCGTGATCGTCTTTGTCATTTGCTTGGCGGCATCCGGCTTGCCTTACCTTCGAGTTCGAAAAGTTGACCCTCACTCGATCCTTCAGGGCTAGAAATCAATGACAAATTTGAACTTCGTGCCCGACGCACCTAATGGATTGGGTCACACAGCAAGCAGCTCCTATCTTCCGTTGAGCGATAATCCGCTCGCAGCTAGATCAACAAGTCCCGGAATCACTGATAAACAGGAACGAGTGCTGACCGCGACCAACGTCCGAAAGGGCTATTCCATCGGTGGTGAAAAACGTTGGGTACTCGACGGTGTCGATTTCCATGTCGATGCAGGTGAATGTGTGTTCTTGTCAGGGCCATCAGGAAGCGGAAAGAGCACATTGCTCTCGATCATTGGATGTCTGCTCGAGTCTGATGAAGGCGAGATCCATCTCGCAGGACAACGGGCGGATCAGTTGAACGTCGCAGAGCGAACAAAGCTTCGTCGCAACAACATCGGGTTCGTGTTTCAACGATTTCAACTGATCCGCGGCCTATCAGCAAAAGACAACGTCGCGGTGCCACTTTCGCTACAAGGTCACTCCCTTCAAGAAGCTCGTTTAATGGCGACAGAGATCCTCGCTAGGGTTGGCTTGGAGATGCACCGCGACCAGCTTCCAACTCAAATGAGTCCGGGACAATGCCAACGTGTTGCGCTCGCCCGGGCGGTGGTTTCCTCACCACGCTTGCTCCTGGCAGACGAGCCTACCGCGGCTCTTGATCGCCAATCAGGATACGAAGTCATGGTCCTGCTTCGAGAGTTATTGCAGGCGACCAACTCTGCTACCGTTGTGGTGACTCATGATCCTCGAATCTCCGAATTCGCAGATCGAATCTGCGAGATCGAAAATGGGAGATTGAGATGAGTCAAACAAAGGCAGTTGTCTTTACGATGTTCATCTGCTGTGTAGGCCTCGCAATTGTTGAGAACAAACGACAGCAACCCGCAATCCCTCAGTCGTCTTTGGTCAGCACTTGCAAACCGTCGGCTCGTTTGACAATTCGTGCTCCAGGGCGAATCACGGGCCAGACAGAAGAAATCGAGTTACAGCCGCAAGTGATAGAACCGATCACCGAAATCCACGTTCGACGAGGTGATCAGGTCGAAGCGGGCGACCTGCTCGCAACCCTTGACCGAGACGCAATGCAATATGAACTGCAACTTGCTTCCGCAATGGTTCAGCAACGGCAGGCAGAATTAGAACGTCTCGAGAATGGTGCTCGACAGAGTGAAATCGCGACTGCGAGACTAGAGTTTGAGGCAGCGACTGCTAGGCTAGACAGTGCATCGGCACGACTAAAACGCGCACTCAGGCTGAACAAAAAAACAGCGATAAGCGAGCAAGAACTAGAGGAAATCCGGTTCAATCACGCATCGCTGAAAGCATTGGCGGAGGCATCGCGAAATCGACTCACAACACTCGTCGCTCCCGCAAGAGCGGAAGACCTAAGCGTCGCAGTCGCGTTGGTTCGTGCCGCTGAGGCAAACAAAATGCTCGCTCAAGAGCGACTTAGTAAGACCGAAATCCGTGCACCGGTCTCAGGGACAATACTCGAAATTAACGGCCAAATAGGGGAACTAGTAGGCGCCCCAAATTCCCCTCCTCTGATTGTCATGTGCAATGACAAGAACCAACGAGTGATTGTGGACATCGATGAATTCGATGCGTTAAAAGTGGCGTGTGGCCAAGGTTGTGAAGTAAGCAGCGACAGTGCGGAAGGGGTTATCGCACTCGGCAAGATCGCAGAAATTGAACCTTGGATGCAGCCAAAGGAGATTTACGGGCAGTGGGCTGGGGAACGAAACGATACGTTTAGCCGCCGCGTTTGGGTTGATCTCGAACCAGATAGTATTCATCTCCCGATAGGCCTTCCTGTTCAAGTGCTTATCCATATCGAAACACCTCATTCAAAGTAGCTCCGCTACGCCAATCTCACATGAGACCATTCTTTGCCAGCGTCCTGAACCAGTCTTACGCAACGTGGTGCCATAGATATCCGCATGGCACGTTTCGAAAGAAGACAAGAGATTTGCAAGGGCTAGATGTGGTCGACCTGCATACCGGTTCACTCGCATAAAATATCGAGCGGATTGGCTTCGCCTTGTCGGCAATCAATTACAATCAGCGAGATACCGGCAGAAAGCAATTTCGTCGGTAGTTTCTGTTGCTTGTTTCCACGAGAGAGAGCCGATTGATGTCGATGCGATTGCTGACGTGTTTTTGCTTTGGTTTGGTTTCCTCTTTTCTGACGCTGCAATGCTCCAGTGGTTGTGCAAATGAAACGCTGGAGTCGGACGCCGTAGCCTCCCCGGGGTGGATCTCGCTTTTTGATGGGGAGTCGTTGGAGGGGTGGGAGAAGGTTGGGAAGGACGATAGCTACTGGGAGGTGGTCGATGGGGCTTTGACGGGGTCGGGTAGTCAGTCGATGCTGGTTTCTACGAAGGGGCCATACAAGAATTTTCGGTATCGTGTGGAAGTAAAGATCAATGACGGTGGGAACTCGGGGGTTTACTTCCGTACGACGCGTAAACCGGGGTTCATGGATGGCTACGAGGCTCAGGTTGACAGCACGCATCGCGATCCGATCCGCACCGGATCGTTGTATGGGTTCTGTCACGTCTATCGGCAACTGGTCAAACCGGACACATGGTTCACATACGAAATCGAGGTTGCCGATTCCGTGTGGCGTGGACGTGAGATGACTCGAATCCGAGTAACAGTCGATGGCGTTGAGCTTTACGAATACATGGATTTCGACAAAACCTACCCCGCCGGTCACTTTGCTTTTCAACAACACGATCCAGGAAGCAAGGTGCAGATTCGCAAAGTCGAAGTGATGCCGCTCGAAGATCCTGTTAAGTAGTTTCTGCAGCCGTTGATGCCCCATTGCTAGACTTCGATGGCGCGAATCCTGGCGAATTCAATTACAGGGATCGAACACGTCAAATTTCAAAATGCCTTAGAGACGGCGGTTGAATATCAATCGCGTCTCGGCTTGCGGAACCCAGCATCGACGTCCGTCGGCCAATTCGATTTCCAACCAATCCTCTCGGCGAGATCGAACGTGAAATTCGAGACCGTCATGTAGTGATTCGTTGAACGCGGTGTTGTACGTGTAGGACGGGCCTTTGCGTCCGTAGACCTCGGAGACAATCACAACGCCTTCGCTTCCTGAATACTGATAGGCGTTCACGGCGAGGCCTGCCGTCGCCACGACAACGACTGCAGCAACAATACCGCCGGCCTTGGTAAAGAGATTGCGATAGCGTTCGTGAAGCAACAGGGTAGCGAGTAGCGCGAACCAAGCCAGCACCATCGCGGCACAGATCCATCGCAGTGGCAGCGATCGCAACCGGAAGGAACTGCCGCCCTCGAGCACGTCTACGGTCAACGCACGTGCGGCACGCAAGTTCTCTCGCACGTCCTGATCAAACGGAAGATAGATCTGGGATTGTCGATAGCAGGCAATCGCCCGACCGAGTTCTCCTGATTGGAACCACGCGTTTCCCGCGTTAAACCAAGATGCTCCCGATCGTGACTCCGTTTCCGCAGCGTCTTCGAACTTCAACGCCGCCTGTGTGTACAGCGCATTAGTTTCAGGCAAACCGGGCGTGGACTCCAAAGCCTGATCGAAAAGGTTCTCAGCTTCCTCCCACTGCGACGCCTGCGCCGTAGATGAAACAAGCGCCAACGCGATTGTCAACATCGCAGGCATCTGCCGGAATTTGCGGAACAGCCGGTCGGCGAGATGATTCAAACTTGGAATGGCAAAACCAGGCTTCTGCTCCGAGAAATCCAAACGATCCGATTCGTTATGGAGCTGTTCGATCAGACTGATCTCGTCGTCGGAAAGATCGAGTTCTGCTAATCGTTGCCGTGCGTTGCCATGCGTCCACGCTTCCTCCGGCACGGAGAATCCGGTTGCCAAGAAACTGCGGAACGCAAACCATTTTTCCTGTGTCCCTTCCGGGATGCTTTTGAGACGTTGGTATGCGAGTGCTTGACGTCGGTAGCGGGGATCAATGGCCCGTCGCCGTCTCTCTCTCACCCATGGGAGCGCGACCGCGTATACCGCTACTCCGAGGGCTAACCAAACAAACATGTACTCCGCCAAAACGCCAGCAAGTCGATTCATGAAGTCAGTCATAATTGTTGGTCGTGCGTTGTGCCAGATCCCGTCAGGTTGTTCGGTGAGCGTTGGTTCCGTAATCAATCTCCGTACGTCGAAGAACTGATTGCCTTCATAAGGATTGACCTTCAAAGGTATCGCAGTCGTTTGAAGGTCGCGGTACTCCCCGCGTTCGCTATCGAAGACAGGTATCTGCAAGGATGGAAATGCAGTCACGTCGGTTGTGAGGGGACGCACTCGTGCGCGAAATCCGGTTCCGTCGGGATACCAAGTCCGGCCGAACTCCGGCGAAACGTGAAATCGTCCTCGCAAACTCCGCTGAAGAGTCAGCGGTTGCAATTCCAGCATTCCATGAGGCGCGTCGCTGCGAATCCTCAAATCCACCTCCACGACCTGCCCGACTTCCAGTTCACGTTTTGGGATCGAAACTTCGATCTCGCAAGGTGTGAAAAGATTACTGAACCTTTCTGATCGGTTGGCTGCCGGCAGTGGTTTGACTTCGATCGTCAATGGAGTCGATTCCGCATAGACGCGTTCATACGAAGACAGCGACGACAAGGGCTCGAAGAGTCCGTTGTTGTAGTAGGCAGCGTACGGAGCGAAGGCACCACCGTTACCGTTCCTCAAAGCAATTTCCAACCGAACGGCAGGCAGCTCGAATCGTCCGGGCTCACGAAAACGCACAAAAAGAGGAAACCGCACATCGCCAAATTGTGACGGCTGCTCTTTGGGCGGTTGTCTTTCGACGATGATGCGCCGGCCGCCAAATGGCATCCCCATCTGGTTGTCTTCTTCCGCGGTGCAACGCGGTATGACAACTTCCACGTTATCGTCATTGAAGAATGGAGGAAAACAACGCAGCGAACGAAACCGAGTCGTCTGTTCACGGCTCGACCATGATACGTCGATGCGAAGCGGTTCTCCCACAAACACGGATTGGGACGCGGGAGTCAACTCGAAACTCATCTCTTCGCTGCGCTGCGGTTCACTAACGATGAACTGCGTGCTAGGAGTGCGATATGCGATCGACTCGGAAATAAATTCCAGACTCGGGAATGTACAGAGTCCCGCGTGGCGCGGCAGGAAACGAACAACCGCTTCATGAGCCTCGCCACCGCGACCTTTCGCAGCGATCGAAATATCGATGACCGAAACATCGTCATCGAAGGGGAATTCTTCCGGTTGTTCAACCGACTCGGGAAGTGGCACGGTCGCCGTCGCCACAACATCGGTGAACCACGTTTCCTGATCGAACTCGAGCGTTACCTCTCGCACCTCCCTTTGAACCGCCTCTTCGGAATCCGCAGACGATGCTTCATCCTGGGCGGCTGAATCGGAAACCTGTCCGGGAGGGGGCTTTGATGCGGCGGAGTTGTCTTCTTGCGCCCACGCAGAAGGCGTGGCCAACACCAACACGACAAGAACGTTCGCGAGTGTTTTCAGCGTCGAGTGAAGCCTACGCAGCAACGAGCGATTCACGTCATTTCGAATAAGCGAGAGGAGATAGATCATTACCAATCTTTCTCCACGTTGGCTTGATTGCTCTTGGCACGCTGCTGTTGCCGAAACTGCAGGCTGCCTTGCTCCTCCATCAAGATGTCCTCGACGCTGTAGTTCGGCACAGGAAGTGGTTGCATAGCGGATCCGCTCGCAAAATCTCCCTGCCCTTGCATGGACGACATCATGGCCTCTTCGGATTCACTGGCTTCCATCATCTCGTCGTAATCGGCTTCGTCGTCCCACTCGCCTTCGTCAGAGTCGCTCGAATCGTTACTCGATAGCATCTCGATGATTTCTTGAATCTTCCGAATCGCGATGAGTTGCTGATCCCGGCTTTCCGGCCAAGTGCTGCGTTGCTGAAGTTTGCCAATCGCTGAATACTGAGCCGCAACGGCTTCGTCCATCAAACGCAGTGGTTCCTGAAGCACGCTCACTTCGGGTGGTTCATTCGATCGTTTCGAAATGGCGGAATCGGACGACTGTTCAGCGTCAGGGTTCGCCAGGGATTGGTCGAGCGACTGCATGATTTCGCGGATCGACACGCCTTCCTGATGCAGATTCTTTTGCGTCTGCATGAACTGTTGCGATTCGGTCTTCGCGTCCACGGTATCAGGCGGCGTCTTTTCTTGTTGCTGATTTTTCGATCGCGAATTGCGGCTGGGACGACCTGGAACCGACTCTCGCAATTCAGTCTGGTTCTCTTTGAGTTCTTCGAGCAGTTTCAGTAGGTCTTGCATCTGCTGTTGGAGCTGCTGCTGACGCTCATCCTCCTCCTCGATCTGCGCGATGTACTCGGTGATCAACGTTGCCGTGGGGTCCAATTGCATCGCGGCTCGTTTGAAGTTCGAATTCATACGGCACGCTTCGAGGAAACGGATCTGTGCAATTCTCGCCTGAGAAAGTGCTTGGCGCGGATCTGCTTCTGCTTGCTCGGCAGCAACCGAAAGGTGACACAAACCTTCATTGAAATGAACGACCGAGGCTTGCGCAGGGGTAAGAGCGGAATCCGAATGAAGCGTCCCGTAGATCTCCAGTGCATCCACCGCTTTTCCGTCGCGTTGTAGGGCGATGGCTTGGTCAAATGGACTCAATGCAGCGGGATCCTCACCTCTCGCGATACACGAGAACGACAGAGAGACGACAAAGACGATTAAACTCGCCGGTGGCGTAGCGTCCGGGCGCACAGAGAATGCCCCGCGACTTGCTTGCCGGTTCGAGGAAAACCATTTTGCGAGTTCACCGGCAAGCAATGCAGCCAATGCGATTGCGATCAACAGCGGCCCGACTTCACGATAGACGACGTAGGTCTCACCTCCCGACGTGCCCGCGCTGGGTTTGTCGAACGCGTATCGCGAGTATTCACCGGCCAGATCAAACGCGGAGGTTCCCGCCGAAATGTAGGTTGCGTCATCCGACAATCTCGCCAATTCACGTAGGCCCGTCTCGTTCAGTTTGGTAATCACGACTTGGCCTTCGTGCTTCAAAACTGTCGGCTCTTCCGAATCGGATTCGATCGGGATTCGCGAACCGGATGTGGGATCTCCGATACCGACGATGAGCAATCCGGTTTCGGTTTCTTTCAGCGGTTCGGCCACCCTCTGGTTTTGATCGCCGTGTTCTTCGCCGTCGGTCAGAACGACGAGATCCTGCATACCTTTGCGTTCAGATTCGAAAACGTTGTCGACGCTTTTTTCAGTCGCTGAAAGCAGAGTCGTGCCACCGAAATCGACGGTTCGCGGTGTCGCCTGATCGAGCATGTAGCGAACAAACTCATAGTCGTGCGTCAACGGACAAAGGATATTCGCACTACCCGCGTAGACCACCAATGCAACTCTCTCGGAACGAAAGCTGTCGAGCGCGTCGCGGATGCCGTTCTTAGCCGCTTCGAGTCGCGAAGGAAACGCATCTTGAGCGAGCATGCTTTGCGATACATCCAGTGCAAACACCACGTCACGTCCGCTCTGCGTCACCGAATGCCGGCGAGGCGAAATTCCCGGACGAGCAACCGCGAGAAGCAGCAATAACAACGCGAACAATCGCAACCGGTCACGCCATTTCGAAGAGGGCAGCGTCGAACCTCCGAGTTTTCTGCCCGCATGCAGACGACGCAGCGCCGCACGTCGAATCAACCATCCGACGGGAATCCATATCGCCAACAAGACCAACAGGGCAGGATTTTGAAACGCAAAAAAGCTCATGGCACCGTCCGTAACCAAGTGGCTTCGATAACGAACGCGGGAATCAGCGCGAACAATGCCGCCAAGAGCGGTAGCCAAAACAATTCAGCAATTCGCGTGTAGTTCCGCGTCACAATTCGCGACTGTTCGAGTTGATCCACTTCCGCGTAGACCGACAACAAGGAGTCGAAGTCAAACGCGGTTCGAAACAACCCTCCCGTTTCGATCGCGATGTGCTCGAGAACCCGTTCCGCCTCGGATAAATCATGCGGCATTGACGCCCCCGGACTAGTCGGTGCGTGATCGCCGAGACTGATGCAGTAGACGCGGCACCCCCATTCTTTCGCCAACCCCGCGGCTTCGACCGGCAAGTGCTGACCGGAGTTGTTCTCCCCGTCGGTCAGAAGAATGATCACCCGACTAGAAATTTCTCCCTCGAGACTGCGGCGTTCGCGAACTTCAGGATCATCCAACTGTTCTAAACGCGCCGCAGCGACCGCCAACGCGTCACCGTACGCGGTGCCGTCTTCGTTCGGACGCTCTTGAATCTCGAGCGATCGGACGAGTTGCAATAACGCGTCGTGCCCAAACGTTAGCGGGCTGCGTGTATCGGCGTAGCGAGCAAACGTGACTAGCCCCAAAAGGTCCCCCTCACGTCCACTCAGTTCGTCACCGTCACCCGCGATGAATCGTTCGACTAATTCCTTGGCGACCTCCATACGTGTCGTTTGTTCTTGATCGGACAACTGAATATTCATCGCCATGCTGCTGCTGACATCAATCAGCAACTCAATCGCGATGCCTTCGTTGACCTGAGTCGTATGTGTCGAACCGGCTTGCGGACGGGCTAACGCAACCACCAACAGTGTCATCGCGACCACGCGAAGCGCAGGTGGAATCCAAAGATAGCGAGCCCTCCCGGAATGGGCATGGTTCCATAACTGCAACGATGGCACAGCAAGGGTCGCGCGGCTGCGCTGCCATGCGAAGGTTGCGATCGCAGGCACAGGAAGGAGCAGCAAGAACCACGGATAGGCAAAACTCATGTCCGCACCTCCGCTTCGATCATCGCAGCCAAATCAGCAGCAGCGCGGTTCTTCGCATACAAAGACCGTTCGATCGCGGAGCGTGTTTGGGAAGACAATTCGAAATTTGAATCGTGCAGCAAAGACTCTAGCTCGCACTGCGTCATCTCCCCCGACCTCAATCGCTCAATTTGCTCTTCGGGACTCGATTCATCGGGCATGGATTCAACGACCGCTATGGAACGATGGTTCTGGCGTATCAACCAAAAGAACAACGCCACAGCAACAACACCGAGAACTGCTGCGACCGTTCCGGCGAACTGCGTCGATCGAGTTTCGCCTTCTTCGTCTAGCGGAAACGGCTCCGGCGTGCTCGACAGCCCGGCCTTTTCAAACGGCAGCACCTCCAGTCTCAGTTCGGGTAGCTGCATTTCTTCTACCCCGCTCGTTGTGGTCAGCGAAACGAAAGCGTCGCCAACAATCATTGTTCCGGATGCGACCGGTTGAAAGAGCAGACTCTCTCGTTGCCGGTACCGGTCACCGTCGATTTCCACCGGGACTTTTTCAACGGCAATCGAATGCAATTCTGAATGGGATGGCACGTGCAGTTCGAACTGGCCCCATTCGTCACGAATCATCTCGACACGAAACTCAACGACGTCACCCGGACGAGCTTGCTCCGGGTGAAAGCTCGCAACGATCCCGTGTGCGGGCCCGGCGTAATCCTTATCATCGCCAGCGTTTTCGGATCCCAACGACGGTGTGGCAACGCCACCTGAGAAGGCAAGGAGCCATGCAGCGAAGATCGCTTGAAAGAGTCTCGCCACGCTCAACCTCCCGTCTCGTCGGCAATGCGACGTTGGCGAGCATGGAAGAAACCGGCCAGAGCGTTCACGCAGTCCTCTCCCACGGCGAGTTCCATCAGGCTGATTCCGCACTGCAGCATTTCTTCCTGGAGGTCTACATGGTGCGGGCGATCTTGCTTTCGCGTGCGAGCTAAATCGACATAGCGATGATCACCGGTTTCGGTGTCCTGCATGTGCACCAACTCGGTGATCGATTCTGTGGAAACCGGTGGCTCGAGAATGTTCACTGCATTGACGTCGTGACGTCCGGCGAGTGCTCGCAGTTCTTCGAGATAGTCGGGTGCCAGGAAATCAGAAAGAACGAAAACAACGGAATGCTTACGTGCCATGTGGCCGAACCGTCCGAGCACGGTCTCGAAATGGGTGGTGCGCCCCTTTGGTTCAAAATTCAACAACGTATCCATGATCCGCAAAGCATGGCGTCGCCCCTTCCCCGGCGGGATCACCAACTCGACACGATCGGAAAACAAAATCAGTCCAACCCGGTCGTTGTTGCGGATCGCCGCCATCGTCAGCAAAGAAGCCAACTCGACCATCGTCGCCCGCTTTCGTCCATCAGGAGACTCCACGATCGACGCCGACACGTCGACCAAAAGGTACAGAAACTGTTCGCGTTGTTCGATGTACCTCTTGATATGTGGCTCACCGGTGCGGGCGGTGACTTTCCAGTCCATGGACCGCACGTCGTCGCCTGGTTGGTAACGGCGAACGTCTTCGAACTCGATTCCCTGACCGCGGAAGATCGAACGGTACTCTCCGGCCAACAAGTGCTCGACCGGGCGTCGGCATTGCAGTTCTAAGAGCGAAAGCCTGGAATCGGATTCAGCAACAGACTCCGTAATCATGACTCAACCACTGGCACCGCGTCGAGCATTTGATCGAGCAGATCATCCGACGTCACCGAGTCGGCTTCGGCGCGGTACGTGATCGCCAAACGATGACGAAGCACATCGTGCGCGATGTCTTTGACGTCTTGGGGAACCGTGTAGTCGCGTCCACTCATCATGGCGTGACCACGAGCAGCGAGCGACAGATAGATCGATGCACGGGGGGACGCACCGAAACGCACGTACCGATCGATATCCAAATTGTAGTTTGCCGGATGCCGGGTACAGTCAACTAAACGAATGATGTATTTCTGCACCTTCTCATCAAGAAACGTCCCATCGAGAACAGCACGCATTTGGGTTAGCTCTTCGATCGACAAGACAGGATGGATATCGATCTTGGCTTCCGTCTTCGCCATCCGCTGCATGATGACGAGTTCATCATCCATCGAGGGGTACCCGACTTTGAGTTTGAACATAAACCGATCGACCTGAGCTTCCGGCAGGGCGTAAGTCCCTTCCTGTTCGATCGGGTTTTGTGTTGCGAGCACGAGGAAGGGCGACGGAAGATCGAAAGTTTCTTTGCCGAGGGTAACCTGCTTTTCCTGCATCGCTTCGAGCAACGCAGACTGCACCTTCGCGGGAGCACGGTTGATTTCGTCGGCCAACAAGAGGTTCGCGAAAACCGGCCCCTTCTCAGGGGTAAACGTGTGGTTCCTCGGGTCGTAAACCAACGTTCCGGTCAAATCGCCCGGCAGCAAATCGGGTGTGAATTGAATCCGGCTGAACTGAGCCTGCACCGCACTGGCGAGACAATTCACCGTCAGGGTCTTCGCGATTCCCGGCACCCCCTCCAACAACACATGCCCGTTGCACAGCATCGCCAGCAATAAACGGTCAACCAAATTCTGCTGTCCGACGACATATCGGGATACTTCGGTCCTAATCTGATCCAGTTTTGTGCTGGAATCAATCATGTGTGTCGCCAGTCGGTAATAAGAAGGCAGGATTGCTGTTGGCATCGAGCGGGGCCGCCCGACCAGCAGAATTGTAATTGAACGCGTTTTGCAATCGATTGTTATACGAGCCGATGGACTCGAGGTCGACGCGGTCCAATCAACCTTGGAATTGTTGCGACAAAACGGCCGCGTTCCAATCGGGCGTTACTGTTTCGCGAGGTCAATCCGGAGCCATACGTGCCGCCGCAGGAGTCGCTAAGCTGATCACTGCGGGCGGCAACCGAGACCCCCGTTTTCCTCGCAACGCCCCGATGTTGACACAATCTCCTCGCTCATGGAATGCGATCTGATGAAGCTCGTTGCCAATTTCGTTCGAATAATCGCCTTCGGTTTCGTACTTTTCCAAGCGATGGGTAGCGGGACATTGGCGGAATCGGCACCGCGTCCCAACATCGTGCTGGTGATGGCGGACGATTTAGGTTGGGGGCAAACCGGATACTACGGGCATCCCATTCTCCAGACGCCCAACCTCGACGCGATGGCGGCTCGCGGTTTACGGTTGGATAGGTTTTACGCCGCCGGTCCGGTCTGTTCGCCGACGCGTGCGAGTGTCTTGACCGGACGCACCCACAACCGCACCGGTGTGCTTTCCCACGGATACGCACTCCATCGACAAGAACGATCGCTCGCCTCAGCGATGCAGGCGGCAGGCTATGCGACAAGTCATTTTGGCAAATGGCATCTCAACGGTGTCCGAGGTCCGGGTGTGCCGGTTCTCGCCTCCGATCCCTACCACCCGGGGCGTTTCGGTTTCGATCATTGGCTGACCGTCACCAACTTCTTCGACATGAATCCGATCATGAGCCGGATGGGTGAATTTGAAGAGTTCCATGGCGATTCGTCCGAGATCATCGTCGGTGAAGCACTCAAGCACATCAGCCAATCGGTCAGCGAAGGGCGCCCCTTCTTTACTGTCATTTGGTACGGCTCGCCGCACAGCCCTTGGGAAGCATTCCCCTACGATCAAGTTGCAGGAGAAAAAGACAGATCGGCACACCATCACGGAGAGATTGTCGCGATGGACCGAAGCATTGGCGCACTCCGTGAAGGCCTGCGAGAATTTGGAGTAGAACACGACACGCTGGTTTGGTTCTGCAGCGACAACGGCGGACTCCCGGGCGTCGGACACGACTCCGTAGGCGGACTTCGCGGTAACAAGGGCAGCATTTGGGAGGGAGGCATCCGCGTCCCCGCTATCATTGAATGGCCCGCGAGAGTCAGGCACCGTGTCACCTCGTTCCCCGCATCGACGATGGACATCTTCCCAACGCTCGTCGACCTGCTGCAGTTGCCCGAAGAACTCATGCTGCCTCAACGCGATGGCATCAGCCTCAAACCACTGCTCGACCATGAACTCGACCATGAACTCGACCATGAAGTGGAACGTCGCGGTAAACCGATCCCTTTTCACTTCCAACGCAAAGCGGCACTGATCGACAACGACTTAAAAATCGTGCAAGAAAAAGTCGGGTCCGGTAGGTACCTGCTATTCGATCTCAAGGCAGACAAAACCGAGTCGAACGATTTGTTTGCGTCTCGCCCAGACAAAGCGAAACGAATGGCGGTCCAACTCGACCAAATGATTGCGTCGATCGAAGCCAGTCAAAAAGGCGCCGACTATGCCGAAAAGAAAGTAACGCGTGAAGGCCCGCATGGTCGCTTCTGGACGGACATTCCGGAGTACCAACCATTCCTCGATGAATGGTCAAAACGTCCAGAATATGCGGGCCAAATCTGGAAAAAGCGACGCGCCGCCTCGAAATCCACCACAAACCCAACATCTAATTAATCGGCCCAAACACCGAGGCTTCGAAAACCGGATGCGGCGACCGGCCCCAATCGCTGAAACGTCATTGGACGAGCGTTACTTGCCATATTCTTCCATGATTCAGCGTAACGAATCCGTCTTTTCTGACATGTTCTTACAGCGGATTGTTGACAAACGCGACGCTGCATCATGGCCCTCAATTCGACCGACCGTAGCCCTCCTTCCCCGACGCATGCCTTCCTCGCATTTAATAAACGAGATGTCGACACGTACGGTGTTGACACTTCTTGGTTAGGCAATGCATTGGGCACATGTGTCTCTTGTTCGACGCACGCTCTCCCGATGGCAAAGCTAGAGGAAACGCGTGCATCGTCGCCGAATCGAATAGCTTGATGCTACCGACGTGGCGTGGTTCCCCGCCGCAGATACGAATCCCCTTGATATAGATTCCCTTGACGTGAATTCCCTGTCCCCTTTTGAGAGTTGATCGATGCCCGAGTGTTCGTCCCCCGCCAATCGTAGAAAATTCATAAAACAATCGGCAGGCACCGCCGCGGTGGTGTCGTCGCTGGGACTCGCTGCCCAACGCGCCGAAGCTGCCGCAGGCTCCAATGAACGGATGAGAATCGGGTTTATCGGCCCTGGCGGCAGAGGTTTCCATGCGCACGTGAAATCGTTGTGCGCCCTGCACGCCTCGGGAAGAAAGATCGACTTGGTTGGCGTCGCGGAGGTTTACAAAACCCAGCGAGATCGCGTTGCCGATTACATCAAAGAGAACACCGGAACCGAACCGGGACGGTATGTCGATTACCGAGACATGATCGAGAAAGAAAACCTCGACGCGGTCTGCATCGGCACACCCGACCACTGGCACCACAAACAAACCGTCGACGCGTTGAAAGCCGGGCTGAACGTCTATTGTGAAAAACCAATGACAAAGACGGTGGAAGAAGCCTTCAGTGTCGAGAAGCACTGGAAGGAAAGCGGCAAGGTGATGCAGGTCGGCGTGCAGTCGACCAGCCTTCCTGTCTGGGACGAAGTTCGTGAATTGCTGCAAGAAGGAAAACTCGGCAAAGTCCTGGGCTTCCAAACCGAGTACTTCCGCAACAGTAACGTCGGACAGTGGCGGTATTACAAACTCGAAAAAGGCATGACCCCCGACACAATCGACTGGAAACGCTGGCTCGGCAGTGACGAAGGTCTTTCGCCTGAGCAGCCGTTCGATCGCGAAGTCTATCGCCAGTGGCGACGGTTCTGGCCATTCGGCAGCGGGATGTTCACCGACTTGTTTGTTCACCGCACGACTTCGATGCTCAAAGCAACCGGACTGCGTCTGCCCGGACGGGTCACCGGTGCCGGCGGAATTTTCCTGGAGTATGACGGTCGTGATGTCCCCGACGTTGCCACCGTGGTGGCGGACTTCAACGAAGGCGTGCAAGGCTTGGTCACCGCGACCATGTGCAACCAAGAATCACGCGTCAATCAATTGATCCGTGGCCACTTTGGCACCTTTGCGTTCGGCAACGGCGAACAGTTCGACGGGTTTGATTTCATCCCAGAACGCGGTCCGGTCACGCACGTTCGACAGGCACCGGAACGCATTTCAACCAAGCCCGTCGAAAACACCACGCTCGCACACTTCGCGAACTGGTTGGATGCGTGTGAACTCGGCGATCCGATGAAATGCAACAACCCACCGGACCTCGGTGCGGCCGCGATGGCGGTGGTGAACCTCGGCGCGCAGAGCTATCGAAAGGGGAAGGTCTATTTCCTCGACGCAGACGAACGCGAAATCACAACAGACGACCCGGGATGGTCCAAACGTTGGGAACAACTATCCGCGTCACGTGGCGAACCCAATCACATCCCCGGTTGGAAAGCCGGCGATTATGGGAGCAAACTGACCGACCCGACCTACATGAATCTGGCCGGTCCGTGGACCAACGGATCAGACCCGGCGGATTCATAGGCACGATCGATCGAGCCGACAACCGTACCGAAAGTTGCCCTCGCGTCCCTGCGACGCGAGCGTTCGCTGCGGTTGTTCGCTAAGGGCGTCTGGTACGAGCGCTAAGTGAGTGCTCAGCAAGTTGCATGCCCGCGATTGGCTCAGCCGGCGATTGGCTCATCACCGCGCGTGAACCTCACGCGAACTAAAATCGAGGCCGGTTCAGAATCTCGCGGATCAGGAAGGCCTGCCTCATTCCATCAGGGCGACGCATCATCGCCTTGATCTCATTGGCTGTGCTGCTCGTGTTGGACCGCGATCGCTCAGAGTTATATCGAGTGTCACTCGATGAATCGCGGTGATCTGCCTGGCTGCGCGACGGTTTCCCGCCTCCGTCCTCGAGGATTTCGATGCCGATGATCGGCTCGTCGCCTTCATCATCGTCATAGTCGACGTGGATGGCGTCGACGTGTCGTTCGCTGCGTGAATCGGTGTACTGCCGCGGTCGCGAACGCTGCTCTTGTTCCGCGATGCGTTGCGCTTCGGCGCGCTGTTCGAGAGACCGTTGTTGACGGATTTCCGCTGCGCGTCGGAGGAATTCTTCGAGGTCGTTTGGCATCGCGAGAAGGCTCCCCTAACGGATTAATGATGGGCGTTGATGCTGGCCGATTCGGGGCGTTCCCCGGACAGTGAACGACGCATCTCGGTATCCGCGATCACGTTCTGCATGCGGTAATAATCCATGATCATCAACTGCCCGTTGCGAAACGCGTCGGCCATCGCTCGCGGGACCGCGGCCTCGGCCTCGACGACTTCGGCGCGGCTTTGTTCGATATTGGCTTGCATCTCCTGTTCTTCCGCGACCGCAGCGGCTCGTTTGCTTTCGGCGTTCGCACGAGCAACGGCGGTATCCGCTTCGGCTTGATCGGCCTGCAAACGTGCACCGATGTTGGCACCGACGTCAATGTCCGCGATGTCGATCGAAACGATTTCGAACGCGGTTTGCGAGTCGAGCTTCTTCGCGAGCACTGCTTTACTGATCACATCGGGGTTTTCGAGCACCGCTTTGTGGTTGTCCGCGCTCCCGATCGCACTCACGATCCCCTCGCCAACACGGGCGATAATCGTGTCTTCGGTGGCACCACCGATCAACTGTTGCAGGTTCGCCCGGACCGTCACCCGAGCTTTCACCTTGAGCTGGATCCCATCTTTCGCCACCGCATCGAGCGACGGTTTGGCGGCGCCGCGTGGCGGGCAATCGATGACTTTTGGATAAACGCTCGTTTGGACCGATTCCAACACATCACGACCGGCCAAATCAATCGCCGTGGCTTCGCGAAACGTTAATGAAATCGTCTTGGCCTTCTTGGCTGCGATCAGGGCACGAATGACTTGCTGGACGTTGCCGCCGGCGAGGTAGTGGGCTTCCAACGCGCCGCCGGTCAGGTCCGGATCGTCGAGGCCGGCCTGCGTCGCCATGATCTTACTCCGCACGATCGCGCGGGTGTTCACCTTTCGAAACGTCATCGCGATCAGGTTGGAGAACCCAATATTCGACTTCGTCAAAACGGACTGAATCCACAGTCCGAAATAGCTGGCGAAGACGAAAAAATCACGACGATGGCTACGAAAATCACCAACGCGCCGATCAAAGCAGCCAGATTCGTGTTGGAAATCGCCGCCAACAGACTCGGGGTCGCGCCCCGAAATTCTTGAAGCAAGTTCATGTGGTAGTATCAGTCAAATTCTCGAGAGAGGGTCTGGACGACAGCTAGCCGACAATCCGGCAAATCAGTCGATGGCTCATTGTAGCACTGCGAGCCAGGTCGGTGGGTTTGATTTGTCACGATCTCATCCGCGAAGGCCTGCTGTCTCACTATGGTAGGAAGGCGAGTTCAGCTAAACTGGGTGCACATCCAGTCATGTCAATCGACGGGCGTCCGCAGACCGCGATGCCTGTCCGGTGAGAGCCGCCTTTCCGGTGGAGGCATTGCTCGCCCGTATCTGTCGACTTTTCTTCTAGAACCTTTCCGCGATGGCAACACAGAGACTCACGAAACACAACGCCGCGATGATCCGCGCAGGCGTTTCGTTGTTGACCGATCGAGGGGCCGACGCTTTGTTGCTGTTGCTCGACGGCGGTACCGATTGGAAACGGGTTTCCGAACTTTCCGGCGCGGAAAACAACACAGTCATCATTGCGGTGGACACCCTCGAGGATCTCGACGGGGCGGCCGAAGCGGGACTTCGGCCACTCGCGTTGAACAAAGAAAAGGCACCCCTGCTCGAGCGATTGCAGGAAGCACTGCTCGAAGCCGCCGCCGACGAGATGATCCGCACCAACGGGGAAGTGGTCGCCGTTTACAGCGGATTCCAACAGGGACGCCTGGACTCGATCAGCCACCTGCAACTCGATGAACGGATGCGAAGGTTCACCGTTCGTGACCTGCAAACGCTCGAAAGCAGCGTGCCGCTGAAGACCATCAAAGCGGTCGTTGACCTGGCGTCGCAGATCGGCCGCGAAGGCCGGGAAGGTAAGGCCGTCGGAACCATGTTCGTCGTTGGTGACACACGAAAAGTCCTCGAGCACGCCAACGACAGCGGAGTGGATCCGTTTCGCGGGTACAACAAGAAGCACCGCAACCTGCTCGACCCCAAGGTTCAAGAGGATGCAAAGGAAGTCGCCCAGCTCGACGGTGCGTTCGTCGTCACGAGCGAAGGCGTCATCGAACGCAGTCGCCAGATGCTCGAGGTATCGCACGAAGACCTCAAAATGACCAAGGGACTCGGGTCGCGACATTGGGCCGCAGCCGCGATCACTCGCAAGACGAAGGCCGTCTCGGTCGTCGTCAGCCAATCCACCGGGACCGTCCGCTTGTACCAAAATGGCTTTCTAATCCTGCAAATCGTGCCGATGGACAAGGCCGTCAAATGGCAGGAATTCGCTTTCGAACCGCCGCCGCAAACCCCCGAGGACTGATCGTCTCACCGGGGCATCCGGTCGTTCGCGCCTTGGCCCGGATTTGTTAGCTTCATCAGGCACGGAGGAACCCCACGTCGGGGCTCCCGCTTTTTGCAGCCAACCAATCCGAATCACTCATCATGACCAAGACACGAACCGAACGCGACTCGATGGGCGAGGTTCACGTTCCCGCGGACGCTTACTACGGTGCTCAAACTCAACGGGCGGTTGAGAACTTCCCGGTCAGTGGTTGGCAATTACCGCCCGCCATGATCTCTGCCATGGGACGGGTCAAACTCGCATGCGGGATCGCCAATCGTGACCTCGGCAAATTGACCGGCACGGGCAAGAACCCTCTGTCGGACAAACAGGTCGAATCGATGCTAGCGGCCGCTACCGAAGTCGCCGAAGGGAAACTCACCGGGCAATATCCGGTCGACGTTTTCCAAACCGGCAGCGGCACCAGCAGCAACATGAACGTCAATGAGGTGATCAGCAACCGTGCGATCGAAATCGACGGCGGCGATCGGATGGCAGAGGACAAACCGATTCACCCCAATGACCACGTCAACATGGGGCAGAGCACCAACGACACGTTCCCAACCGCGATCCACGTTGCGACCGCCGTCGAAATCGAAACCAAACTCATCCCGACGCTCAAGCGAATGCACGCATCGCTCGAAGAGAAAGTCAACGCGTGGGACAAGATCATCAAGATCGGACGAACCCACTTGATGGACGCCACACCGCTGCGTTTGGGACAGGAATTCAGCGGCTTTGCGCGTCAAATTGAATTGTCCATCGCTCGGGCCGAGAAAGCACGCGACGCGGTCCTCGAACTGCCCGTCGGCGGAACGGCGGTCGGCAGCGGAATCAACACGCACCCCGAATTCGGATCGCGCGTCGCCGCTAACTTGGCTGAACAAACCAGCATCGCGTTCGTCGAAGCGGTCAACCATTTCGAAGGCAACGCCAACCGAGACGGATTGGTCGAGTCGCACGGTCAACTCAAGTGCATCGCCCAAACCTTGCTCGGCATCGCCAACAACATTCGTTGGCTCGGCAGCGGACCACGTTGTGGCTACTACGAAGTCAAACTCCCCACCCGCCAGCCGGGCAGCTCGATCATGCCGGGTAAGGTCAACCCGGTGATGTGCGAGTCGCTCATGCAGATCGCCGCACGCGTGATCGGCAACGACGCCACGATGACGATCAGTGGCGGTTGCGGCGGCAACTTCCAACTCAACATCATGATGCCCGTCATGGCTCACACGTCACTGGAATCGATCCGATTGCTTGACGGCGGTTGCTCGGCGTTCATCGATTTCTGTCTCGACGGAATGGAACCGAACGAAGAAGCCTGCAACGCCGCCGTGGAACAATCCTTGTCGATGTGCACCAGTTTGAATCCGCTGATCGGTTACGAGCAAGCCGCCGCTCTCGCCAAGGAAGCCTTCAAGTCAGGGCAAACGATCCGTGAGTTGTGTGTGGCGAAAAACATCCTTCCTGAGGACCAGCTCACCGAAGCACTCGATCCTTGGAAGATGACCGAACCGCAGGCATAAAAACACGCCTGCCCCTGTTTGGCCGCGTGCGTCAGTCTTTCACAAACTGACGCACGCACTTCTCCCTGAGTCTTGAAAAGACTCAGCTACGTGTTCACAACCAAACCACGTAGGTCAGGCTCTCCGAGACTGACATCCACACACCACCCTGAGTCTTCGAAAGACTCAGCTACGTGTCTTTGCGTCTTCGGCCGCATACCGCTTCAGCTTTCGGTCGAGCGTACTGCGTTCGATCCCGAGAATCGAAGCCGTTTGGCTTTTGTTGCCACCGGTGCTCTTCAGCACATTTTGAATGTGCTCACGCTCGAGCTTCGCCAACGACATGGACGGCGATACTTCCATACGTCGGCCCGATGCGGGTTGAGCACTTGCTCGCTGCGGGTTTTCGGCCTCGTCGACCGCGGTTTCATTCACAACCGCCCGCGTCAGCATGATCTCGTCCGCTGTGATTTCATGCGTCCCGCGTAATTCCAATGGTGCCATCACCACGGCACGTTCGATTACGTTGCGTAGTTCACGGACATTTCCCGGCCATGGGTACGCCAATAGTTTTTTCATGGCCCCTTGAGTCAGCTTCATCGGACCACGGCCCATCGTCTGAACGAACGTGCTTACAAAATGCTCCGCGAGCAAAGTGATATCGCGTCCTCGTTCACGAAGCGGAGGCACCACGATCTCAATCACGTTCAACCGATAGAACAGATCTTGCCGGAACGTGCCCGCACGCACCATCGCCTGCAAATCACGATGCGTTGCGGCAACGACGCGAACGTCGACGCGGATCGCTTCGTGACCGCCGACTCGTTCGAACGGATGCCCTTCGAGCACGCGAAGCAGTTTGGCTTGCAGGTCCAAATTCATTTCGCCGATCTCGTCCAACATCAGCGTTCCGCCGGAAGCGGCTTCGAACTTCCCCTTCTTCTGATCGGTCGCCCCCGTGAAGGCACCTTTCTCGTGCCCGAACAGTTCGCTTTCGAGAAGGTCCTTCGACAACGCCGCGCAGTTCAGACAAACCATCGGCGAATCTGCTCGAGGGCTGGCATAATGGATCGCCGAGGCGACCAACTCCTTCCCCGTACCTGACTCACCTCGCAACAAAACCGATGCACCGGAGCGAGCGACCTGGGCAATCTGGTACTGCACCTGCTGGATCTTATCACTGCGACCGAGCAACTTGACTCTTCCGGCGAGTTGACTGCGCAGCCGACGAATCGTTTCACGCGACTGGTGCAACGTTAGCTGCAACTCCTGCCGTTGGGAAAGCGACCGACATGCCTCGCAAAAAATTTCGCACGCCGTCACGATCACGGCGAGATCACGCTCGCTCAGCGAAGGATCCCGGGCCGTGGTGATCACATGAACGAATCCGTTTGCCGTATCCATCCGACCGGCCTGCATTTGCTCAGCCGTTTGCTCAGGGAATTGACTTGCCGTTCGCCCCGCGACAGTCCCCTCCTGCATACCATCCGCCGCGTGATTGTTGGGCGGAGTGGGCACATGCAGCGGAACGAGCACGATCGACTCCACATCAATTTCGCCGCGAGTATTTTCGGTTGCGAGCGTTCGGTCCCCTAAAACATTTCGTGCCAACAAAGCCGACGCCCCCGGTGCACGGACTTGGCGAACCAGCGATTCCGGCGGCCGACGATAGCGATGCCCCTCCCGCTGATGCACGTGCCGAGGCATCGGCAACTCGCCGTCGTTGACATACAGATACAGACCAATTTCCGCCGACGGGATCTGCGCCGCGAGCGTCTGCAACAACAATTCCGCAGCGGCATCGAATTCTTCATCCGAGGAATCCAACCGCCCCATCGCAAACGCCATCTGCAAAAGGGACAAGTCCGACTTTACCGGCAAACCGCTCGTGTTTGCATGCCCTGCCTCTCCATCAACAACATCTCCCCCATCGCCAATACCGCCCGGCGACACGAACGATGACTCGCTGACCGTTGAGGCTTGGCTCGGCGAGAAACCAATCGGCTGGGCAAGTCGTGAGGCAGGCGAACGAGAAACAATATCGAGCCACTCAGCATCTGGGTCCGCAATACCCTGCTCGCCCAACACGTCCTCCTGCGTGACATCCTCTTCCGGGTTCACGCGGTTTGGGTCCGCCACAGACACGGCCCCACCTGCGTCGCCCGACCAATGCGTCAAATCGTGAGCAAAACGCATTTCGAAACCCGCGACCTGCAAACGATCGCCTTCGGACAAACGCGTTGGACGATCGATTCGGGCCTCGTTGACGAATACGCCATTGCGACTATTGAGGTCTTCGATGAACCATCCCGTCTCGTCACAGGCTAGGCGGGCGTGACGCCGGCTCGCTTTCCCGCTCCGCAAAACCACCTGGTTTTCCGAAGATCGTCCCAACACAACCTCCGCCGGAGGGGCCAATCGATACACGTCGGTCCAGCGAGACCCCCGATGAAGCACCAAATAGGCGTCCATTCTCGAGGAAACAGCGGGTGGTGGGGCTGGCTTGCTTGTCACTGGAAAACACCACAAGTATTCTAAGCGGTTGCATATACAATCAATCGTAGTCTCGATCCTACGAAACTTTTCACCTGAGCAGGAATCTGTCTCGATGCGTTCTCTCCCTCGACGCCCTTTTTCCGCAAAGTCGCCCCAAACCGCCGTCTTTTCACATCGAGTCCGACGCACAGCGATGCTCGGCTTGGCTTGTTTGACCATGGTGCTTTCGTTGAGTGTCGCATCTTCGACAGCGGAAGCGGGACTCGGACTGGGACAAACCAGCGCCGTCGGGGGTGTGATGATCGACCCCGAAGGCAATGTGCGTGCCGCCACCCCAGCCGAACAGAAAGAAATGGCCGAGATGGTTCGTGCCGCCGTGCAAGGCCCCAACGGTGAATTGGCCCAACCTACTGACAAACGCGTCATCTCGCTCGCACGCTTGCAGGAAGAGCTGCGTGAAATGCATGAAACCGGCGGACGCATCGACGACGAAGCCGCATTCCTCGCCGGAATGCAACGCATCGAATATGTCGTCGTCGACAAGGAAAACAACGACCTGCTGCTCGTCGGCCCCGCCGAAGCCTGGGAAGTTCGTGCCGACGGTGCCGTTGTCGGCAAACAAACCGGCGGCTCGGTGCTGCGTCTCGACGACCTCGTGACCGCATTCCGCAGCGTCGAGGAAGCCCGCCGCGACGGAGGCATCCGCTGCTCGATCGAACCTACCGCCGAAGGCCGACAACGCCTCCGCGGTTTTCTGAAAAACGTCAAACTACGCCCTGGCCAAAACCCCGCTTTCCTGGAAGCCGGGATGCGAGAAGCCTTCGGCCCACAAATGATCAAACTCGCGGGCGTTGCGACGGACAGCCGTTTTGCCCGCACGCTCGTCGCGGCCGACTTCGAAATGAAACGCATCGCGATGGCACTGACCGAGTCGCCCGTCAAAGGTTTGCCGAGCTACCTGCAAATGGCGAAAAACAAACGCCAGTCTTCCGCACAAAGCCCTCGCTGGTGGATGGCCTGCGATTACGATCCGGTCGCCCGTGACGCCGACGGAACCGTCTGGATGATCAGCGGCCAAGGCGTGAAGACGCTGACTGAAGAAGACATCGTGGCAGCCGACGGTTCGGTCGCGTCGGACGGACGCCAAGATCCACTCGCCCTCAAATGGGCCAACACCATGACCGAGAAATTCAACGACTTGGCCAAAGCACGGCCTGTCTTCCGAGATCTACGCAACGTCATGGACCTGTCGGTCGTCGCCACACTGATCACCCAAGAAAACCTTGACCAGATCAGCGGTATCGACCTGAGCGTCCTCCGCGGCACAGACTCACTCGTCGAGACCGCCAGCTTCGAACTGCCCAAGTCGCTGTCTCCCCAGTGCAGCTTCATTCACGGCCGCGCCGGCTGGACCGTGACCGCTTCGGGAGGTGTCAGCATCAACGCGTTCGGAATCGTTGACAACCAAGTCGAGCAGCCCGAACTTAAAACGCTCGTTTCGGTCAAGAAAGCCGACGATGCCGATCGCTGGTGGTGGGACGGCGAATAGGGTGCAAAATGCCTCCGAGACTCGTCTTGATTTCGAATGAGGGCAATCGCTAAATCAGGGACAACTCACAGTTGACATGCGTATCGCTGTGAATTTCCTCCCCCTGGTTTCATCGCGCCCTCATGAATTCATCCGAAATCCTCCCGACTGATGCGGGAACCGCTCTCGACGCCTCGACAACCTCGTCGCTGACCAACACCTCGCAGTCGCAAGACGTGACCGGGATCGCCGACGCAACCTCCTCGCTGATCTCGAACATGGCCGAAGGTGACTTCACCGGCCTGACGGATTACGCCACCGTGCATCTCGCGCCTGCCCTGTTCTCCGCAGCGATCGGGTTGTTCGTAATCTTCATCGGTTACCTCGTGGCAAAGTACCTCATGCGGGTCATCAGCCAACCGGTTTGCCGCCGTGTCGATGAGACACTCGGCAAATTTGTCGGCAAAATGGTTTTCTACCTCATCATGTTTGGTGTCGTCGGAGCCGTGCTTAGCAAACTCGGCGCCCCTCTCGGTGGGCTTGCCGCCATGCTCGCCGCCGCAGGTTTTGCCGTCGGCCTCGCGTTCCAAGGCACTCTCAGCAACTTCGCCGCCGGCGTGCTGATGCTGGTCTTCCGCCCGTTCAAAGTGGGAGACGTTGTAACGACCGCGTCTGTCACCGGAAAAGTCGACGAGATCGATCTCTTCACGACCACTCTCGACACACCCGACAACCGCCGAATCATTGTCCCCAACAGCTCCATCGCTGGCGGAACGATCGAAAACATCACCCACCACGCACATCGCCGCATCGAAGTTTGCGTGGGCGTAGACTACGAAGCGGACCTGCAGGCGACACGAAACGCTCTACAGCAAGCCCTCGACAACCTAGCCGCGAAAACCATTCCCGGCGAAGGCCGTGGTAGTGCGGTCGTGCTGGCCGGGCTCGGTGACAGCGCCGTCGACTGGAAAGTCCGAATGTGGGTGGCCGCGTCGGACTACTGGCCGGTGAACGAAATGCTGATCGGTGAAGTGAAAACGCAACTCGATACCGCTGAAATCTCCATCCCGTTCCCACAAATGGATGTCCACGTGAAGTCCGGCTCGGAAGGACTCGCTGCCGGCCAATCCTCACGAGTCCGCCCCGCACGTCGAGCCGCCGATCGCCTAGCGAGCTGATACTCGGCCGACCGCGATCACGTGAAGAACTAATGCTAGCAATCGCCGTCGCCTATCTCTTCGCGGAAACGGCCGACAACGTTTGACACCCCATTCGCAAACTCGCGACCACATCGACGCTACCAAACAACCTCCCTCGCGGGAGGTTGTTTCATTTTGAGACACGCTCAAACGCCACGCTGCCCGCAACGCCACCCAGCGGGTATGCTGTCAAAAGGCAGGTGCTCGAACTGGACCAAGGCTCCGTTAGCGGTGCCCCACCATCAAGAATGAGGGTTGAAGGCCGTAGCGAAAGTCGCGAAGACTTTCGGCAATGGAGAGCCCTCCCGAAACTCTTGGCGGGCTGTTGATTTATTCGTTTAACGGCAATACCGTTCAATGAAGCACCGGGTTGTGGCGTTTTCGTTTAACCGGTAGCCGTAGGCGACGCTTGACGCAACACAACCTACCCTTCGGGCACGGGTTAAACGAGAATTGAACGGTATTGCGTTTAACGGGCAGCCAAAGGCGACCTACTTGCCACTGCACGTCGCCTACGGCTACCGGTTAAACGAAATCAGGTTGACCCTTGATGAAATCTACAAACCGCTGGCGAGTTTCGATACCTGAAAACTAGGCTTTGACGCACCGCCAGCAGTTTCTATCGGCTCTATTCTCGGGTCATGGATCAAAACCCAAGCCGCGTCGGAATACGAGCCCACACGTAAGGAAAGGCAGCAAACCATGTGGCAAACGAGCGAAGGCGATCGAACACTCGCCGGAGACGAAGCAACATTCATTTGCAACGCAATTGACTCCTTGATCGACCGCCTCCTCGAACGATTCAGCATCCCCGATCAAATGCAAGATCCCGATGGATGGCAGTGGGATTTCAAAGTGGGCATCTCGCAATTCGACGCGCTCACCCCACATCAGCAGATCTCACTGCTGCACTGCGTCGCC
>NZ_ANOH01000215.1 GCF_000346505.1 Aporhodopirellula sallentina SM41
GCTTTGGGAGGAGCGTTTCTCATAGGTCAATCTCTCGTTCAGGTTGATGTTCACATTGTGATTTCGACAAAAGCTCGGCAACGGTTCCTACGGGATCCCGGTTCGCGCGAACAGACACATGCGAATCTGGCCGGTGTCTGTAACAACCAAAAACGCCCGGCGACGGTTGTTAGTGGTGTGGGTTTCCAATCCGTGTTTTGTCCTGTTCCCGAGCCGCATTCCGCGCCCCGAAATTTGTTGTTGATCCGCTTCGCAGTCATTTCAGTCCGATGTGTGTTGATGTGAGCCGCAAGCGGGTTTTGTGGTTGCCACCGGCGGCTAGCGTCTTGCCGCTCACGACTCAGGGATCAGTGCCTAGCGAGACGGATTTTGTCTGCCGCCTCCGTCGCCACCCCCGCGGCGACCTCCCCCTTGGCGTCCTCCTCCGTCTTGACGTCCGCCTCCACCACGGCGTGCTCCGCCTTGAGGAACGACATCAGTGAGGCCGCGGAAATCAGGTCGTTCAACTCCATCCGGCGGTGACTTCACAACCGTGCGAAACAGGACGAGATTATCGAGCTTCACGTCGTCGGACCAAATGAATTTGGCTCCCTGGAAGTCATGTTCAAAGAACGGTTCCTTCGGTCCGACCTCTGCTTCGGTGAACTCTTTGGCATTCGGCCAATTGCTGTCATCGAAGTCGACGGCATACCAATCTTCCGGAATCGGAATGTTTTCGACTCGCGGGTTCTTCGTGTCGCCACCAATCGGCCCCCACGAAAACTTCTTTGCTTTCCACGTCGCGTTGGTCACCGTGCCGTCGCCGAGTTTCAGGATGAATCCACCGTCACCGATGCTGGTGTTGGCGTATTCCATCCCGGTTTTCGGATCAGCGTTGTCGATCCCCATCACGGCGATCGTCATTGGATATGCGGGCAACACATCAACAGACACCACGTTGTGCGGAACAAACGAAATGGAATCGACCGCCACGAGTTCGCCGTTGATGTACAGCTTGAACGAGTTGTCTGCGTAGACGTTGGCTTTGATCGTGTCGGCGATCCGTGGTTTGCGCGGTGGCTGGGCGTTTGCTCTATCACAAACTTCAGCAGCAACCAACATCGCAACAAAGAGGCTCACACAAAGGCGTGAAGACGTCACGTCAAATGCAGGTGACGTTTGCAACTTTGCGTCGTGGTGTCCTGGCGAGAGAGCCTCACTACAGTGCGCGGACTGTCGTGTCGCGACCGACCCAAACGCACGCGAGATTGAACAATGACTGAAAACGAAGTGACGAAGGTGATTGTTGATGTGCCGTATCATGTACATGTTAGTTTCGGGATGATTGACGAGGGATTGACTATTGTCGAGCTAGCGCATTTTGAACGATGATGTGGAAACTACTGACTCTCTTCTTTCCGTTGCGGCGTCGCGACTTGGTGTGAATCTCTTCCGTCAACCACGTACGAATAACCAACGTCGCCGTTTCGCCGACGCCCGCGTTCGGCTCCTGGCAGGTACGCTCGGACATAGTCCACGCGAGCTGAATCTCCATTCACGCGAACTCGGACATGTCCGCTACTGCCTTGGATTTCGCCGCCCAGGTATCCGTATTCGGCAGCGCTCTTGGTTCCGGATCGCGGATGACCGGGCTGCGGGACAAGTTGATAGACGATGCCGTCGAAATCCTGCTTGATGAACATGTGATCGTGGCCGTGGAAGACAACGTTCACACCGTGATCGACCAGCATCTGATGAATGGGTTTTCCCCAGCCGGGACGATGTTTCGCGAATTCGTCCTGTCCTGAAACACCTTTGCCGCCCCACTCCCAGAACGGAGCCGCTTCCTTACCACCACGCTGATTTCGGTCATTGCCGCCGACCAGGTGATGAAGAAACACAAACCGTAACTTCGCATCGCTCTGTTCGAGAGACCGCTGCAACCACTTGTATTGATGCTCGCCGAGCGTCCAGTTCCAATTGCTGTTGCTCCCGCCGCGCGACCGCGTTGTGGTGTGCCGAAACGGATCGAGCACAATGAACTGAGCGTCACCCCACTCGAACTGGTAATAGTTCTCCGGCAAACCCACGTTCCGTTCAGTTTGGTTGTTGCCCGTAAAGAAATCGTTCGGAAAAGGATTCGGCAGGTAACGTTTGCGAGTCGTTGTCGCCCAAACGTTGGAACCTCGACTTCCGGATTCGCCGTCGTGGTTCCCCAACGCAAAATACAACGCCGCGGAGTGGCAAAGGTGACCGAGATAATATCGCTGTGCGAGATACTGCGGTTCCGACAGTTCGGGTTTGACGTACTTGCCCGTCATGAAGGTGTCACCGAGTGCAAAATGAAAGTCGGGCTGATCTGACAGAGCGTTCTCCAACGTTCGGAGGTAGACATCGCCGCTGGTGTTTTCATCAAGATGTGAATCGGCCTGCACGGTAAAGACAAACGGGCTATCTTTGTCTCGCTGGGTGTGAAACGAGAACTCATCGCTCTGTTGGTTGCGGCCGTCGGCCTGATACATCACGCGATAAAAGTAACGCGTGTTCTTCGCGAGCGAACCGATCACAAAGTCATGCGGTTTACCCGCACGCAAGCTTTGAACGGATGTTTTGCCGGACAGCCTGCCGCTCTGTTCGCCATAGCTCACATACGCTGTGACGTTATCGTGGAACAGAACACGAACGGTCCCGCTATTATCGGTCAGCCGCCCCACGATGATGTTGAAGGGATGGTCGGGAACGCTGTTCGCGGGTGGTGGCAGTGTGTAGCCGCCGAGTCTGCTACCGCCGTTACGCTGCCTCTGCGCGACCGCGGTTTCCGAAGCGATCATCATGCCGCAAAACGCAAAAATGAAAAACGTACGTATCAAACCTGGGTTTCCTTGCGTCTTTGCGTGATGCATCGTGATTCTTTCAAACGTGGATTCATGCCAAGGCGAGATGCAGCGAAGGAAAGAATAAGTGCGGCGGTTATTCATGTTTGACTCTTCGTCCGGGTTCGTGATGCGCGTCATGGGAAAAGAAGTCGGAAGGCAAATCGGACAGATCCACCAACTCCAACATCACGGCTTTCGGACCACCCCGGCGTCGCGGAAGACCATCAAGCAACATTTTGTGAACGGTCCCATTGCCGGCGTCGAACCAGACTTCCACTTGCTTGGGACCACGAACGTCGCTGGATTTGCGAACACAGGTGAGTTGTGAAAGCAACGTGCCGTCGTCGGCGGTTTCCTGTTCATTGGCCAGCTCAACGTCGTACCCGAGCTTCAATTGCGACAGGTTGGCGTGAATGTTCAGGAAAGGCATGTCCTGTTGGCTGCCCGGCATTCTGCCTCGGAAACGATTCAGGTCCGTGGAAATATTGACGGGGCCGTTTTCACGGAACGCCCAACTGACCTGACCGTCGCACCCCGAGGTTCTTGTCTCGCCCGTCTTCAGCGACACGGTCATCACGTACTCGTCCGCACCGCGAACATGGATCGTTGCCCCGTCGATTTGCTCCGGCGATTTCCGATCCCCTGCCGACTTGGTCCGATTTCGCGATCGCTTGTCACGCGGATATTCTTCGACCACGTGAACTTTGTAGGTGCGGTCAAACGGCTTGGCCGCTACTTCCACTACCCTTTCGAGCGAAGCCATCGCCGCCGAAACACTTTGGTGCGGTCCGAACGCAACGAACATCACCATCACCGCAGTCGCAATCGCCACTAACGCGGCGGAGGCGTAGTGGACGAGGCTACGAGTTCCTTTCGTTGCGGGTTGAACGGGCTCGTTGTATCGGCCACTACCATTGACTGCATCAATGCGTTGCATCACGGAATGGATTCGCTCGGCTTCAGCCTCGTCATCGCGGCTCCCGAGATCCACCAGCAGTCCATGAATCAGGATTGAGTCGGCAACCCCCTCGCTTGCTTCGCGGGAAGACATGTCGCTTTCGCATGCCGAATTCTCATCCGCATCATCGAGCCATCGTGAAATTCGATCGCTGATCGGTTCGTTCATGACGTCGCCTCCGAGGCTGACAAAACGCCCTTCGTTCTCAAGCAATGGGCGAGCATCGCGCGGCCACGCTGGAGTCGCTTCTTGCACGCTTCGAGTGACAGCTCGAGTCGCTCGGCGACCTCCACGGCCGACAGACCATCAAAGTACCTGCCACCGATCACTGACTTCTGCCGCTCGGGCAGCCCATCGATGCATTCACGAAGCGCGGCCACTTTGTCGTCCCACGTGTCGCCCGCCAACAGGTTGATGTTTTCAAAGTGGCGATCAACGACCTGCAGCACCTCTTCATGCAGCATCACGGGAGCCGTTTTTTGCTTGCGGTAGTGAGCGAGTACCAACCGCGACGCGATTCCCCGAAGCCACGGCCCGAACGGCCGATCTAGATCGCATTCATCCAGACGCCGCCATGCAACCACCAGCGTTTCCTGGAACAGGTCGTCGACAGTCGCTTCGTCTCGGACCAGACCACGCAGATACACCGTCAACATCCGTGAGTTTTCACGGGCCAGAATCTCAAATGCTTTGCGGGCCTTCGTGTCCAACACAACGTCCAAACATGGGTAAGCCAAATTTGCCGACACTTACAACTGTCGCAAACGGCACATTCGGGGACAAAGAATCCGAAAGATTCGTCAAAACATCCGCTCCCCGGTTCGGACCGCCCCGCCCCAAACAAGCCCCGCCCCAAACAAGGCCAGCCACCAACGACTGCCCCTCGGAGCAGACACAACTTTAAACCGAGGAAGGCGTTACAGAGGGCTATCCAAGCGTCGGATGCCAAACCAAATGATGCATCGGAAGCTGCGACTGGCCATCACAAGAAGCGACTTGGCTAGACGAGCAGCTCCCGCAGGGGGCATGGAGCATTCGAGCGACAAAGGCATGATCGTACCGGACACCTTTGCTGAAGCGTTGGACTGATTGCGTGTCGCTAGGCGTCATTCTCTGGCAGGAATTCTGTGAATGCCGCCCAATCGTGATCCCAAACGGCTTGGCACTGGACATCGTGAGTTGCATCCGAGTCTTTCAATGAATCATGCATCGCCCCGATATCCGCTCCCTCTTTGATGTAGAACACCAACTCTTTCATCGCCGCGTTGGTCAACGTCAGCACGTGAATCCCTTCAGCCCCCTCCGAGACCGTTTCAATGATCCGGTCTTCCAACTCCGCCAAGGATTCATTCTCGGCAGCATCGGGAACATTGGCGTCTTTCGAATTCACCATCTGAACTGCAAACCCAAGTTTGATGCCGTAGTCCGGATGACCAATCATCTCACGGGCGGATTCGTTGACACGCATGAAAAGTGGCATTCCGCCATAATCGAGTTCGCAAACGGACCAACGCTGCTGTTTTGGATCAATGGTCATGGCTGCTCAAACTCGGGTGGATATGGTTTCGGACGACAGTCAAGAAGAACGATATGCTACTGGACAAACGCGACCAACTCGATCACCCGCAATTCTAGAATCCATCTCAGATGGTGACACCCACTATCCCTTGCCCCTTGGAATTTGAAGACCGCAAACTGGCTAAGTAGATCGATCGCGCCGGGGCGGAACTCAAACAACTGGTTGGCGAACGCAAAGCCGCGATAACGCCGTTTCCCCCGCGTCGGCACGAGATCAACGAGATCCGCAAGCGAGTGGCGAGGCTCAGCGGGAACGCTACGACAAAGCCCAGATCAAATGCGAGCACCTCGAGAAGGAAATCTGGCATCACCGACGCTGGGCAGACATCGATCACGAGAAAGCCGAGATGTCTGGCGTGAAAGCACAGGTCACACGCTACAACCGCCAAGCGGACGACTACGAAGCCAAGATCGTTCGCTCGCAAGAACAACTCGAACCGTTCTCCGAACACGGTGCCGACCTGTACGCCATGCTGGCCGACATCGAATCACGGTTCTTGGTGGCATAGGAAGACTCAACTATCATCATCGGGGCCGTCTTGGCCAGGAGCGGCGATCCACTTTCCTTCAATGGAAGCCGCGAGAACTTGAGCGATCGCCATTTGATCCTCTTTGGCGTGGGGATAGCCAGTGATGTTTGCATGATTCGGATTCTTGGGAAGAATCGGATCGGGAACAACACTCAATTTGTCAATCCGGCAACTGCTTGCTCGGATATTGGCGAGACCATAAAGCGTTCGTTGACGCTCTTCCGCGACGTCCAAACCAGCATGCCATGTTTCTTCATCGGTAGCTTCCCGATGTCGATTAACCGAGAGTTCCACATGCTTGTAAGGCAAGAAGAGTTTGTGCTTCACAGTGCCGTCTTTTCGCTTCTCATTGCTGTAAACAATGAAGCGAGCCAATAGCTCGTTGTCCGCTACTGGCAAAACATTACTGGGATCAATCATCCCTCAAAAACTCGAGCGATTTGATCAAGCAAAATCACCGGAATGCTATCGATGAAACGCACAGTGCCCCGAGGAGACTCAGTGCCAATCAATGCAGCCCAAAACAATCGATTGCTCGACGCAATACTTACCGACACAACTCGGCGAGGCTCCCGATACCATTCCAAGTTGATGTGACCATCTGGTTCAGCGGTAACTTCGGGTAAAGGAAATCCGAGGGGCAAACTCTCGACGAATTGAATCGCCGTGTCTCTCACCTCTTCTGAGATGGCGTTTTCGTCATCGCCTAGTTTCCAACTCTCGTTCGTCGCCTGCCAGGCTTCAAAAATTGCCTCCGTCGCGGTACTACGAGACAATGTCACCGCGTTATTGCATCGCTGCAAAATCTCGCTCCGAGTTCGGTCGAGCAACTGAGCGGCATTACTGGCTCCAGAAATCGTCGTCATGTTTGCCTTCTATTTGAATCGCTGGTCAGCGTCTTTCATGTAAGTGAAGAACACTTTGTTCTTAATGTACCTCATTTCCGACAAGGCGTGATCGAGTTGGCCGAAAGCGACGGCACGCGTGGTCGAAACATCAATGTCAACGATCAATACCCGCTTACTGCCAGTCCTTTCGGCAGCGGGCTGCATCGCTCTGATCAATCGGACTTCGTACGGGTACCCTTTGAGTGGGATTGTATCTTGATGGAAGAAAGAATCGGCAAGCAAGCCCATTCCCTTCAGTGGGGGCGGCAGTTGTTTTACGTATTTCGATGGTTTCTCGTTCTCTTTAAGTGGAATTTGTGAAATAAATCGTACTCCAATGCCCTCAATAATCTCCGGCTTTCCCTTCTCTCGATAGGCCCCCCAGAACGGCTCGGCCGCTTCAAACAGCTTCGGCCACGTTTCGTACGGTTGTAGGCGGCTGAAAACCAGAGAATTGCGTTTCCACTGACAGATGTACTTTCCGTCTGTCGAATTAAGTCGGAATCCATCCCAGTCGGATTTGTGATGCATCTCGACATTCCCATCTGGCGACCCACGAAATCTCGACTCATGTTGCATCTGGGGTTGTAGCTTGAAATCGGCGAATTCCCCCTCGAGCATTTCTTTCAATTCCAACTGCTCAAATGGAACTGATGGTGGGGCGTTGAACTGAAGAACGGCTTCGACAATCGGAGCATTTTGAAGCGTTGGAAACTCCTCGTGAAGATCGATTTCGAAGCGGGAAGTAGGCATTTCAGGTTTAGTATGTTGAAGTTATTGTTCCTGCGATTCGTCTAGGCGATGCACGACAGCCCGCTCACGCCGCCACTGCCGTTGACCGGATATCTTCCAGCAGTTTCATGATGCGGTCGACCTGCTCGCTGGTAAAGATGGCATCGGGGCCCTGGTGGCTGACAAGCACTACAACCTCGTGACCGACGATGACTTTCTGTGGGCGGCAGATGGCGGTGAGGGCGCGGCACGAAATGCGGCACGATTCGCCTCAAAAGCGGCACGAAATCCGGCACCGCAACCAGCACGCAGAAAACGAAAAAAGCCCGTTAAAACCGGAGTCAAACTGCGTTGAACACGGTGATAACGGGCTTGAATTGATGGAGGATAACGGACTTGAACCGATGACCTCCTGCATGCCATGCAGGCGCTCTCCCAACTGAGCTAATCCCCCTGAGGTTTTCGGAATTGGGGTTCCGTCACATTGATTTGTGAGGGCGGGAGTTTATCGAGGCTGGGGCGGGGGCGTCAAGGCCGTGGGGGAGGATTCTGGGGTGAGTTGGGTCGTTTTTTGGATCGAGTTCCGGTCTCTCCTGGGAACTGGGGTGGAAATCGGGGATGAAAAATGCGTAACACAGCAAATCGACGCTTTTTTCACGTGCCGTCCTCCGCTTTTTTGATGCCGTTGGTGCCATGAATTCGACACCTCTTCCCTCGCGATCCGTTTCACCGGAACCCGCTCCGATGTCCCCCCCTTCGCGTGTCGCCGAGAATCGAAAACGGAATCGACTCGTGACGGCGGTGCTGTTGGGAATCGTGTTCGGGTTTGGGTTGGTGACGCAGACGGGTTGCTTGGGGATCGTCAGCAATCTGATGCACGCGGTCGGTGCGGATCGCATCCCTGCCGAATGTGATGCGTTGAAGGATTCCAAGGTGGCCGTCGTCACCATGACGGACCAAAGCCATTACAGCGACGACATCGCCTCCCGGCTGCTCAACCGCCGCGTTCGCGACATCCTGTCGATGGAAGTCAAAGGGTTGACTCTGGTGCACGAGGACGCGGTCCAGCAATGGCGCGACACGCACGGGTGGGACAATATTGACTACCTCGAGATTGGTAAGAGCATCAAGGCGGAGAAGTTACTCGCGATCGAGCTGACCGACATGCGGCTTCGCGACGGCGCGACGCTGTATCGCGGCCGAGCGGGTGTGCAGTTAATCGTGTACGACATCGAGCAAGAAAAAGTCGTTTTCCGCAAGGAGATCGACGAATTCACGTACCCGGTCAACGCAGGCCAGTACACCAGCGAAACGACCGAGCCGAAGTTCCGCAAGCTGTTTCTCGGCATGTTGGCCCAGCGAATCGCTCGGGTCTTCCACCCGTATGACTTCGCCGACACGGTCGCCCTCGACGGGGCACTCGCCAGCGAGTAGCCACCGAACTCGCGAGAGCGAAGTGGTCGGAAGTGGTCGGATCGGTGTGAATTGCCGCGGGCAGTTCCATTCGCCGCCAGCATCTCACTGGCCGCCAGCTAGCTCGTTCGCCGTGAGCAATCATACGAGCCGCGAGCAATCATAAGAGCCGCGAGCGGGGTGAATCGCCGCGGGAAAGTCGTCCGGCCGTCGACGGCTGACTCTCCCGCAAATCTTCTTGATGCGGGACACGTTGCACGGCGCCGCACATTTTCCCTGGCTTGCGTCCTGAACTATGCGCGGGGGAGCGTTTCAGATCGTGCTGTCGGCACGTTTCTGTTGGCGAAATATTTTGCCGCAGCGGACGCCTGCCGGGGAGCGAAAATCGGCGGCCGCGGTTGACGCAGTGGAGTCGACAAGGGGTTGGTGATCCTGGACAATGTTCCCGAAAAGACACCGTCCGGTTCCCGAAAAGACAACGTCTGCGGAAACCAGGGACATTGTTTTTCGCCGCTGAATTTACCCTCGTGCTCTCCAAATCCAGAAAACACTCGCATGTCAAAAACGGCTCGCCACGAACTCGTCGTCTTGGGAGGCGGTCCCGCAGGTTATGTTGCCGCGATTCGGGCTGCCCAGCTCGGCATTGATGTCGCTTGCATCGACGAAAACCCGCGTTTTGGAGGCACCTGCGTTCGTGTCGGGTGCATCCCCAGCAAAGCGTTGTTGGAATCCAGCCACCTGTACGAGGAAGCCAAACATCGCTTCAGCGAACACGGGGTGATGGTCGGCGACGTCGAAGTCAAACTCGATGTGATGATGGCACGCAAGAAGAAAATCGTTGACACGCTGACCGGCGGCATCGACATGCTTTTCAAGAAGCGAGGCGTGACGGCGTATCACGGCCGAGGCAAATTACGTGACTCCGAGTCGGTCGAAATCTCGCCGACCGAAGGTGCCGCCGACGACCAACCGACCGTTGTCGAGGCCGACCAAATCCTGCTCTGTCCCGGCAGCGTCCCGGCACGTCTGCCGTCGGTCGAAGAGGACGGAGACCGGATCGGCAACAGCACGACGGCGTTGGCGTTCCCCGAAGTGCCAGAAGTACTCGTTGTGATCGGTGGTGGTTACATCGGGTTGGAACTCGGCAGTGTTTGGAACCGTCTTGGCGGCAAGGTGATTGTCCTTGAGGCGTTCGATCGTGTTCTGCCCGGTCTCGACAAAGAACTCGGCAACCTCGCCGCTCGTGCACTGAAGAAACAGGGCATCGAGATGCGTACGGGGACGATGGTTGAATCGGCGCGGGTCGACACATCGCAGTCCAAACCGTGCACCGTTGAAGTCAAAGGCGGTGATCCGATCTATTGCGACCGCGTGTTGCTCGCGACCGGGCGGGCGCCCGCGACGGATGACTTGGGACTCGCCGCGGCGGGTGTCCAAACGGACAAACGTGGGTTCATCGAAGTCAACGAGAATTTCGAAACGAGCGTTCCGGGAATCTATTCGGTGGGTGACTGCATCGGCGGCGCGATGCTCGCTCACAAGGCGATGGAAGAGGGTGTGGTCTGCGTCGAGCGGATGGCGGGAATCGCCAGCGAGATGAATTACGACGTCATCCCGGCGATCGTTTACACGCACCCCGAGATCGCGATGGTTGGCAAAACCGAAGAACAACTCAAGGAAGCCGGCGTCGAGTACAAAAAAGGCGTGTGTCCCTTTGGAGCCAACGGCCGTGCACGCACGTTGGGCGATACCGATGGACGGGTCAAAATCCTCGCCGATGCGGAGACCGACCGGGTTCTCGGTGTTCACATCATTGCACCGCGGGCAGGCGATTTGATCGCCGAAGCGGCATCAGCGATGGAATACGGTGCCAGCAGCGAGGACATCGCTCGTACCTGTCACGCTCACCCGACACTCGCCGAGGCGGTGCACGAAGCGGCGATGGACGTCGACGACCGTGCGATCCACACCGCGTAAGTGACGCTCCAATAGAGTCCGCACGGATGGGATGACCGCCATCGGTCGAACCGTACTTTGTCATGTGAGTTAAACGTTATGGACGATCCCGCCAAGGATGATCCTCTCAGCCTCAACGCCGAACCGATGTTTATCATCGGTTGGCGTGAATGGGTTGGGATGCCCGACCTGACCGTGCGGCAGGTCAAAGCCAAGATCGACACGGGGGCACGTTCCAGTTCCATTCATGCGTTCGATGTCGAAACGTACATGCAGGACGATGTCGAGCGGGTGCGGTTTTCGATCCATCCGGTTCAAAACCGGGACGACGTTGCTGTCAACGCGGATGTCCCCATCCTCGAACGGCGACACGTGCGTAGCAGTAACGGCGATGTTTCCGAGCGGATTGTGATTCGAACTCGTCTGGAAATCCTGCAGCGGAGCGCTCTTGTCGATTTGACGCTGGCAAACCGCGATACGATGGGTTTTCGGATGTTGGTCGGGCGCGAGGCGATTCGCAATCATTTCTTGGTTGACCCCGGCGCCTCGTTCCTGGCCGGACGTCACCGACGAAAAAAACGCCGACCGAATTAGGGCGGTAGACACCTATCATCGAATCCCCCCGCCTACGATAAAGCTTTCCGAACACGTTGGTGAATCGATTCGACGTCGGGAGTTGAACAGCGGTGTCGCGTGTTAATCGCGACGAACGCCGACCGAACGTTGAGTTTCCAGCTGGGTATCCAACCAGAATGATCGCGGTCATTTCGGTCGCCCGCGTTTTGCTCTGTCCTGCTGCCATCGCCCCGCGGCCACTGTCCCGCTGCTACCGTCCCCTACAAAGACATCGCTCAATACAAAGAAAGACCAATGAAGCTAGCAATTCTCTCCTGCAGTCCGAAGTGCTACTCGACGCGTCGTTTGCTCGAAGCGGCACAGCAACGTGGCGCGGACGCGAAGGTACTCAACACGCTGAAGTTCGCGATCGACCTCGAGCAAGGCGAACCGGACCTTTATTACCGCAGCAAACATCTCGGCGATTACGACGCGATCCTGCCGCGGATCGGTGCGTCGATTACTTACTTCGGCACCGCCGTTGTTCGGCAATTCGAACAGATGGATACGTTCAGCGCCTGTTCCTCGGCCGGCATCACCAACTCGCGTGACAAACTCCGCAGCCTGCAAATTCTCAGCCGGCATCAAATTGGTATTCCGCAGACCACGTTCGTGCGCGACCGCAAGGACATCTTGCCGGCAATCGAACGAGTCGGCGGTGCGCCGGTCGTCATCAAACTACTCGAAGGCACGCAGGGCGTCGGCGTGATCTTGGCAGAGTCGGTGAAGGTCGCCGAAGCGATCATCGAAACACTGCACAGCACGCGGCAGAACGTCCTCGTCCAACGGTTTGTTTCCGAAAGCAAGGGACGCGACATCCGCGCGTTCGTGGTCGGGGATCGTGTTGTCGCGGCGATGCGGCGGGTCGCCGTTGGAACCGAATTTCGCAGCAACGTGCACCGGGGCGGCGTGACCGAATCGATCGACCTGCCTCCTGTTTACGCCGAAACGGCGGTGCGTGCGGCGCAGATCATGGGACTGCGTGTTGCCGGCGTCGATATGCTCGAAGCGAAGGACGGCCCGCAGGTGATGGAGATCAACTCATCGCCGGGGCTCGAAGGGATCGAGACCTGCACGAAACTGGACATCGCCGGTGCCATCATCGACTACATGATCGCTCAGGTCGATTTCCCCGAGGTTGACGTACGCCAACGCTTGACGGTCAGCAGTGGATACGGCGTTACCGAGATCCATATTCGCGACGGGTCAGAAGTGGTTGGCAAAACGATCGATGAATCAGGGTTGCCTGAACAGGACATCAATGTTCTGACATTGTACCGCGGCACCACGGTGATCCCGAACCCACGGTTGAAACGAACGCTCGAACCGAACGACCGCTTGCTGTGTTTCGGCAAACTCGAATCGATGCGGAGCATGGTGCCGGAAAAAGTTCGCAAACGGCGTCGCCCCAAAATCAAGCAACTGCCCGAATCCGCCAAGCAGATTCAAGACGAGATCTCGCATCAATAGCAGGCCTGCTCGCATATTGACGGTTGCTGCAAAAGACAGTTTCTCTTGATGGAGTGATTGCCCCCGACATTGCGAATGATATTGCACGCCAGTTCCGAAGGTGTCGCCCCGATCCGACAATCGTCACCTGTTAGAATCATCGGTGATGGCCGTGCCGAAACGACTCCGCAGGCCGTCGCTTTGCCCGTCTTTCGTTCTGACTTTTGCAGTGTGACTAAAACGATGCGAGATCGCATTCCCGGCTATCGCAGAATCTCGCGGCTTCCCAAACAGCTCTTTCACATCAATCCATTTGATGGCGATATCGTACCGAGCCGTGTGCCTTTGATCGCTCCTCGATCGGGTCGGCCGACCCAACCGTTTCCTCATCGTTGGAATTTTCACGACCCGATTCAGATTCTGGAAACTTATTTCTGGAACGCCGACGCTGAGGACGGCACCGGACGCCACAACCGCTATCTCGACGTGCCCGGGTTTGCCCCGGTTTTTGTGACACGCGATCCGGGGTTGATCCGGTCCATCGCAACGGCGACGGGCGACCGGGAAGGACAATTCGATCGCGACACGCTGCCTTCGGTTGGTATCGCACGCGCGACCGGGACCGACACGTTGCTATATTCCAATGGTGCCGAGTGGAAGAAGCAACGTCGAATCGCCGCCTGTCCGTTTGGGAAAACGACACTCTTTCAACCCGAACGGTTTGGTGAGTTTTCGCAGACGTTTCGTGTGACCGTGGGAGATCGTGTGGATGTCCTGCGGCAACATCTTCGTCAGAGCGGAAAACAAGCCGTGGAAATGCGGCTCGAGCCTGAGGTGAAGGTGGTCATGCTCGAGATGCTCGCGAATAATTTCTTCGGCGCAGAGATTGGTTATCGCGAGCTTCGTGAGCGATTCGTCCCGGCGCTCGAGCGGGTCATTGACCATATCGTTTCCGATACGGTGAAAAACCGATTAGGGATTCCTTGGAGGCGTTTCCCCAGTTGGAATCAGCGCATCACCAACGCCAAACAGGACGACGCCGCGTTCGAGGAGTTGACACAGTTGGTGTTGGCCCCGCGATGCGAAGGCAGGGCGTTGTGGAACCAATTCAAATCAGCCGCCCCGGATGAAAAGCTCGTCAGCAATCTCAAGGTTTTCTTGGCGGGGGCGTTGGAGGCGACGACTTCCTATGCGACGTGGGCGATCTCGCACTTGGCGAGAAACCCAGACGCTCAGGAGCGGGTTTACGAGGAAGTGAAAGACATCGACGTCTACACCCCCGAGGTTCTCGCCGAAGCGTCCTACTTGCGTGCGGTCCTCGACGAGACACTGCGTCTGACACCGTCGCTGTATTTCTTGCCGCGACGGGCAACCACGGACACCTGGGTGAAAGCCAATGACGGAAGGCGACTGATGATTCCCGACGGCACGCATCTGTTGCTCGATGTCTGGCACGCGAACCGGCACGAGGACCATTGGGGTGTGCAGCAAAGTGGTTACCCGGCAATCGCTTTCGAACCAGACCGTTGGCGTGTTTTGGCTGAATCGGGACGTTCGTCCAAAGAGATCTTGCACTTCGGTTTCGGCCACGGCCCGCGCGTTTGTCCCGGGAAACACCTTGGCGAGTTAGAGGTGGGACTCACCGTAGGAGCTTTGGTGAAAACGTTTCGCTTCGAATCCGCTCAAACGGAGAATCCCGCGCGAGCCGGCGTGTCGACCAAACCAGCCGACGGCACGCAGGTTCGCATGTCGCTCCGATAGATCTGCGTGTCGCTCGGGTTGAGATGCCTCTTCCGATCCGGTAGGCCGCGTGTTTGGATCGGCCCGCGGATCGTCGCGATTCAGTTGGCTCGCGTTTACTTGTTCACGGCACCGCGATGGGGCAGCACCCAATCGGGCCGCGCGAAGTGGCAGGTGTAGCCGTTGGGAAAACGCTCGAGATAGTCCTGGTGCTCCGGTTCGGCTTCCCAAAAATCACTCACCGGTTCGACTTCGGTGACCACTTTGCCCGGCCACAATCCAGACGCCTCGACATCCGCGATGGTGTCCATCGCGACTTGCCTTTGGTTTTCATCGACGTAATAGATAGCCGATCGGTACGACGCTCCCCGGTCATTCCCCTGGCGATTCGGAGTGGTCGGGTCGTGGATCTGGAAGAAGAACTCGAGCAGTTTCCGGTAGGAGACTTTGTCCGGATCGAACATGATTTCGATCGCTTCGGCGTGCGTGCCGTGATTGCGATAGGTCGCATTGGGCACATCTCCACCGGTGTATCCGACTCGTGTCGATTCGACTCCGTCCATTTTGCGGATCAGGTCCTGCATTCCCCAGAAACACCCGCCCGCCAGTACCGCACGCTCTGTCATTATTTGCTCTCCATCAGGTTTGATTGCGACGCGTTTTCGCTCTCGATTACACCTTGTTTATAGGGTGCGGGCAATCGACGATCCGATTTTGGGTTCGGAGGCTGCTGGTTGTACGGATTGTAGGGACGAGCCGTCTCGCGAGATCAGGATTTCAGATCACGGGACACTTGGTCCAACCGCCTCGGTAGGCAAATGTCGTCCTCAGAAATGAAAAAACGGCATTTTTCCGCGTTTTTTGACGCATCCGCCCAATTCTTGCGCAGGCGATTGCGTTTCCATAAACGCAGCGCATTGTCTGTGCAGGCACCATAGCGTGGAAGCGGCATCATCAAAACCGCGACAACACACTGATCCCAAAAGTACTGATGCAAAAACGTCCACTAAATTTTGAATAGATTTTGCGGAATCACTGAGTAATGTGGGCTGACGCTGCGGGAGAGGAGGGCTTTTCTACCTGATTCCTGCGGCGTCTCATTTCTCCCAGGACGTTCCCAGCATTATCTCAGAGCCGGAAAAGTCTTCCATGCGTCTTCCACAACCTTTGTCCGTAACTCGTTTACTCGATCGTCGAGACATTGTTCTACCGAACTCGAATTCACCCGATGGCGTTTTGCAGGTGCGAGCACCGAGCGAACGCGATGCGGTCGAATCGGCTCGGCATAGCCTGCGACAACTCGCAACATACGCCGTCATGATCCTCGCCGACGGAGCCACATTGGCATTGGCGATGGGTTTGGCATTCACCGTTTGTGGTTTGGGGACCGGTTTCGATCCGGTCATGATGTACTGGCTGTCTGCCGGCGTGATGTTCGCATCGTTTGTGATGTTGGGTTTGTATCCCGGAATCGGAATCACACCCGCGGTTGAGATTCGCCAAACAACCATGGTCGTGAGCGTCGTGATGTCGGCGTTTGCGGCGGCGACGTTGTTGCACGCCCGTGACCCGTGGGCACTACTGCATGTGGCCGTGGTGTGGATGACCCTGTTGGTTAGCATGCCAGTGTCGCGAGGAATGGCGCGGTGGTTGCTCGCAAAGACGAGTTGGTGGGGAGCCCCGACGGTGATCTTCGGCGCCGGTGAAACGGGCGTATCCATTTACGAGTCGCTACGGGACAACCCGACGTGGGGATTGCGGCCGATCGGAATTGTTGACGATTCGATTCGCAGTGAGGCTGCCTCGCAGGGATACCTCGGACGCACATCGGAAGTGCCGGATCTCGTTCGGGAGTTCGGCGTGACGTGGTGCGTTGTGGCGATGCCCGATCGTCCGCGAGAAGAAATATTGAAACTGGTCGACGACTACGCGGGGATGATCCCGCACACGTTGGTCGTGCCGGACTTGGCCGGACTGCCGAGTTTATGGACCGGGGCGACCGATTGTGGCGGTTTCCCTGGACTGCGTTTGAAAGAACGTTTGTTGATGCCGCTTCCTCGAATCTCTAAACGAGTCGTGGACATCGCCTTGACACTAGCCGTCATTGTGATGTGTGCCCCTTTAATGGTTTTGCTGGCTGTGGTTGTCAAGCTGACTTCGCGTGGCCCGGTCTTCTACGCTCAACAGCGTTTGGGTCTTCACGGCAAACCATTCAAAGCGTGGAAATTTCGCACGATGGTTCCCAACGCGGACGCGATCCTGGAAGAGTACCTTCAAAAGCATGAAGAGCTTCGCGAAGAATGGGAACGCGATCACAAACTGAAGAAAGACCCTCGAGTGACGTTGGTGGGACGATTCCTACGTAAAACGAGTTTGGATGAACTACCGCAAGTTTGGAACGTTCTGACCGGCGAGATGAGTTTGGTCGGGCCGCGTCCGATCGTGCAGGCGGAAGTTGACCGATACGGCGATTGTTTCGGTTTGTACCTGCGTGTGCGTCCGGGCATCACCGGGTTGTGGCAGGTATCGGGACGCAATAACACGACCTACGAAGAACGCGTGCAGTTGGACGGGTACTACGTGCGAAACTGGTCGCCGTGGCTGGATTTCTGCATTCTATTATCGACCATCCGCGTGGTCCTGCTCAGAGAAGGGGCATTTTAGGCGGATGAGTGTGAAGCAACTCAACGCATCGACCGCAGATGTCGCTGTCTCGGTTCCCGTTTCCTCTCAGCCGTCGATGACATCGGCGGACAGCCCGGTCGAGGCTGAGGTTTCGGAATCGTCCGAGAAACAAGGGTCCCAAGGGACGCAGAAGCGACTGTTCCGCGAGAGTGTTTGGGTTGTCGGTGGACGAGTTCTAGGGATCGCCACCGCAATCGGTTTGAATATCGTTTTGGTGCGAGTGTTACCGCCGGCGGACGTGGGTGTTTTCTTCGTTCTCGGCAGCATCATCACGTTTGCTGCCATCGTGGCGATGTTCGGAACGCACACGGGATTGGTCCGTTTCGTATCCGAGCGAATCGGTGTCGGTGACGCCGAGGGCGCGAAGACCGCGTTGCGACAGGGGGCCAAGTTCGCTGCGGTTGCCATCACGTTGGGCAGTATCCTGACGATGGGCTTTTTGTATTTTGCCGGCGAACCATTGTTCGGGCTCAAACATCTCGAAGTCATTGCACCGTTGGTCGCGGTGAGCGTGTTCGGCGCCGCGGCGATTCAACTGTGTGCGAGCCTGCTGCGTAGTTTTCACGATTCGCGTTTCTCGATCTTGCTGACCGGACAATTCGGCGGCCCGCTTTGCAACCTGCTGTTCATCGGGTTGGCGGTCGGGTTGAGTTTGTTCGCTCCCCTGAGCTTGAAGCAGGTGATGTTGTTTTGCGCAATTTCACTCTGTTTGCTGACTCCGATCGCGATCATGATTTTATATCGGGTTGGAAAAGCGCGTTTGCGAGAGATCGCGATCGATGATCAACCGTCGGAAGCACTCCCGATGTCGGTGCTGCTGCTGGCGTGTTTGCCGCTGATGCTGGCACAGAGTTTGTCGTACATCACCGGCCAGGCAGACATTTGGATCGGCGGTGCGATTGTCGACCACGATGAACTCGCCCTTTACGGCGCGGCGCGGCGATTGATGCTGTTGATCGGAATGCCGATGCAGTTGGTAAACCTAACAGTGATTGCATCGATCGCGGAGCTACGTGCTCAAGGTCGGGTCGACGAGCTCCAGCGGATCCTGCGTTTCGCGGCGACGTTGGCTGCGATCGCGGCGTTCGCGGTTTGCATCCCACTGATTGTCTTCCCCGCACAAATCACGGCGTTCATTTTTGGTTCGTACTATGCCGAGGGTGCCACGGTGTTGCGGATTCTGTGTTTGGGTCAGATCGTTTTCGTTTCCGCCGGCGCTGCGGAGTTGACGCTGATGATGTCGGGCGAACACATGAAAGCGTTGTGGATCAACGTCGTCACCTCGATCGTGTTGTTGGTTGCCGGCGTGATGCTGACATCCACCTTCGGGATTGTGGGGCTGGCGATCGCCTGTGCATCGATCATCTCGTTGCAATGCATTGGCTTTTGTTTGTATGCCCGATGGTCGGTCGGTGTGTGGACCATTCTCGATCTGCGGGTTTTGCGATCTTTGCCGGACATAGCCCGCATGACTGCACAGAAGTGGACTAAATAGGAAGGAATGGACGTCACGGATTTTTTCCTTCCTAATTAACATGAATGGAAACAAGACCGCGGCTCGGATGACGCGGGTTCGTCGCTGATGATGCAGTGACACGCTACCCATCGCCGGTAGACAGGAACTGCCTGATCGTCAGGACGACGGTGACATTTTTCGTCAGAATCCTCCGATCACAGAAGTACCATTTCCACGTCAGTTCCCACATCCGCGGCATTCGCAAAAATGCCCGACGAACCTGAACGACCCAACTGGGTGGCTCGAATCGCGACTGTGATTTGGCAACCGAGTTTGGTGTTCATGCCGTTCCTGATCATGGGGATCGTGCTGTGGTTGTGCCCTTCCATGGAAGGCGCGTCGGGATACATCGTTCGCGAAGAGATCACGTTTTCCAACCTGGGAATCCTGACGAGTTGGTACGCGTGCATCTGCATCTGTGCCTGGATCGGGCAACGGTTGGCTCTCGAGATTCCTCGGATGACGATCATGTCCCAAGACGCGATCGAGCCACGTACGTTTTATCTCGCCCTGTCTACGCTCGCTTTTGTCGGCGTGGTGAGTGCGTGGTTGGCGGCGTTGCGGGCGGGTCCGTCGCTGATCGAACTGGTCCGGACGCAGCAGTTCAATTTGCTCAAAGACGCGTTGTATGAGAACTACAACCTGCTGTACTCGCTCCGCTATACGTCGTCGCTCGTCGGCGGTTACGCGATGTACCGGATCGTGTTCCAAAGGAAGCTGACTCGATTGGATGCGATGAATTTGGTGCTGTTGCTCGCCGCGGCCGCGATTTCCGCCCGAATCTTGATTTTGCAAGCGGTGATCTTTTCCGGTGGTCTGGCCATTCGATTCAAAGACATCGGTCGGATCAGCACTCGGACGCTCGGCATCACCGGGCTCGTGTTGGCAATGTTGATCGTTACGTTGACATGGGTCCGTAGTGCGGGCAGTTACCGCGACTACTTCGGCGTTCGCAATCCGGTCGCGATGACGTTTTTGGAGATCCAGCGATACGTCGGTGCTCCCGTGCAAGCCAGCATGGGCGTTGCCAGGATCGCGGCACACCAACCTCCGCGAGGCTCGCTATCCAACGTGGTTGCATACGTGACGCCCACGTTCCTGCACCCGGCACACCTGAAGGCGGAAGACAATTCCGGCGGCGTCGCGGCACAGTGGTATTTGCATGACGTCGACATCAGCGAAACGTTGACAACGAACTCCGCGTTCGTCGACATGTACGGTCACCTGGGGTTCTGGGCGTTTCCCGTGATTGCCTGGTCGACGTTCGTCATGGCAACGGTCGGCAGTTACTTCTGGCGTTCGGACAATCTGCTGTGCTTGATCGGGTGCATCGTGCTGTATGGCTTCTTTGAACTTTGGCGGACGTATTACTTCTCGGCAGGTTCATTCACGTTCATGATATTGGCGGTTCTCGCTGCCGCCGGGGCTGCGTCGTGGGCAACACCCAAAACCCGTTTGGCGACACCGAATGCGGAGGCCGCGGCATGACAAAACAACCTAACATTCTTTTTGATTCGCGTTGGATGGGGGCCCATGGGATTGGCCGCTTCGCCACCGAACTGAACAACCGCTTGCCTTGCCTGAACCGGTCCGAGATCGGTGGCAAGCCGACGAGCCCGTTGGATTGCCTGCGATTGGCTCGGGCCATTTGGAAACACGACACCGCGTTTTTCTCGCCGAGTTACAACGCGCCGCTCTCGTGGCTGGTTTCCTCCAAACGCCCATTTGTCTTTACCATTCACGATCTGATTCACATCAATTACCCGGCCGAATCCTCCGTCGCAAAACGGTTGTACTATCAACACGTGATCCGTCCCGCGGTCCGCAAAGCCTACAAGGTTTTGACGGTTTCGGAGTACTCGAAACAGGAAATCGTGCAGTGGGCGGGAGTCAGTCCCTCGCACGTCGGCGTCGTCTACAACGGCGTCGGCTCCGCTTTCCAAGTTGACGGCGAGCGACGAGAGACGGGGTACGACTATTTGCTATACGTCGGCAATCAAAAGGCACACAAGAACGTCACCGGTTTGCTATACGCACTCGCACAAGTGCGAAGACGCATCGACGTGCATTTAGAAATCATCGGCAAGGCGGAAGAGCACACACTCGCAACGATCAATGAACTCGGGCTCACCGAGCACGTGCACTTTCTCGGTTCGGTCTCCGACGAAGAACTCGCCTGCGTGTATCGCGGAGCGATGGCCACCGTGTTGGCATCGGAGTACGAAGGTTTCGGTCTGCCGGTAATCGAATCGATGGCCTGTGGTACGCCGGTGGTTTGCAGCAACGTGACGTCGCTGCCGGAAATTGCTGGCGGTGCGGCTGTCTTAGTGGAAACCAACCCGGACAGCATCGCCGAGGGAATCGAACGGTTGCTCGGCGATCAAACACTCCAGGAAAGCCTGATCGCGGCGGGTCAGAAACGCGCCGCAGATTTCAGTTGGGAGGCGACCTCCGCCAAAGTGCTCGAAGTAATTGGGCAAATGGCGGGAAACGAATCACAATGTCTCAATCGAATTGTTACACCTTTAGAAGCGACTCCGCAGTAGGTCATGAAAAACGTTGCAATCATTCATGAATGGCTGACCACCTACGCGGGTTCTGAACGCGTGGTGGAACAAATGCTGCATGAGTATCCGAAGGCGGACCTGTTCGCCGTCGCGGATATCCTGCCTGATGACGAGCGGGAATTCCTGCAGGGAAGAACACCACACACCACCTTCATTCAAAAACTACCGTTCCTCAAAAAGCTGCTACGGCACTACCTCCCATTGATGCCGATGGCGGTCGAGCAATGGGACCTGAGCGGTTACGACGTGGTGTTGTCGTCCAATCATGCCGTCGCCAAAGGAGTGATCTGCGGTCCTGATCAATTGCACGTCAGTTACGTGCACACGCCGATCCGTTACGCGTGGGACTTCCAGGCACAGTACCTTCGCGAATCGAACCTGACCTGGGGCATTCGCAGCATGGTGACTCGAGCGATGCTGCACTACATCCGATTGTGGGACAAGGTTTCATCGAGCCGCGTGGATGCCTACGTCGCTAACAGCCACTTCATCGCCCGACGCATTCAAAAGTGTTACGGTCGCGAAGCAACGGTGATCCATCCTCCCGTTGATGTCGATGCGTTTGAGCCGACCTATGAGAAGGAAGACTACTACATCGCGGCATCGCGATTGGTCCCCTACAAACGAGTTGACCTCGTCGTCGAAGCGTTTCGATTGATGCCACATCGAAAACTCGTCGTCGTGGGCGACGGACCGATGTTCAAATCATTGAAAGCGAACTGCCCTCCCAATGTTGAGTTGCTCGGATACCTGCAGCACGACCGGATGAGCAAACTGATGCAGAACGCGAAAGCGTTCGTCTTTGCCGCCGAAGAAGACTTCGGGATCACACCGGTCGAAGCCCAAGCGTGTGCAACACCGGTGATCGCGTACGGCCGCGGAGGCAGTTTAGAGACCGTGATCGATGGAGTTACCGGATGCTTCTTCGCCGAGCAAACTCCCCAGAGCATTGCTGCGGCAGTAGACACGTTCGAAAGCCAAGCAGGGCAATTCGACTTACCTCAAATCAGGCGGCACGCCGAAGGGTTCCGGCCCGAGCGTTTTCGCAAGGAATTGTCGGACTTTATTGAGGCCGAGTGGGCCAAGTTCGACGGGCACCGACGCCATCAACCTCATTGTGATAACTCGGCCAACGGTTCGCAGTCCGCGGACTCCCCAAGTCAAAGCCCCGTTATCATCGGTGACCCTTTAGGAATGACAGTATCATGACTACCAACAATCCGATCACTGAAAAACCGACCCCCGAGAAAACTCTCGACCTCACGCAAGCCGTTTGGCAGAACCGTGGAAAGATGTTGATCGTCTTTTCGTTGGTGATGCTCGGCACGGTGGGACTGCTGAAAGTTGCGAAGCTGAAGTTCACTTCCGAGGCGAAGATGTTCGTTCGCCTCGGGAAGGAAACCGTGGGTCTCGATCCGACCGCCACGGTGGGTCAAACCATTGCGGTGCAAGAAGGACGCGAAAAGGAGATCTACTCCGTTCAATCGCTGATGCAAAGCCGCGGCGTTCTCGAAGAGGTCGTCGACGCGGTCGGTGTTGAAAAGATCCTCGAAGAAACAGACAACGATGAACCGGGATGGATGCCGATCCAACTCGGCGAACTGAAGAAACTCAGCCCGGTCTACGTCGACAGCCCACGCGATGAAGCGATCGAGAAACTCGAAAAGGGTCTCGAGATCTACAACCCGCGTTCGACCGCGATCATCGGACTGCGATACGAAACGATCAGCCCGGAACTCGCCGCCGAGGTGCTCGACCAAGTGATCGATTCGTCGGTGGACGCTCACGTGCGGATTCACCAGTCCGAAGGGTCCAACAAATTCTTCACCGCGCAAACCGAGAAGATCGCGGGCGAGGTTGCACGCCTCGAACAAGAACTCGTCGACTTCAAAAACGAAAGCGGTGTCTCGGAACTGAGCCAACATCGCCAGGTCAAGATCGCCCAAATCGCGTCGCTCGAGGACGCTTGGCTCGATACGATCGCCCAAATCGAAGCCGTCGAAGGCGAAATCGAATCTCGCGAACGCATGGTCGCGCAGCAACCTCGACAAGTCCGATTGGCCGAGACGACAGGCCTGCCCAGTAGCGCCGCCGAAGGGATGCGAGAACAACTCTACTCGTTGCAGTTGAACGAGAGCGAGTACCTGTCACGCTACCAACCGACGCACCCGAAGGTTCGCCAAATGCGAGCCCAAATCGCGGCCGCTCAAGAAACACTCGATTCGGAAAACCGTTTGACGCAGGTCACGATGGGCGTCAACGAGTCACGTCGGGAAATGGAAGCGGAATTGCTCAACCAGCGTGCGATCGCCGCGTCGCTCAACGCCAAACAAGAAATCCTTGCCCAGCAAATCGCCGACGCCAAGAGCGAACTGAAGGCGATCAACCAAAACGAAATCGAGTTGGCTCAGATCTCGCGACGATTGGATTTGGCGCGAGCGAGTTACCAGGACTATGCACGACGATCCGAGTTGGCACGCATGGATCAAGCGTTGAGCCAAGAAAGCCTGTCGAACCTCACCGTGCTGCAGATGCCGAGCCAGTCGAAGATCCCGTCGAGTCCGAAGGTCGCAATGACGCTGGTCATGGGCTTTACCGCCGCGGTCTTCCTGAGCGTGCTCACGGCGATCCTTGCGCAGTTGCGAACGATCTATCGGGCAGAGCCGGCCAAACTGGTACGCACCAAGAAGGAACCGCTATGGAAGGGATTTCGATTCGTTAACGCAGCGACGCGTTTACTCTCCTTCCGGTGGCTATAATGGATCTCGGTGGCGAGGAAATCCGCAGCAGCCAGAGAGGGAATCATCTGTTCTCAGTACAGCATCGACATCCGAGTGTCGATGTGCCGCGGCGCAAGCGCGAAAAGGCGATGATGCCGCATTCGAAAGATGTCCTCGCGCGATGTCAGCGTTTGACACCGGATGAACAAGACAAACTGGTGGAACGCTGGAATCAAACGAGCGAACCGTGGGCGGATGATCCATGCCTGCATGAGTTGTTCGTGCGGCAGGCCGAGAAAACGCCTGACGCGCCGGCGGTGATCTTTGACGACAAGTCGCTTTCCTATGGAGAACTCCACACTCAGTCGACACGAGTTGCCGAGCGGCTGATCGAATCAGGAGTGGCCCCCGAAGAAGTCGTCGGTGTGGTTCTCGACGGGACGCCGAACGCCTACATCGGAATTCTCGGTATTTTGAAGGCGGGAGCGGCTTACCTGCCGATCAACCCGGATTTCCCACGCGATCGAATTCTGTTTTTTCTGCGGCAGGCCGAAGCACGCTTTCTCGTTGGCGAACTCGACGCGGCGATCATTGAAGAGATCCCCCGGTTATGCACGATTGCGATCGACGGAGAGTCCTCCGCAACCGGGACGGTGAAGTTGCCAAACGTGGCCGCCGAATCGTTGGCGTATGTGCTGTTCACGTCCGGATCGACGGGCAAGCCCAAAGGGGTGATGTTGAATCACCGAGGGCCGGTCAACACCGTTCGTGATATCAATGTCCGTCTTCAAGTCGGTCAATCGGATCGAGCCCTCGCGCTCTCGTCGCTCGGGTTCGACTTGTCGGTTTTTGATCTGTTCGGGATGTGGGGAGCCGGCGGTGCGATCGTCCTGCCAACGCCATCGGAGTCTCGTGATCCTGCGAAATGGGCGAATTTGATCGACCGCCATGACATCACGATTTGGAATTCCGTTCCGGCGTTGATGGAAATGCTGGTCACTTTTTTCGAGGGAAATCGCGTTCTTTCGTCGCTGCGTTTGGTCATGCTCAGTGGTGATTGGATTCCGGTGACACTGCCCGATCGAATCCGCCTCGTCGCGCCGCAAGCGGAGCTAGTGTCGCTCGGAGGCAGCACAGAAGTGTCCATTTGGTCGGTCATCTTTCCGATCGACGGGGTCGATCCGAAATGGACGAGCATCCCGTACGGCAAACCGCTTCGCAACCAACAATGTTACGTCGTTGATGAACAATCGAATCTTTGCAAGATCGGCGAAACCGGCGAGCTGTGCCTAGGTGGCGTTGGCGTGGCACTCGGTTATCTCAACCGCCCCGATTTGACTGAACAACAATTTGTCAGTGACCCTTTCGGAAAGGGAACAACGCTCTATCGAACCGGAGACCTCTGTCGATACGGCGAGGATGGCAACATCGAGTTCCTCGGCCGAGCAGATCAGCAAGTCAAAATCCACGGCTACCGGATCGGGCTAGGCGAAATCGAATCCGAAATCACGAAATTGACTGGAGTCCGTGAAGCCGCCGTCATCGCGAATGAAGGCAATACCGGGGCTCGACTGATCGCCTACGCGGTCTTCGAAGACGGCCATGAGATTTGCCTCGCGGAGTTAAACCAGCGGTTAGCAGAAAGTCTCCCGCACTACATGTTGCCCTCCGCCCTCGTCGCGATTGAGCGTCTCCCTTTGACCGCCAACGGCAAGGTCGACCGCAAGTCGCTGCCGATCCCGCAAGTGAATTGCGATGCCGGGGCCGATCTATCAGAGGTAAACGAAACCGGAGCGTTTCTAGTCGCGACGTTGCGTGACCTGCTGCATTTGCCGAACGTCGACCCGAAAGTAGGGTTCATGGAACTCGGCGGCAATTCGCTGGCCGCGGTCGCACTGGCCGCTCGCGTGAAGGCAAAGTACGGAGTACGGCTCGAGTTCTGGGGGATTCTTGCACAGTCGCCTAGCACGATTGAACTATCCCAGCAAATCGATGATCTCGTCCAAAACAAGACCGCCGAATCTTACACGGTGTCGGCAATCGGACACGAAAGCCTTTCCGTTGCACCGGTGTCATCGCACCAGCAGCAGATGTGGATCGAGCATTTCCTGGTTGCTAACCGTGGCAGGTACAACATCCCGCTCGTTTACGACGTCAAAGGTGAATTCAATCTTGACGCGTTCGAACATGCGTATCAACAGGTCGTTGACCGGCATCACGTACTACGCACTGTTTATGAGGCAACCGCCGAGGGTTTGGTCCAACGCGTTTTGTCGTCCTCGTCGTTTTCGATCGATCGCATCGACCTGAGGGACCGGCAGTGTGACGAACGCGCTCAATTGTTCGAAACGCAGGCTCGTGAATATGTGACCAAGCCGTTCGATCTGTCGATGGAGTCGCCGATCCGCCTGCGCCTTTATCACATTGGTGAAGAACAGTATCGAATCGTCCTGGCGGTTCATCACATCGCGTTTGACGGACATTCGATCGGCGTGCTGCAGCGTGATCTCGCGGAGTGTTACAACGCGGCACGCGACAATCGCGCACCGCAATTGCCCAAGTTGTCACATCAATACGCGAACTATTCGGTTTGGCAACGACAACGGTTGGAAGATGGATCGTTAGAGCAAGACAGAGATTATTGGCGAGAGAAACTCGGCGGCGAACTGCCCGTGCTCGATCTGCCACGAGATCGATCAAACGTTGATGACACGGCGAGTGACACGTGTTCGTTGACGGTTGATGGTGACCTGCTGGAGTCGGTTCGGACGTTTTCCGCGGAGCGACAATCAACGTTGTTTGTCACTTTATTGTCGGCAATCAAAGCGGTCTTTCATCGTTACACCCAACAAGAAGATATCGTCATTGGGTCAGCGGTCACGTCGCGAGATGATCTCGCAATGGAGGACCTCGTCGGCTATTTCATCAACGTGTTGCCATTGCGGACACGGTTTGATGGCAGCGACAGCTTCGAATGTTTGCAGGCGAAGGTGCGGGATACGGCGTTCGATGCATTTGCCCATCAACGCTATCCGCTCGATCTTCTGAAGAAGGAAATCTTCAGCGAGGGAGAGATGGGGGACGCGCCCTTCCGCGTGCTGTTCATTTTAGAAAACCAACCCGACGCGTTGAGCTTGGATGGTGCCTCAACCACGACCATTCCCTTTGACACACGGTTGGCCAAATTTGATCTCTTGATAGCCGTCAACGAGTCGCCAGATCGTTTGCGCATCGAACTGCAGTACCGGTGCAAACAGTTCCACCGTCGCCGCGTGGAGCGTTTCGGCGAGCATTTGCGAGGTCTTTTGGCGAGTGCGGTTGTCGAACCGAGTTGCCCGGTAGACCAACTCAAGATTTTGTCGTCCAACGAACTCGCAACCGTACTGCCTTCGTCATCCATACTCGATTTGGCAGACGATGTCGCCATCGAGACTTCGGTCGCGAATCAAGCATTCATCTCTGTGTTGTCGCTATTTGACGACCAGGTACGACGCACACCTGATTCCCCTGCACTGAGTTTCGAGGGGGAGTATTTGACATACGCCCATCTCGATCGCCGCGCATCCGAACTCGCCGAACGGTTGAGTCGCTTGGGAGTCCAACAAAATGTTCCTGTAGCGATAATGCTCGAACGTTCGTTCGACATGATCGTGGGCGTGCTCGCGGTCATGAAAGCGGGAGGATGCTACGTTCCCGTTGACCCATCGCTCCCCATGCAGCGACGGCGACGGATCCTAGAAAACTGTCACGCTGGTGTTTTGATTTCCGAAACCACTCTCGTCGACCGGATGTCGGCCGATGAGGCGGGAACGGTCCTTCACGACCTGCACGTTGTTTCCATCGATCGAAACAATGAGCCTGAGGACGAGTCATACGCGACGGCGGAGAAAACGCCAGGCGTGCAACTAGATGATCTCGCGTATATCCTTTACACGTCCGGATCGACGGGCGAGCCCAAGGGTGTTGCGATGCGTCACGGTGCCGTGGCAAATTTGATTGATTGGCAACTCCGCAACAGCGAAGCCTCTGTCGGAACCAAAACACTGCAATTCGCGTCACTCGGGTTTGACGTGTCATTTCAAGAGATCTTTGCAACGCTTTGTGGCGGCGGAGAACTGCAGCTCGTTTCGAGCCGTTTACAGCAGGACCTGCTTCAGCTGTGGCGGTTCATTGTTGACGCGGGAACAGAACGCGTGTTTGTCCCCTTTGTCGTTCTGCGAACTCTCGCGGAGGTGGCGAACGATCGATCACAGCAGTCGTCACTGCGAGAGGTGATGACCGCGGGCGAGCGTTTGGAAATCACCCCCGTCGTTCGAAACTTCTTTGCAAAGCGGCCAGAGTGTCGGTTATGGAATCATTACGGACCGACGGAAACGCACGTCGCGACCGCGCATCCACTCGACCGCGACGCACTTAAGTGGGATACGGTTCCTCCGATCGGAACGCCCATCAACAAATGCGTGGCCGTGGTGCTCGATGAAAACCTGCAACCGGTTCCGCAAGGCGTCGACGGCGAGTTGTACCTCGGCGGTGAGTGTTTGGCGCAGGGCTACTTCGGCAACGAAACGCTTACAAGTGAGCGATTCATTGAGAACCCGCATCCGAACCTGCCTACCGAGCGTCTTTACCGAACCGGCGACATCGCTCGGCTCAACTGGGATCATCAACTCGAGTTCATCCGACGAAACGATCTTCAGGTTAAGGTGCGGGGACACCGTGTCGAACTGAGTGAAATCGAGTCTGTATTGGCGCAGTGCCCTGGCGTCCGGCAAGCGGTCGTTACGTTCCAACGGAGCGGACTAGGTGGGCAACTCAATGCACACGTCATTCGCGACAACGAATCATTGTCGCCACGCGTGCTAGAGGATTTCCTGCGAACGCATGTGCCCGCATACATGATGGTCAGCCATTTCGATTTGGTTGATGAGTTCCCGATGACGCCGAGCGGCAAAGTCGATCGCAAACGCTTAGCATCGATCAAAACCACAACCATCGCCCGACAAGCGTCCGAGCAAGTGATGCCGACCACGGGGGATCCGTTGATCGATCGGATCACTGAAATTTGGCAGTCCGTTCTGGGCGTGGATGGATTGGATTCAGAGAGCCATTTCTTTGATTGCGGCGGTGATTCCCTCAGCGCGGCGATCTTGTTCACGCGATTGGAGAAGGAGTTTGGCAAAGCGGTCTCGATGACGAAGCTCGTCAGCAGTCCAACGATTGGTGAACTCGCTGAGGTCTACCGGCAAAACGAATCCCATGTCGAAGAGTATTGGAACGATCTCGTTCGACTCGATCCGCGTGGGAAAATCGACCGTGATCAACGTCGAGATACGCAGCGACTACAGGCCCCGTTGTTTTGTTTTCCAGGCATTGATGGGCATCTGTTGAACTTTCGAGAGATCGCCGCGATGCTCGGAGAGGATCGAGACGTTTATGGCGTGCAGCCCATCGGGCTCGACGGGGAACGTTCCCAGCCAGAAGCGATTGAAGACCTTGCCCGACAGCACGTCGAGATGATTCGGCGTGTCACTCCCCATGGGCCGTATCACTTGGCTGGATTCTCGTTTGGCGGCGTGGTCGCCTACGAGGTCGCACAGCAACTGCGGCGATGTGGCGAAACAGTGACCCTGGCGATTATCGACGCATTCACCGGCCTACCGATCCCCGCTCCTTTGCATCAGAACCTCCTGTTCCATTTGCGATACGCCAAAGAATGCCAGGGCCGCCAGCGATGGACGTACCTGTACGAGCGGCTCGTTGGGATGGTGCTCGCGATTCGTTACCGGTTCGGATGGATCACAATGGAGCAACGTTTGGAACGCATCATCGGAACCAAGGGGATCTACGCGAAGGTAGCCGCGAAGAACATGGATGTAATTACTAGATACCGCCCCGGTGCTGCCGAAGGGCCGGCGACGTTGTACAAGGCCAAACTACGAGCAAATTGGCCTGGACGAGATCGCACTGATCCGCAATTGGGATGGGGAGCCGTCTTTCAAGAACAAACGCTCGAGGTCGTCGAGGTCGACGGGGCACACGCGAACATGCTTTCCAAAGCCAGGGTACGCGGCCTCGTCGAACACATGCGTCAACGGATTCAAAACGGCTAGAGCGTTTTGAGATTTACCGTGTCTAATCCGCGTTGCTGAATCTGCCAAAACTCAGGCCACCGAAGTCTCGCAACATCGGCTACGTCAATCTTTCAAACGAGCTCAACGCCTCAGTCCAATTCTTCGGCGAGGCGTTCGGTGTCCGTTCGAAGTTTCCGCATGTACTGTCGCCACTCCAATTCAAGGGTGGTGCGATCTCCGAAACAGTCATCGAAGATCTTGAGCAGTTCGTCTGCACGGGCATTCCAATCCTCTTTGGTAAACTCGCCTTCAGGATCCTTCAGTTGACCGACCCGCTTGTAGAATTTCATCAACGAATCAAAGCGTTGGTTGAACAGAAAATGCGTCAACGCCCAAGCTTGCCCGTAGGCGGGTAACTGGTTTCCAAGTGCGGACTCGAGCACAAAGCCGAAATCGGACACGATAAACTCGAGACTCCCCCGCAATTTGTCACGTTCGAGAATTCGGTAGTAGTTGATACGTGTTTGATCGACCACACCGACACCGCTCCACTTGGCCAATTTTGCGGATTCAAAATACGACGCCATTCCTTCGTGGACCCATCGGACGAACGCGGCGTCGCGTGGGAAGACTCCCGTGTTCGCCGTCAATTGATGGATGGCTTCATGAGAAACCGTGGAAACATCTTCACTTTCGCGAGTGATATCGATCAGCAGTTCGATCGTTTTCGCGAACCGGATCAGGTCACCTGCACCGGGAAGGCGATTCCTCTTCGCGTTCGTTCTCGCCGTGGTGAGTTGTTGATCGAGCTCCATGAGAACTCTGAAATGCTCGGAGGTTCCCGAATCGTAGAACATCGAAATGTTCTCCTTCGGCAGATAGAACCCGGCGGTCTGTTTGAGACTCCCGCCGAGGCGTCGTTCCATCTGAAGGAAATCTCCGTGGCGACTGAACAGCACTACTTCGAGTCGCTCGCGTGGCGGACGTAGAAAGACCCCACGAAACGCGAACGTTAAGAAATACGACTCGTAAACCGTCTCAAGCAATTCGAGACGCATTTCGGCGCGAGTCTTCCCCGTCACTTCGTCTTCGGCTTGCTCGGCATCATGCAACAGGAGAAAGTGCTTGCTGCGTGTCACCTGCATCTCGCGTCCGCCGACGAAGTCCCGCGCGTGCGCTTCAATTTTGGGATCGGTTGGCACCGACGCGTTGAGGTAGCGCATCAGTCCGGCGAGTTTGCGAAGCTTCAAATGCTTCGGGTCGATCTTCCATGCGACGCTAAGGAGCGACTTGGATTCCTCGAGCATCCCGTTTTCGAGGCACCACTGTGAAAGCTCGAGTGCCTTCTCGACATCGTTTTCCTTGCGAACCGTCCGCAGGCGTTTGGCATAAATCGCCTGAGGCGACGGACTCTTCACCACATGAATGTCACGGGAACTGAAGTGCAACGATCCGCGCGGATGCCGAAGCGTCGCATTCCCACCGGCGTGATGCGTCACCGATCCTTCGAGCAACAGTTGCAACTGCGTCCCCGGCAGTCGGTAAAGGGTGTAGTCCGCCCGTGCGGTGGTCATGAATGGCTGCCCACAGAAGGACAGTAACAATAGCAAGAAAATTGCGAAAGAATGAACTCGAATCATGCGAGCGCGTGCCTCCAAAATGCCCAATAACCACGAAACCTAAACCGCCTCCAAACAGAAGCCGGAATTCTTGTTTCGCGTCCACAAACGGGACACCTCAGAAAACCATCTCACCTCGCGTGCCCCATTCGACGAGATGCCCCCCAGTTTAAACCAAACACTCCCCCGACGTTTTCGCGATGCAAATTTTTCCACCAGCCACCTGCTCGACGCCTGTCCTGCTCCAACACCGCCCTTCTTTCTGACGAATCACTTGCCCGAGTGCTGCGGCACTTTTGTGCTAGAAGAAATGTCGATCGTGAAGGTTTTCGTCTCGCCGTTCGTTTAGCCTTTTCGCCTTGGCGGAGAACTGCCCCGCGCCGCAACGCAATGGTCACGTCCCCGCCGCTCTCCCTCCCGCCCCCCACGTCCTGCTGCGTGGTTCCCCACCAAGAGAAGACTGCACGTGATTCGCTTTTGCTTCCGCTCTGTATTCCTGCTCGCCACGGTACTCTGCGTCTCATCCCCGGTTTCAGCGATGACGCCAACGGTCCTCCGCTGTGAGTATCTCGAGAACCCACTCGGGATCGACGCAACAACGCCACGTCTGAGTTGGCGGTTGGAATCCGAACAGCGAGGGCAACGGCAAGTCGCCTATCAAGTTTTGGTGGCGTCGACAGAGGAAAATCTCGCGACCGACGTCGGTGACCTCTGGGACTCGGGACGCGTCGACTCTGATCAAACGTTGTTTGTCCCTTATCAAGGAAAAACGTTGCGTTCGCGTCAGCAGTGTTTTTGGAAGGTGCGGTCGTGGAGCAGTGACGCGGATCAACCACGGTGGAGCGAACCGGCATCATGGTCGATGGGCTTGCTCGAGAATGATGACTGGCAAGCGGATTATATTTCTTACCGTGACACAGATCCCGTTCACAACGATCCGGCTGAATTGCATTTGCCTGCCGCTCGCCAATACCGCCGAGAGTTCGCGGCGTCCAAGACTGTTGAACGCGCAACCATTTACTGCACCGCATTGGGCGTATACGAACTCAGTCTCAACGGTGCGCGCGTCGGCGACGCTTTCTTTGCCCCCGGTTGGACCGATTATCGGCAACGTGCGTACTACAACACCTACGACGTGACCGAGATGATCCTGAGCGGCGGCAACGCGCTCGGGTTATGGGTCGCCGACGGTTGGTACAGTGGCTACGTCGGGTTCGGTTTGCTAACCGGCATCGGCACGGAGAAAACAGGGCGTTCAACCTATGGCAAGACTCCCTCGGTGATGGCGCAGTTGGAAATCCATTACACCGACGGAACGCACGAAACGATCGGCACGGATGAAACATGGAAAGTTTCCGGAAACGGTCCGATCGAAGAAGCGGATTTCCTGATGGGAGAATCGTACGACGCGACAAAAGAAACGCCCGGCTGGAACGAAACCGGGTTCGATGATCACGATTGGGAAAACGCCGTTCTGGCAAAAGACAACGGGAGCAAGACGGCAACGTTCTATCAGTTTCGCAACCCTAATCGTCCGAACCAACCGGTCAGAAAGGCAGGCGAAAAGGCGGAGTTCGGTTTCGTCCGACCAAAACTCGAAGCGTTTCCTGGCGTCCCCGTCCGCATTACCGAGGAGGTTCCCGCAAAGAAGGTCACACCACGACAACCGGGAACGTTCATCTTTGACCTCGGGCAGAACTTTGCCGGAATCATTCGTCTCAAAGTAAAAGGCCCCGCCGGCCAACGCATTCGAATTCGATACGCAGAAATGCTGCATCCCGACGGTCGAATCATGACGGAAAATCTCCGCAAGGCACGAGCGACGGACTACTACACGTGTCGCGGGGACGAAAACGGTGAGGTCTATCAACCTCGATTCACGTTTCACGGTTTCCAGTATGTCGAGGTATCCAATTACCCCGGCACACCGACCCTCGACAGCGTCACAGGTTTGGTACTGCATAGCGACACGCCCATGGTGAGTTCATTCACCTGCAACGATCCCATGGTCAACCGGTTGTTCCAAAACGTGTTGTGGACCCAACGGGCGAACTTCATCGACCTTCCCACCGACTGCCCCCAACGGGATGAACGAATGGGTTGGACCGGTGACGCACAGGCATACATCGCAACGGCGGCGTACAACGCAGATATCGGTGCGTTCTACACCAAGTGGATGCGTGAGTTGATGGAATCACAACGGCCTAGCGGAGCGTTTCCGGGCTACGCGCCGTTCCCCTTCCAGCACGGCCAAGACTTTGGAACCGCGTGGGCGGACGCGGGCGTGATCTGCCCGTGGACAATTTGGCAATGCTATGGGGACACACGCATTATCGAGACGTGTTGGCCCGAGATGACCAGGTTCATGCAGTGGCGGCAGCGCACGAGTGTCAACGATCTAGGAGTCGCACATGGGAATGCCTGGGGCGACTGGTTGGCTCAGGGCGTCAAGACACCGCTGGAGTACATCGACAGTGTGTACCTTGCGATCTCGGCAAAAATGATGTCGGAGATGGCCGAAGCGATCGGCCGTGACGACGCGGCTCAACAATATCGTGAACAATTTCAACGAACCAAAGCCGCATTCGCAGACAAGTATCTCCGCGAGGATGGCAGCGTCAACGTAAACACACAAACCGCGCAGGCGTTGGCCTTGTTCGCAGATTTGATTCCGGAGGAGAAACGAACCGCGACCGCTCGTCACCTCGCGAACATGCTCAAAGCAAACGGCAATCGCATGGCGACAGGCTTTCTCGGCACGCGGCCCCTGTTGCCGGTACTGTCGGCATCGGGGCAACACGACCTCGCGACGTTCCTTTTGCAGTCACGTGAATTTCCTTCCTGGGGTTACGAGATCCGCAACGGCGCGACGACGATTTGGGAACGATGGGACAGCTACACGAGAGAAGACGCGTTCGGTCGGCACAATGCGGCGATGAATTCGTTCTCGCACTACGCCTTCGGTGCGGTATGCGAATGGATGTTTCGCACGCTCGCGGGAATCCAGTCCGACGGACCGGGATACAAAAAAATCATCATCCGCCCCACTGTGCCCTCACCAGGCAGCAACGCATTGCACGAACCGATAAACCGAGTAGACGCCACCTACGAAAGCATCCGCGGGATGATCGAAAGTCATTGGAAGCTAGAAGATGATCGGTTCGAGTTAGGCGTTCGCATTCCCACCAATACGACCGCAACCGTGTTCCTACCAACAGACGACGCGGCCAGCATCACTGAATCCGGAAAATCGATCATCAGTCACCCGCACGTTCGCCTGATCGCTCAAACCGATCAAACGTGCCAACTAGCTGTGCAGTCCGGCGAGTACCAATTCGAATGTGCCAGCGGAATCGCTCCGGCCGAAGAAGCGTTAACAACGAGCGAACCGATTGACAACTCGGTGAATCCCGAGGGTATCGACCTAACGGGTTTGAAAGTCGTCGCCTCCTGGGATTTCTCCAATCTGGATGAAATCCAAAAATGGAGTGAACGCGAACATGTCAAAGTAGTGTTCAAAAACGGTAAAACGAAATTGATCGCCGCGGGGCCTGACTCGAAACTTTCCACGAAGTTGCCCCAGGGCCTAACGGGGAGTCTCGTGATCAAACTTCGCGCGACCAATCAAGACGACGTAACCAGTCAGTTCTATTGGCGGGGCGAGCGTCAGAGTTTCAGCGAGCAACGGCAATCGAAGCGAACACTCAAAGGTTCCGAAAAAACGCGAGACTACCTTTTCACGCTCAACGCCAAGGAAGCCATCCGCCACCTCCGATTTGATCCTTTCGATAGTTTCGATCCCTATGCGGACAAGGGAGAAATGATGGTGAGTTCGATCACCATCTATCAACTCTCCCCGTAATCGCCAGAGCGAAATCGTCTCACGGGAGTGACCCCACGACGAACCTCTCCCGAATCAACACGAACAAACGTGTTCGCGAATCTTCGACCTCGCGAGTAAACCTTTTGCCGAACGGATAGAACTCAAGTGAATGCCCTTCCTATCAAACCTCGATTTCGTCCGACATCGACGCCCGCTACCGCGCAATCACAGACAGACGCGCGTTACCTAGCACTGAGTTGTTTGCCGCTGCGTTATTTGGCGCTGCGTTGTCTGTCCCTGCATTGTTTCGCATGGCTCTGCGTTTTGACCGGAATGACCGCGGTTGCTAACGACCAGCCCAACGTGGTTTTCATCTTGGCAGACGATCTCGGTTACAGCGACACGACGTTGTACGGCACGACTCAATTTTACCGCACCCCGAACCTGGAGCGTTTGGCGGCGCGGGGGATGACGTTCTCTCGGGCGTACTCGTCGAGCCCGCTGTGTTCACCGACCCGTTCGAGCATCCTGACCGGGCTCAGCCCCGCACGCACTCAGGTGACGGCTCCTAATTGCCATCTGCCCCACGCAACGACGAAAGCTGCCCCCGGTGCGAAAGCGGCCGCGAACCAGAAAGCGATCATGCCATCGTCGGCAACCCGTTTGGATCCAGCCTTTGACACGATCGCGGAACTCCTGCGGCATCAAGGGTATGCGACCGGTCACTTCGGCAAGTGGCATCTCGGCCCCGAACCCTACTCGCCGCTGCAACATGGTTTTGACGTTGACATTCCGCACTGGCCAGGCCCCGGACCAGCCCGGGCTTACGTGGCACCGTGGAAGTATCCTGACTTCGATCCACAAACGCCTCAGGAACACATCGAAGATCGGATGGCTGCCGAAGCGGTGGCCTACATGGAGGAACACCGCGATGAACCGTTTTTCCTCAACTACTGGATGTTCAGCGTCCACGCCCCGTTCGATGCCAAACCTGAGTTGATCGCCAAATATCAAAAAAACGCCAATCCAAACGATCCTCAACACAGCCCCACGTACGCGGCAATGATCGAGAGCATGGACGACGCGGTCGGGACGTTGCTCGACACACTCGATCGATTGGAGATCGCCGATAATACGATCATCATTTTTGCCTCGGACAACGGGGGCAACATGTACAACGAAGTAGACGGCACGTCCGCGACCAGCAACGCTCCGCTGCGAGGCGGCAAAGCAACGATGTATGAAGGTGGTGTGCGTGGCCCTGCCGTTATCGTTTACCCGGGCGTGGTGAAACCCGGAACCCGTAGCGATGATGTCATTCAGAGCATCGATTACTTCCCGACGATCTTGGAACTGCTACAGATTCGCGACCGTCCCCGGCAGGGTTTTGATGGGGTCAGCATCGTTCCGGCATTGATCGGTGGCAAAATTCGTCGCGAGGCCATCTACACTTACTTCCCACACAGCCCCAAGATTCCCGACTGGTTGCCGCCCGCTGTCAGCGTGCACCGTGGCGACTGGAAGTTGATTCGACTGTTTCATCATGGGGAACGAGGCGAACACCGCTACAAACTCTTCAACCTTCAACAGGACATCGGCGAAACAACCAACCTCGCTTCGCAGTACCCCGACTTGGTAATCGAACTCGATGCGATGATCGAAGAATTCTTACAAGACGCCGAAGCCGTGTTGCCAAGCCCCAATCCGAACTTCGATCCGGAACGCTACGATCCTAGCCTCGAAGGGAAAGCGGTGCGAAAGAAGATTTCGCGGCCTGCTGCTCGGAAACCGAATTCGCCACCGGCACGCCCTGTTGCGGGATGGCACCCGCGTGGCGATTGTCAGATCACCATCGAAGACGGAGCATTGATTGTGCAGAGCATCGGTGGCGACCCTCATTTTTCCCACCCGCTGCCCCGACCGGTTTCGTTGCCGGAGCAATCCGCCGGACCGTTGGTGCTGCGTTTCACACTGACATCAAACGCAGACTCATCGGGGGAATTGTTTTGGCAAACGGCCGGACCTGGCCCACCCTACCGTCAGGAACGCAGCGTTGATTTTGAAATAAACCCCGACGGGAACGCTCACCAATACGCGATTCCATTTCACGCTGACGCCCCCGTCAACGGCATCCGCATCGACCCGGCAACCTCCTCAGGACAAATCCGAATATCAAATCTGAGGTTAACGGATTCAAACGAAAGCGAACTCTACGTGTGGGAAATTAAGTGATCCATGGTCAGGAATAGCTGCATGAAACGACAACCAAAAGTTGCCGGTTTTCGGTATCGAATGTGCCGGCCGGTGGACCGCGTTTGCCTGGTTCTCGCGTTCGTCATCTCGATTGTTTTCGCATCGCCAATCCGAGCCGACGTGACTGAACCGACGAAACAAGAAGACCGCACGTCGCCGGTCGCACCCAACGTACTCGTGATGATGGCCGATGACCTCGGTTACTCTGACCTTGGTTGCTATGGCGGTGAGATCGACACGCCCGCGATCGATCAGCTAGCAGGTGAGGGGGTGCGTTTTTCTCACTTCCGGGCAACGCCCATGTGTGTGACATCGCGCATCGCTTTGTTATCGGGGATGCCATTTGACGACGCCGGCAGGAATGCCTACTCGCACGCCATGCCTCTGCCCATCCTGCTGCAGAACGCTGGGTACCGGACCATGATGACCGGCAAATGGCATGCGGGGACACCAGACCCTCGCGAACAACGTTTGTTTCATCGAGCGTTTGGTTTTCTCGGTGGAATGACGGACTGCTTTGTTGGCGGCGATGATTGGTTCTTGGATTCGCAGCCCTTCCGTGACTTTGATGCTGATTTCTATTCGACCGATGCGATTGCCGAAAAGAGCATCGAGTTCATGGACGAAGCGGCCCAATCCGATCAACCGTTTTTCATGTACGTTGCCTTCAACGCGCCGCATCACCCATGCCAGGCTCCCCGATCTTTGGTAGAGAAGTACCTGCAGCGATATGAGAAAGGGTATGAGGCGATCCGATCGACGCGGCACCAACGTCAGATTCAGTTGGGCTTGATCGGTGGGGACATGCCACTCGCTGAGGTCAGTGAAGAAACTCGCCGCTGGGACGAATTGACCGAACATCGCAAACAAGTAGAGGCGGGGCGCATGGCAGCGTACGCGGCAGCGGTGGAGGGAGTTGACACCGCGGTCGGTCGAATCATGCGATTCTTAGACGATCATGAGAGGACTCGCGACACGCTCGTTATTTTTCTGTCCGACAACGGAGGCGACTACAACAACGGCGGGATCGACCACGACGAGAAGCAGGTCGCGTGGGCCCCGGGTGGCAATCCATCGTCGAGCAACGGTTGGGCATCGGTGAAGGCGACACCGTTTCGGTACTACAAACACGCCTGTCACGAAGGCGGAATCGCGGCGCCGTTGATCATCCGTTGGCCGCGAGATCGTGGCAAAACGGGTCGCATCGTTCATGAATCAGCGAACATTACCGATTTCTATCCAACGTTGGTCGAGCTCGCCGGTGCGGAATACCCGCGTAAATTCGAAGGTCGACGGTTGCGGCCCCTGAGCGGTTCCTCGCTGATGCCGCTACTCGCTCCTGCGGGGAAACGAAAATCTCTCCCCGTTTACCAACGCTATGACGTGTCGAAAGCTTGGATCGAAAACGACTGGAAAGCCGTCAGCCTCTACAACGGCCCTTGGCAATTATTCGATCTGAAAAACGACCGATCCGAACGCAATGACTTGGCGGCGGAGCACCCCGAGCGACTCGGCCGACTAGTAAAGCAGTGGAATGAACACGCCAAAGAAGTCGGAGTCCCGAAGACATCCTTGGGTTCATCAACGCAGCAAAAAGGATGGGGCTGGCACCGGCTAAAAATGGTGTGTCCCCATTTAATACAACTCTCGCCCGCCAACGGCTCAACCACTTCGTCGCAGCAAATCACAGTATCGATGCAGTTTGACGAGCCGATTGATTTCACCGGCACCGAAGGGAGATCCATCCGGCTGTATTCAGTGTCCAACGAAAGCGAACCGGTTTGGGAAGCGAGTCCGGACGCGAGCCATGCATCGCAAGGGAAAAATGAAATCGTCTTTCAAAATATCCCAAAACTTCAACCCGACCAGGGCTACTATTTCCGGTGGGATCCGGGATGGATCCACGTTGGCAACCGCCCGGTCGGTGTGCTCAACGACGGAGCCTTTTGGTGGCGATTCCGGACACCGGTCGAGTGAACCACACGAACCGCGAGCACGAAATTCCATCAACCAAACATTTCCGTAAATGACTCATGGATGTCGTCCAATCTGTTGATTGCGACCAAGCTTCTTTACGCAGAAAGCGTTTCAGCAATTAGCCGTCGGCAAGCGATTGTGCACCGACGGGCATGTCCTTCCTCGTCGCCTCTTTCCATCTGGCGTCGATTTATTAAGTGCAGCATCTGGTAGTGGATGAGGCAAGGAGTCCCTTGCGTGGGAAGGATTCGTTGCCTCATCCACTACGGTTCACGTCCTACGGTATACGTTCTCGGCGAAGGACGCGTCGAAAAACGTCGGTAATAAAATCGACTTCTCCCGGAATAAACTCTGACAATCAGAGATGCAAATCAACTTCTCGCGACGCTCTCGTCCCAAGTGCCCCCCACAGACCGAAAGGGCTCTCGGCACCGGGTTGGTTACCACGAGCAGCGGTTCCATCGACATGGACCACGGGATGCCGACTGTCACCGGCTTCGATGGAATCGGTGACGAAACGGACTGCTCCGTCTGCCAACAAGACGTGCGTGCCGCCGGGATGCCGACTCGACGTCGGATAAACGCCTGAGTTGCCTGCCGAGAAGATACAGAGCTCGCTGTTGGGTGGGAGGATTGTGTTGAATTGCGAAAACATCGGCAGCATGTCTGCCCAACGAAACCCTCGTCCGTTGGAAGGAGTGTGTCCCAAGTCTGGGATCGGCTGCCTCCATCTTCGCGGCTGTTTCGGATCAATCATGAAGCTATTCTCGCACCACTTGGGATTATCCCGATGGGGCACGTTGGGATCATAAGCATTGCCTCCGACCGCCCGCCGCGTCTCATATTCAGCGGTTCGAACGTCATAGTCACCCAAGTCCGTCGCGATTTCGCCGACCAAAATCGTCGTCGATGTTCCGTCAGAGATATCACTGAATCGCGTGCGTTGATGTACCACGAACGCGCCCCTCAGCGCGGCGGCGGCCTGTTTAGAATCACCTCCTAAATCAGGATTATTTGCTAGGACCTTGGTGACAAACAGATCGCGATTGCCGAATTCCAACTCAACACTGGAATCACCGACGCACGCCGCATAGTTGGTACGGCCCACTGCGGGTAGACCATTGCCCGGATCGCTCGGACAACGAAACAATGGAACGTTCATCGTCCAAGGATCGAAGACCGGAGTATCGGGCGTGGGTCCCATCGCGGGATAATCGGGACCATTGCCATCGATCGACTTTCCTGGCGAGGTCTCGACTGTCCCATTCGCGTCGCCATCGTAGGGGTTGGAAACCACTTGCCACAGTGCAGCTTGCTCCACAAAGGGCAGGCATCCCACCAGAAAACTCAAACGCCATCGATTTGCATTGGAGCAACTCTTCCAATATTCGTCCGCGAACGGCTCCGCTGGATTGGTCCCGACTCCATGGATCGGAAAACTCTGAAACGCCGAATGGTAGTTGTGCAGCCCAATGCCCAATTGCTTGAGGTTCGACTGACACGCCGCACGACGGGATGCTTCACGTGCGTTCTGCACCGCCGACAGCAAGATCGCCACCAGCACCCCGATGATTCCGATCACGACCAACAACTCAACCAACGTGAATGCCTGTTGGCGATTCAAGTTTCTCCCGCTTCGCACGGAATAGTCGTTCCGTTGAACAAAACTTCTAACGGAATCAAGATCGTTCATTATCATCATTTGCTACTCGCCGAGTTGTGATTCGGATTTGTCTTGCCGCTGCGAAGCTCGTACATCGATTCTCCCATGTGCGCGATGGCATCGGTCAGTTCGCGGTAGGGCGTGTTGGTGATCGTCACCAAACCCACATTTGCGTTTTCACCGTCGCCGCGTCCGGTGACAGGCATATCGACGTATTGAAACCAGTGCGTGCCAACGATCGCCGGATGCTTCAGCGCACTGGTGACGTACGCCTCGTACTTGCTCGCTCGATCAGCTTGGTCATCGGCGGGCAAGTGAGTCGGATGCAACATGCCACGATCAGTCGCCCCGAAATGGAACTCACCGATGACAACCGGTTTGTCGATTCCATCAGGCAACGCCAAATTGTCGGTCAGATAGTGGTAGTGATTGATTGAGATGACATCGCAATGCTTAGCGGCGATCCGCAGCGCGGAATCATTCATCCAAAAGAAACGGCAACCAAGGTACAACCGACCCGGCGCGAGATGATGCAGTCTGTTTGCGATCGTCGAGAAATACCGATCCACCAAACGCTCTGAAAAAACTCGCCGATCCGCGAGCGATGGCGAATCGTCTGCGTTGGCTTTACCCGCAGGCCACTGCATCGAATGAAGGAAGCTATCCCAGTCGGCGTATTGAGTTTTCCACGCCTGATTCAACGCATCGATATCAAGATATTTTTCTTTCAACCAATCGCAAAACTTGATCTTTGCTGGCTGCGTCGCAGGACTTCTTAGGACGCCATCGGCCAAACTGTAATCTTCTCCAAAACTCAGTTCGTTATCGACAAAGATGCCTATACACCATGGATCGTCAAAGCAGTGCGAAACGGTTTGCAGAGCACTATCGACAACCTCCGGAAAATCCGACGAGTAAACATCAACAAACCGTTGCCAGTTACTCGTCGAGCCGGCAATCATCGTCGCACCTTCCAGGCGGCAAAATGCCGTGTAAGGTGTCCGTTTCAAGGACGTGATCGCCGGATCGCTCCACGCAGCCATCGTATTGAGCCCCCAGTCGCGAAGTCGATCATGGGCTTGGTCCGCAAACCGAGCAGGCCACTGGGCACCAAAACGCCGATGCAAGTTTGCGATGAAGAAGTTGTAGCTCAGAAAGGGCACCCTCGAGTTGTAAAACTCATGATGCGCCCACTCAGCACGATGATAGTAATTCCCTAGCGGGTCGAGTAATTCCTTCGTCTCATCTGACGCATCGCTTGATATATCCGTCTTCCGATTGGTGTTATTATCCGGCAGCCAAGCAAAATAATGTTCTCGGTCTTGAACCCCGGTGAAACTGTACTGAGCCGACACACAGTCGACACCGTGCGACCAGAACAAATATCCATCGGGATCGATTAGCCACCACTTTCCATCGAGTTTGACAGTCCGAAAAGCGTCCGTCGCCTCCCGTCGATCAGCCTTTGTCCATCCCCCGTAGCGAGACCACCTCCGCGACACCGATGCGTTCTCGTTTGCCTGCCCGGTCGAGGAAGCTGTCGTTTTCAGTTGTCGGTCGTTTTCGATCTTACCGGGCCAATCGTGTCCGATCAGTTGTCCATATCGGTCGACAATTGGAAATGCGTTTCTGGCTTCTCGAACCTCCGCCGGATCGCTCAGACGCAGATCACCCAGCAGCAACGTATGTGCATGACTTGGACGGCGAACGTAAAGTGTTACCGCCTTGATAAACCCAATCGACCCAATGCACATTTGCCCCGGACTCACATTCATCGCGTCTGTCTCAACCTCCGCATCGAACCTCCATGGTGTTGCGTAAAGCGGGAACGACAACTCACGCGTTTGACCGGGTCCCACAACATCCACGCGGTTGAGTAGGTTTTCGTTGACGAGTTCCAAGCCTTGTACTTTCATTCCGATCTCAGCGGAGTGATCGCTCAAGTTAGTGACGTCGATGGACAACGTTTGATAGGGCTTGGCATTCCAAGGTTCATCGCCGGGTGTCATCTTCACGCCAGGCCATCGAGATTTAACGCCGGTTTGCAAACGCAATCGCGACTGAAGATCCGAACGATCGATTTCGACTTTCGCATCAGTGGTTTGAATCTTGGAGAGATCCGATTGCATGGCCCATCGAACTAGAACTTGCTGTCTCGGTGTTCGCTCGAGAAAGTAGATCACGCATAGGCAACCCGCGATGACCACCAAAACAGCCGAGAAACGCCGTGTCCTGATGGTCGGTTTCATGTACCTGACGCTTTGCGGAACCGAAAGTAAGCCGCAAGTATCGCCAGTCCAACCAACAAGACTGCGATTCGCCGAATCCATGGTGTCCCACTGGGCATCGGAAACCCGTCGGGATAAAAAAGTTCTAAAGGCGCAGGACCGAGTTGCACTTCTTCCAATGTGTATGTCGTTTCAGCTTGACTCGTACCCCGACCGTTGCCTGACGCAATCGCAGTCGATGTGGACCTCGAGGGCAGAAGCAATTCGCCTTCGTATTCAAGATGAGATATTCCAGTGTATCGTGTCTCACCGGAGCCTCGCCCCGTGGCCTTTCCCGGGACAACGGTTTCGCTTTCATACGATTTGATTAGGAAGAATTCGTCGTCTAATGATACCTTGCCCGTTGAGACCTGGTCTTCGGTCTTTGCCGAGAAGGTGACACCAATACTGCCGTCGGGAAGCTTTGCAAATTGATAGCCAACCTCATGGGGCGAGTCGCTCGTGCTATTCAAAACGGCGGAGGCTATCTCATACAGTTTTTCTCCCTCGATTCCGTTTCCATCATTAAACCACGAGGCACTTTTGATCACCGCAAGACCTTCTTCGGTCGATTCCACTTCTGTGATCTCGCCGATTTCATCCGGCGATTTAGAACGCATCGTTATCGACCCTTCCGGTCTGACGATGTTCCGATTGACACGCACGACATTTCCGTCGAGACCGTCATAGCTAGTTCCATCAACCCGGAAATACTTGCCTTCACGCGACCAAAATTCGATTCGTTCCCAGCTTTCCCGGCCATTGAATCCCTTATGCGTGCTTTTCCAAACCGCATGCATGTTGTCGTACTGCTCTTCGCAAGCACGACTGTTCTCAATAATCGCTTCGAGATCCTGTCGAGAGACAGTGTTCTCTTCTGCGAAGGTGGTCGATGTGTGAAGAATGGCGACAAGCACGAGCAGTACTTTTGAGACGGCGATCTGATGAAGCAATTTCTTTTCCTCAAGTGCAAACGGTAAGGACAGACCGGTTGATGAAACCCTCGGCAACCCGTCAAAGATGACGCCTGGATTTTGCAATCGTGTGGCTTGCCCGATCGAACGCCACAAAGGCAGGCGGCTCCCAACCTTTGACCTCGACGGCTTGTGTCACGTGTGCGGTGGATCGCCGAAAGTCTTGGCGACTTTCGCTACGGACTGAGGTCTCGTTTGGGATTAGGGCGGGGTGATTCCTCGGTAGCGAAGCTCGCCAAGAGCTTCGGCGGGAACTGCACAAATCGCCGAAAGTCTTGGCGACTTTCGCTACGGACTTCGACCTGAGTATTGGCTGTAGCGGCCCATCAAGTACTGAGTAGCAGTACCTGCCGAACGCCCCGTGTCTTGTAGCAGTTGCCCCCTGCGATACACTGACATTTGCTTGGGTCATGCCCCCCGTTGCTAGTGAAATATGTATGTTGTTAACAATAGGCAGGTCATTAGGGGGCGTCAATAGTCACTAAGCGATTTTAGGGGAGTTGTGGCGAGGAGTGTCATGCGGAGCATGACCTACTTGGCTTTGCTCCGTTCACTCGGGAGCGGCAACACAGATCAAGGACTCCTGTCGGTTAGCGCCGCTACCGACTCCTACGCGGAAAATGATTTGGCTGTCGCCGATGGCGGGTGACGCGTAGCAATCATCTCCGAGTGAGTTCTTGGCGACCAATTCGTAAGAGTCGGCGGCTTTGAAGACAAAGCAATCTCCCGAGAGATTGGCAACATACACGTGATCGTTACACACCACCGGTGAACCGCTGAAGTTTCCGCCGAGTCGTTTCCGCCACATCTGCTCGCCATCCTCGAGCGACCAGCAATAGGCGATTCCGCCGTCGGTGACCGCCAACACGAGTCCGTTATCCGCGACGAGAGACGGTTCGTAAAGTTTGACTTGGTTGGCCCAGAGACGCTCACCGCTTCCGGACAGGCACACGGTTTCTTTGTCGGGGTAACCTCCCGATGCGAGCAAACGGTCACCGGCGATCACCACCGTGCCGCACGTTGCCTCGGCGATGCAAGGCGTTTCCCAAAGGAGTTCTCCTGTCGACGGATCGTAGCTCGACACGGTATCGCAGCCTGAAATCAGCAATTGTTCACGTCCATCGATAGTACCAATCGCTGGACTGGAGTAACTGCTCACGTTCCCCCGAGCGATTCGCCATGCGGGTGTGCCGCTGGTCCGATCGAACGCGGCGAGGTAACCGCCACCTTGATTGTCCGCGGCGATGACGACTAACGATTTGTAAATGAGCGGCGAAGGTGCGTAGCCAAATTTCGGATTGAACGCTCCCGCTTCCTGTTGCCACAATTGTTGCCCATCGAGATCCAACGCCGTGACAAAGATTTTGTCGGAATTCAACATCGCCGCAAACAATCGCTCGCCGTCGCTCGCCACCGTCGAATTGGCGTTGGTGCCCTTTTTGTGAATGCTGCGTGGCGACGGGAATCCGCCATCGTGAATGACGGTTTGCCATCGCTCGCTGCCATCGTGTTTGTCATAGCTGACGACGGATTGCTTTTGCTGATCATCCAACGCTGTGGCAACGATGACTTGGTCGCCCACGATGATCGGACTGCTATGCCCGCGTCCAGGAACGTTGGCCTGCCACGCGACGCCGTCACTTTGCGACCACGTGGTTCGCAACGGCTGATCGGGCGCGACTCCGTCTCCGGCCGGCCCACGCCAAGCCGGCCAATCCGATTGCTTCGTCGTGATCGCTTGGTCGATGATTTCGACGCCACTTTGGCCGGTCGACAATTCCTCGACAGGAATTTTCTTGGCACATCCGGCTACCGAATTCAGCAAGCATACCGACACGACGAGTGGCAGCGGCAATCCCGCTAGAAGAGTCAATCGAAACATAAGCCAACTCGGCGGTATGAATGAGGAATGAGGAGCAACCGTCCAACGCGGAAAACAACATCCGCTACGCAGTTGGCCGGTTTCTATACCGCCCGTTATCGTACCGCCTGTTCACCGGACAGAAGTGAGTGTAGCAGGCGAAGGCGCCGTTTGCTGTGTGTTGAGTTGCGAACGGGTGCGAACGATTTCGTTCAGAAACACCCGCCGAATCGCGTCGTACCCACGGTCGTTCGGGTCTTCGATGTTGTCGTAGAACCAATAGTGCGGGTCGGCGTGATCGTAGTGTGCCCTCCAGAACTGGCGGCAGTGCGAACCATGACCGAGGAATGTTTCATAAAGATTCACGACATGCACGTTCTCGCGCGCGGACGCGACGTCGCGGATCGTTTGATTGTATCGGGCATGAATGGCGAGCCCGTCGTCCCAGTCCGGCAGAAAGATACTCGGTGCGTCGCCGACACCATCGGTCGGGTCATAGATGTCACCGACATAGACAAGGCATCCGCCCGGAAATCGTTCATTGAGCCCGTCGAGAATCTGGTTGAGCCGCTCGTGAAAATTCACGATCCATGGTTCGGCCTGCTCCAACGTCGCGCCGTACATCGCACCTTCCTCCGGTGGACGTCGTCCGTAGGAATGGATCAGGTCGTTTCCGCCGGTTGTCATCACGACCAATCCAAACATATCGTCCGGGAAGGGGGTGACCCGAGTTTGCAGCGTTTGTAAATGCTCGATGGATGTAGAGCCGGATACGGCGACGTTCTCGGATGTGAGGTTGGGCAAAACAACCGAAAGACATTTGCCTTTCATGTCGTCGTATTCATCGCTTGGGTTTTGTCGCAAACGTTCAAAGTACGTGTGGCTGCGTGATTTGGCGCCGAGCCCGCGTGTGACGCTGTCGCCGATCCCAAAGAGCAGAATCTTACGATCGGTCCAGACGGAATCAAACGGGGCTTTCGCGACCTTAGGCCCGGCCGATCCGCTGCCTACCGGACGGCGCAAAAACAGTTCGATGTACGCGGGGACAGCTACCAGGATGACGACGCCAAGCAACAAGAGCCATCGACGGCTGCGCGGTCTCGATTCGTTCATGTTTCGGCCCACCTGCGGAAGAGACGTTCGCGATCGATCCGCGGGCCTCTAGCGTTGCCCCCCGGAGCGACGGAAGCATTCAAGATAGCATCTCTGTCGTCACCGTTGTCAGGAAAACGGCTCAGGGTAAACAGCGCGTTCCCGTAGCGAAGCTCGCCAAGAGCTTCGGTGGGGCCTTGAGAATCGTCGAAAGTCTACGCGACTTTCGCTACCGGTTAAGGAGTCGCCGATCCGGTGATGAGCGTTTCGGATCGATGCTTAGCTCGAGGCGACGAGAGCTTGTTCGGGATGGGTTGCGTCCACCGAAACTTGCCCCGATGCGACGCGGCGTTGGTAGTCAGGCCAGACTTCTTCGGCGAGCTTTTCTTCGCCCAACGTGATCGTCTCATTCACGTTCAAGTTGCCTTTGACAATGTGTGCCGAGTTCAACGCGTAGAACCCAGGAACGCTCGTGACGACCGGTGGTAATCGCGTGCTGTAGTCGACCGTGGACAATGCCGCCACATACTTCGCACGAGCGATTTTGAACTCAATAACCTGATCGCGTGAAAAGTGGTCATACATCTTTTCCAGAGTCGAGAGGCATTTCTCGCGGTAGTCTTCGTCGGACTCGTTGAGACCCTCGTGATCGTCGGGCAAGTACTTCGGCAGATAAACGAGGTGTTTGCCACCGAGTTGCGTTTGCGGATCGACGATGGTCGACATCTCGATCACGGCGGTGAGTGGCACCCACGTGTCGGTGATGTTGGTCACGTAGTATTCGCTGATCGGTTTTTCCATCAGCATCGACGCGCAGACGACGCCGAGGTAACGGATGTTGCGGTGTTGTTCCTTTTCCTTTTCAGTCAACGCGTCGCAAGAATCGGCAATGAACGGCGACGCGATCGTGGAAACGACGTTGTCATAGATTTCGCTGTGACCGTCCGCGAATTCCACGCGGAGTTCGCCCGTATCCATCGGAACCACGCCCTTCACCGGAGACGCGGTCTTCATTGTCACGTCACGACCGGAGAGCCAACCGACCCAACTTTCGAGGACCTGCGCGTATCCGCCGGGAACATAACCGAACATCTCGGTCTTCATTCCGCTGCGGCGTGCCTTGTACATCCGCGCCGTGTGTGCCCAGATAAACGCGGCGGAGGTTTGTTTGTAGGCTTCGCCGAGTTTTGCTTTGAGCAGCGGTTGCCAGATTTTTTCAAACACGCCACGTCCAGACCAACGACGCAGCCATTTTTCGACCGTCAATTTTTCCAGTCGTCGCCAGTTGCGAATTTTGGACGCGTAGAAAATTGTCCCGCCGAGCCGCAACTTTTCAATCAGCGTCAGCGGCGGGAACTTCAGAAATTCTGCCGTGTTGCTCATCGAGAGCAATCGTCCGCCGGCATAAAACCCGGTCTTGGTCTCGACCCACTTCATTTTAGATTCGAGCCCGAGTCGTTCGAGCACGGCGCGGATCTTCGTGTCGCTCATCAGCGTGACGTGATAGAACCGATCCCAAATCACGTCACCGTCTTGCCCGTTGTTGAGATTCCAGGCACTCGTCAGACCGCCCATCGTGGGTGCGGCTTCGGCGAGCGTCACGTTCTGCCCGCGGTCGCGAAGATCCGTCGCGACCTGCAGTCCCATCACTCCACCACCGATCACGAGCCAACGACTCGACGGCGCCGAGTCGCCGCCACGTCGATCCGCCGAGCTAGGTTGCCCCACCGAGCCGGATGGATAATCAGAACGGGACGCCGATTGATTCGTTGATCTCTCTGGCATCCAACTACGATCCCTTCACGCGGTGTCGCCCGAGCATCTTCAGTGTCAACCAGATCGTGCGGAAGACCTGCATCTTACTCGCACCGCCCTTTTGGTCGTAACGCAAACGCAGCGGGACTTCGCCGAAGACGCATCCCATCTTTCGCAGTTTCAACAACACGTCGGCCATGCACGAGAATCCGGTCTCGCCGACAAAGTCATCGCCGTACTTCGCAAAACCGTCGCGGATCGCCGATGCCCGGTAGGCCCGGTAGCCGGAGGTGTAATCACGCACACCGCGGGTTGGGAACAACAGGGTGAACAGCGCCCGGGCGCCGATGCTGAGGAAGTGACGCTCGATCGGCACACCGACCACGCGGGCACCGTTTTGAAAACGCGAGGCGATCACGCAATCGCATCCTTCGTGAACCGACTGCACCATTCGGTTGATCAGCCCCGGCGGGTGAGTGTTGTCCGCGTCCATCGTGATGATGATGTCACGTTCACCGGCGCGGTCGACGGCTTCCTTGAGTCCATCGCGGATCGTCACGCCGAGGCCCTGATTGACGTCGTGTTTGACCAAATGCACTGGCATTTGAAACGACATCTGCGACGCGATCTTGGCGGTGTCGTCTTTGCTGCCGTCATCAACGATCACCACCTCGTAGGGCAGACCGCTGTCGGCGAATGCTTCACCGACCCGTTCGAGCAGTTCGGGCAGGGCTTCCTGTTCGTTGTAGGCGGGCAGAGCGAGAATCACCTTCGCGGGCCGGAACCGCAGCGGATTGGGGGTGGTCGCGGCGGGTGTCGACGTCGCGGGAACGGCGTCGCTCACAGCAGAATGTTGAGGTCTGGGTTCTGGATTGGGGGAATTCATAGGGCCCGGCCGGAATAGAGTTCGTTTGTTCACTGTCGAAGATGTGTGATGATAACTGAAAGAGCCATTCTATTCAGCCGTCCACCCATCACAACTGACACATATGGAATTACTTGCTCTGGGCTTAATTACCGAAAATAGCTAACCTGAGGAGGCGTGAGTGACGCGAATTTTGAGGATTCTGCCGTGCTCGCGCCGCCCCGTGGGGTCTGGTTTGGAGTTGTTCATCGATCGTCTCGGGGCGGAATCGATCCGCCTCTCGTTCACTCGCCCACACGTCCCCTCCAACAAAATCGCTGGTCCGTTGCCTACCACCGTTGCCGAGTACACCGCACCCACCATGTCCACCGGCGGCCCTCTGATCGACCTGCGGAGATACGCCGATCGCGAACACCTGCTGCTGGCCTCTTACGCAATGCACAGCAGCGACTCGGCAGGCCGCGTCGAACACGAATCCCCCCACGCCTACCGGGGGCCCTACGGTCGTGACCGCGACCGGATTTTGCACAGCAGCGCATTCCGCCGACTTTCGGGAAAAATGCAGGTGTTCACGGGAGAAATGGGCACCTACCACCGCACTCGGCTGACCCACACGTTCGAAGTCGCCTCGGTCGCCCGGACGCTCGCCCGCGTCCTGCGGCTCAACGAAGACCTGACCGAGGCCCTCGCGTTGATGCACGACATCGGCCACCCACCCTATGGCCATTGCGGCGAAGACGTGTTGTCAGAATGCATGCAGTCGGTCGGCGGTTTTTCACACAACCAATTTGCACTGACGATTGTCGAAGAGCTGGAACAGCGTTATCACGCATTCGCCGGCTTGAATTTATCGGCGGAAACGTTGGCCGGCCAAGACACGCGGGCTCACAAGAGCGAAGCGGCCGTGGGTCGGGCACCGTTGCTCGAAGTACAAATTGTCGATGCCGCCGATTCCATCGCCTACGACGCTCACGACATTGACGATGCCCTGCAGATGGGATTGCTCTCGATCGACAGCCTCTCGGAACTCCGGATCATTCGCCGTGCGATGCGACGGGTTCGCGAAAAAGCCGGCGAGCTGCCAACCGGGGCGATGCGTCAACTGCTCGTGCACGAACTGATCGATTTGCAGGTCAGCGATCTGTTGCAGGTCTCGATCGAACTGTTGCAGACCGCACAAGGCATGACGGCCGATGACGTCCGTGACGCGGGAATCCGTGTCCATCACAGCGAAACACTCGCGGCCGAACGAGCCGAGTTGGAACGTTTTCTGTTCAACGCGGTGTACCGGCACCCCAGGTTAATTCCGGTCCGGGAGTCGGCGGCCAATCGGGTGCGGGTGTTGTTTGACGTACTGAGCCAAACGCCCAGCCGATTACCGCTCCGATTCCGACGTCGGGCAGAATCCCTGCCGCTGGATCGCGTTATCGGCGAGTACATTGCCGGAATGACCGACCAGTTCTGTGACCAACAATTCGCGAGTCTGGAACACTCCACCGCCGGGCCATTGGCGGACTGGTAGAGTGCCAACTGATTGCCGGGCTGTTGATTTATTCGTTTAACGGCAATACCGTTCAATTTGCGTTTAACCCGTGCCCGAAGGGTAGGTTGTGTTCCGTCAAGCGTCGCCTACGGCTACCGGTTAAACGAAAACGCCACAACCCGGTGCTTCATTGAACGGTATTGTGGTTAAACGAAAACAGGTTGACTCTTGATTAAACGACAAACCGTTGAGCCTCGGGCTGAATCCCCGCTGGTTGGAACGGTTGCCGGTTTGAAATGCCGCCGAGATCGATTGCCACCAAGAAATTACAGCTTAATCGCAAAAGCACAAAACACTGGTGGTGTTTGCCTCGTCCCACTACAAACCGAACCGCCGGCCTCAGAATCGGCTCGTTCAAGCGGCCCAACCCCTGGGCGATTCGAGCAGACCATTTACACTGTTCGATTCCTCCGCTTTCCCCCACCTCCTTGAAGCATTTAGGTCGGTCCGCGTTACGAGCGTGGGCTGCAGACACATATGGCACTGATTGTTCTGCGTCTTTTCTTTTTGCTCTGCGCCGGTGGCGTATCGGCAATCATCAACACCTCGCTCGATAGTGGCAGCTCGGCATATCTCCCGTGGATGAATTTTATCATCATCATGGGGCTCGCGGTGGGGATGGTGATCTTTGACATTTACCTGCCGCGCAAACGCATCGACACGATCACGTCGGTCTATTTCGGCGTGTTGGTTGGGGTGTTATTGACATACATTTTGACCATCGCGGCGGCTCCGTTTTTGGATCAATTCAGCAACGCGAACCACATCCGTTTGGTGCTCGGGATCTGTTTGTGTTACCTGTGCACGTCGGTGTTGTTGCAGACCAAAGACGATTTCCGGTTCCTCATCCCTTATGTCGAATTTGTTCGTGAGGTGAAAGGTTTCAAACCTTTGATTCTCGACACGAGCGTTGTGATTGACGGACGGATCGCCGACCTGGTCGCAACCGGCGTATTCGACAACCAATTGATCATGCCCCGTTTCGCTCTGAGCGAACTGCAGGCGATCGCCGACAGCAGCGACAAACTGCGTCGAACCCGCGGCCGTCGTGGACTCGACGTGCTCAACCGATTGCGTGCCGACGAGAACGTCGACTTGCAAATCTTTGACCGCGAACTGCCCGAACTCGCCGGTCAAACAGTGGACCTGAAATTGGTCCTTCTCGCCAAACACCTCGAAGGCAAAGTCGTCACGGGTGACTTCAACCTGAACAAGGTCGCCAAGGTTCAAGGCGTTCCGGTGATCAACCTGAACGAGATCAGCAACGCGTTGCGACCGGTGTTCTTGCCTGACGAAACATTCCGTTTGCGAGTGATCAAACCGGGCGAAGGGCCCGAACAAGGAATCGGCTATCTCGACGATGGGACGATGGTCGTGGTAGAGGGTGGTCGAAATCGGATCGGCCAGGAGCTCGACGTTCGCGTCACGAGCACCCTCCAAACCAACGCCGGCAAAATGATCTTCACCAAAGTCGACTGATACTGGTTCTATGGCAAAGAAAAAAACAGCACCTTCCACGTTCGAATACGTGGAACCGATCGGAGACCGTGTACTCGTCCGCAAGGATGAACCCAAACGCGAAACACGCGGCGGGATCGCGTTGCCTGACGCCGCTGAAATCCCGACCATCACCGGTCGCATCGTCACGATCAGTGCTGCGGTGGAGAACGACGATGAACTACCGCTCCGCCAATACGACAAGATCCTCTTCCACCCTAAGAACGCAATCCCCGTCGACCTTGAGCACGACAATCAATTGTTTGTTGTCCCCGTGGAAGACATCGTCGCCGTCTTTCGTCGCAACGCGCCGGAGGAATAGCCGTCACGGGCTCCCGCGGTATCGTTCTGGCCTCATGATGCGTTAACCTGCAACGTTGGAACGTGCCAACCTGCAACGTGCCATTGGCGGACGCGTGCCATTGACGGACGAAAGCCAGCCTCCCCGACACGACCTAATCGTCGTCGCCGACGCTCGTGTCGAAGTTATCGTCTTGCCACAAGATCACGTACGCGATCGCTTGCGTACGGCAACCACCGAGGCTGAGGTGGATCGTGTCGACTCCCGCGTCGATTGCTCTTTCCTGAGCACTCCCGGTCAGCGAAACGAACGGGCCACTTTGAGGTCGCGTCAGAATTTCGATCTCGGTCCAGCGGACTCCTTTTCGGTGGCAATGCAGGGCTTTGTAGACCGCCTGCTTTGCCGCCCAACGACGCGAGAAGTGACTCGTTGCGTCAGGCAATTGGGCACAGTGATCAATTTCGGCCGGCGTGAAAACTCGCTCGAGAAACTGCTCACCGTGCTGTTGAATCATTTGCGAGATCCGGGCGCACTGCACGATTTCGGTTCCGACCGCAACTATCGCCATCGCTTTACCTGATCCCGCACGCGGATCGTGCCCGTTCGAGAACCCCGCCGGCAACTTCGCGAGCCCGAACGGCACCGGCGGCCAACACGTCACGAACCGAATCGAGATCCTTTTCGAGTTCCTGCCGACGCTCGCGTGCGGGCGCAAAGTGTGCCTCACTGACTTCCGCGACGGCCTTCTTGATCTCGCCGTATCCGAACCCACCGGCGCGGTATTTCTCCGCCATCGCGGCGACCTCATCCTGCCCGGCAAACAATCGATAGAGTTCGAACAAATGATCGCCTTCGGGATCCTTGGGGTCTTCCATCGGGCGACTGTCGGTGACGATCCGCATGATCTGTTTGCGAATCTTCTTTACCTCACCAAAGAGCGGCAGAGTGTTGTCGTAACTCTTGCTCATCTTTTGTCCGTCGGTACCGGGAACCTTCGCACCGACATCGAGCGTTTGAGCCTTGGGCATGACAAACGTTTCGCCGTACGTGTGATGGAACGAACCGGCGAGGTCGCGGCAAACTTCGATGTGTTGAACTTGGTCGACCCCGACGGGAACGATTTGCGAATCGTACGCGAGGATATCCGCAGCCATCAAAACCGGGTACGTGAACAAACCGGCGTCGGCGGGTAGGCCACGTTCCTTTTTGTCTTTGTAGGCGTGGCATCGTTCGAGCAATCCCATCGGTGTCACCGAAAGGAGCAACCAAGTCAGCTCGGTAACCTCAGGAATGTGCGACTGCACGAACAAAGTCGCCTTGTCGGGATCCAGACCGAGGGCGAGCAGATCGAGCGCGGCGTTGATAACGTTGTCACGCAGTTGCTCGGGATCACGAACCGTGGTCAGAGCGTGTAGGTCGGCGATGAAATAGAACCCGTCGTTCTTTTCCTGCAGATCAATGTATTGGCGAATGGCACCGAAGTAGTTTCCCCAGTGAGGCCGACCGGTCGGTTGGATGCCAGAAAGTACACGCATGAAACGATGAAAAAGTGGGGTGAGAGGGGAAAAAGAAGTGCGACGCAACCAGCCGCCAAGCGGTCAAATCCGATAACGAAAACCGTGACACATCCGCGTGCGGAAAAACGATTCTAGTTGACCGACGTGATTCTAGTGCATCTCGAGGCGTCCGTCGCGACGCCCCCGCGATCGATCAACGTATTTCCCACGGCTGAACAGATTTCCGGTCGCTCAAAGCATTCCCCCGGCGGATCAAAGCCCGACGCGGCCACCGCAACGAATTCTTCTCGCCGAGGTGGGCCGCCGATTCGTACTCGGCGAGATCGCGTCCGCGACTCCGCGTCGGCGGACACACGTTTGTCAAACCGTTCGCTAGACAGATATCAGCCCGCGCCGACCGCGGCGGCGAGCTGCTCGTAGGTGCGTTGACTATCGACCCGGGCACCGCGGTTGTCGCATGCGATCTGATAGAGGTGCTGCCCGACCGGCGTCGGATATTGCCCCGTCACGCATGCCTGGCAAAGTTTGCTCTGCGGCAGATCAATCGCCCTGGCGAGCGCTTCGACAGGCAGGTACCGCAACGAGTCCGCACCGAGGTCATCGGCGAGACGTTGCTGTGCGTCCTCGGTGAGCTCTCCGTCGAGCGAGAAATACTTCGGTGCGATCAACTGATCGATCGTGCTCATGTCGATACCGTAAAAACACGGTGCCACGATCGGCGGGCATGCAACACGGACGTGAATTTCTTTAGCACCGCCGACGTCACGAATCCGGTCGAGCAACGCGTTCATCGTGGTGCTGCGGACGATCGAGTCCTCCACCAAGATGACCCGTTTGCCTCGCA
>NZ_ANOH01000216.1 GCF_000346505.1 Aporhodopirellula sallentina SM41
AGCAGAAAGTACGACACAGCGTCGACTCAATCGCTGCGTGGCCCGCGTCAATCGGTTCTCGAGATCATCGGCGAGAGCGAGATCGGCAAACTTCAACTCCTTCAACGTGATCGCGTGGCCGCGATGCTCTCGCAGACTCGTCAGGGAGCTGACAAACTCTTGAATGCTCTCGAATCGTTTGCGGTCGATCTCCTTGAGCGTTCCCTCAATTCCTGATTTGACTCGGTCGGTTTGTTTCTTGGTCTCGGTACGTACCCGAACAACCTTCTCGAACTCTTCGACCGCAGCAGACGCTGCGTCGCGGATGCTCGTCAACGCGACATCGAGTCGCTGAGTTTCTTCGTTCCCAATCCAAAAATAGCTGTCGAGAATATCCCCTGACTTTTTGACGAGGTCTTGGTACAGCCCGTCATAGCTGTCGTCTTTCTCGATCAGTTGCAGGACTTCGCTGCATTCGGCCATCCCGCGAACGAGATCTTGGTTGCCAATTTTGAAAAGCAATGAATCCGTCTGGCTCGGCGGCAGGTAGTTGTCACCGACAAAGGGTGTTTGCCAAATTTGGATCGGATGGTGCTTCTGCGGCGACTCATGGGCCTTGAAACAAACCATCTCTCCGGCTTCAAAAAACGTTTGACCGTGACAGGCCAACGGTGTCTCAACGGTTTGGCGAATTTGGTTGTACCGAAGCTGCACGTACGTCCCGTGCTCAACGTTGCTGAACAAGTAGAGGTAGTCCTCGCCGTTGGACGACGCGATCGTGCGTTCATAACGCATGTCGGCGAGACCGTGGTCGAACCGTTTGAACTCACCCGACTGCAAGTAATAGCCACCGGGGAAGATCAGCCCTTGATCGCCCGGCAACATCACGCATGCATGCTGAATTTCGTCGAGACGGACGGCTTCGTTGATCTTCCCGTTGAAAACGATGTATCGAAACTGGTTCTCCTGATACGGTTTGATTTTCATCAAGACCAAGTTTCCGACAATCGCATAGTAAGTCTCAGCGTCGTCGAGCTTTTGATCGGGATTGTCGACCGGTTCGGCGTAGATTCCTTCTCCACTGCTCGTGTTGTTTTCCACCTTCACGGTCAGATCGCCACCGACCGTTTCGACAAACACTTTGTCTTCGATCGAGATATGCGGATGGTCCCCGTAGCGATGCATGTCGCGGGTTGCACGCTGCCAGGCAAACGCGTGCTGTGGAGGTTGCTTGACCTCATGGTCACTGCGGTTGTCGACATACTCGATCTGCGATCCGGTAACTAGCCACTTGAAGGACTTAATGTCGTTGGCGGTCTTGCCGACCTGGAAAACCATGTGAAGTGTCGGGCCGTTTACAAAGAAACGCAGGAACGTCGTTCCTTTGTAGAACCGATAGAGTTCTTCAAAGTCTTTGACAAAACGTGGGTCACTGATCAAGTCCAACGCAGAGGCGTGGAACTCGTGATCTTCCATCCGATAGATCGAGAACACATCGGGCAGCCGGATCTCTGTCTTCAACCCAAACTGAACGTTGTATCCGAATACAAAATGGTCACCGATCGAAACGATATCACGTGGCACGCAGTTGTGCTCGGTCGAGATCCGCTGGGTCGCGATCAGTCGCGTTTCGATATTGCCGAAAACGTCATTTCGCTCGGCATTCAGTTTGCCGATACGATCCCGTAAATCGTTCGCAGCATCGCGAAGGCGATTGCGAAGGATTTCGTAGGTTCCGCCGGTGAGTTGCGTGTCACTCATAGGTTGGTTATTGGCGAGTAGCTAGGTGGACGCTTCGTTTGACGACGACTCGGCGGGTGTCGCAGCACGCCACCGAGCATCCTCATCATTGATGACACGATCACTTCGCCGCGTCCGCAGCGTTCACCGAAAAGAGATCGGCACACTCGCAGGAACGCGGCATCGCAATCCGCCAGAGTCACTAGCCTTTGGAGGTCGGCTTGACCCGTTTGGCGGCGACTGTGTTCTCACCGTTGGAACTCGGCTGAGTGAGAAGTCGCCCTGTTTTCTGGTCCGAGACGTTGGCGGTTGCAGCAATGCTGAGCAAGCTCGTCAACTGGTTTCGGACGTCGTCGGTCGATGCCATGCCGAGCATTTTGGCGATCAGCGCGGCGATCGAGAGATCCTTGACGCCATCGGTATCCAATCCAAACTGGCCAATCAGGTCTTCCATCTGACTGCGGAAGTAGTCCGCGTTGCCGTCGAAGAAGGTGTCCTTGATGTCGGTCGCCACTTTGCTGTTGTAGACGAATCGGTCGATCGCTTTGCCGCCCTTGACCGCGGAGGTGATCTGATCGAAGAACTCGCCGTCTCCACCGACGATATCGATCCGCGCCGCCTTGAGAGCATCGCCAATGACGCCAGCTTGGCTCTCGGCGATTCCTCGCTGGGCATCGATCGCTGCGATCTCGACATCCTTTTCTTTGGTGAGCGATAATTTGAACTCTTCGTGTTCCTTGCCGACACCATCGAGTTTCTTCATCGCCTCGGCCTTCTCGGTGATTCCGGTCGCTTCGGCGCTGTACTTCTCGCGTGAAACCTTCGCTTCGGCGAGACCTTCCTTCTCGAGCGAAATCGCCTTGGCCTCTTGCACCTGAGCTTCGGCGAGCCCGATCGCAGCGGCCTGTGCCGATTCGGCTTCGGCGAGCATCTTCGTTGCCGCCGTCTCTTTCTCGGCCGCGTCGCGTTTGGCTTCCGCTTCGATGCGAATCTTCTGCGCGATCAATTCGCTCGATTCCTTCTCGGCTTGAGCCAACTTGGTTTGGCGAATCAACTCCTCTTCCGCTTTCATTTCGGCGGCGGTGACCTGCACCTTCTTGGCACGATCGGCAGCAGCGACTTCTTCGGTGTCCTTGATACGTTCTTGTTCTTCGACCACGGCACGTTCGACCGCGACACGTTCTCGAATCACCTCTTGAATGTTTCGCTTCTCGACCTCGATCGCTTTTTCTTTCTCGACATCGGCGACGCCGACAACACGCATGCGTTCGGTCGCTTCGAGGTCACGATCGCGGGCAACACGTTCGAGTTCAACGGCGTCGGTTTTCTCTTTGTTTCGCAACGCGACCAAGATCTGCCGGCCTTTGTTTTCTTCGGCAATCCCGATTTCTTCTTCGGTTCGAATACGAGCACGTTCCGATTCGAGACGCTGTTCTTCGCGAACTTTGGCGGCGGCGGCTTGCTCCCGCGATGAAATCTCGGCGATCTCGCGTTGTTGTTTCTCGACGGCTTCCACCCGTTGGCGTTCCAACGCCAGGATGGTTTCTTCCGCTTCGACGTCTTGTTTCTTGAGCGTCTTCTCTTTATCGCGGGTGAATTGGTTTTCTTTGACTTTCTCCGTCGACGTCAGTTCCGTAATCTTCTTGATACCTTCTGCGTCGAGAATGTTACTCGGGCTGAGCATATCGAGCGGAGTCTGCTCGAGGTAATCGATCGCGGCGTCGTCGAGCCGGTAACCATTCAGATCGGTACCGATCACCTTCAGAATTTCGTCCTTGAACTTGTCGCGTTGGTCATAAAGGTCAATAAAGTCAAACTGCTTACCAACGGTTTTAAGAGCTTCGCTGAATTTCGCATCAAACAGTTCGCGGAGCGTTTCGAGTTGGCTGCAGCGTTTGGCGCCGATGGCCTCGGCAACTTCCTTCATCTCCGCGGGCGAGTTCGCAACGCGGATAAAGAACGCGACCTTGATATCCGCACGGATGTTGTCTCTACAAATCAAACCCGCGCTGCCCTCGCGATGAATCTCGAAGCTCTTCAGCGTCAGATCCATGTATTCGTATTGTTGGATCAATGGAATCACCAACATCCCTTGACCACATACCGCTTCCACACCACCGCGACCGGATCGGACGATGGCGCGATCAGGGCCGACCTTGATGTAGTATTTCTGCAGAAGGACGACGAAAAACAGTACACAAATCAGTGCACCGACGATCAGTACGACCGCACCGTCCACCAGGTAGGAGCCGGAAATGGTTGCGAGAAGCATGGAGTGAGTCCCTTAATGCAGCGGTTCAGGAAAAGGGGGAGCAAGGAACAGGGCCGGTGTGGACGACAGACGGGGCGCAGAAAAGACCACAAATAGCTGCATTTTCGCCAACAGATGTGCCATTGAACGTGCAGGCCGTCGCGGATCAGTCTAATCAATCCCCAGTCTAGGGTAGGACACGCCTGACCATTCTGCCGAACTGCTCGCTGGAAAACGCCAAAATCAACGCGATCGCGCTGAGTCCAACATGCAATGGGCAATCGAGTGGCATCCCGGACATCGCAGGACGGGCATGTCGCCCCGACGGCGAAAGACGCAAACGCCCTCAAACAAATGCCACGTCACACTACGTGCAGATACGCGGGAACCGTGAGAGATCGCACCTCTAGCGAAAGCGACTCGCGACGATGTGACGGCGCGGTGTCCCCTTTCCGGTCAATTCACCCGACCGGCGAGAGAGGTTGGGCACCAGTCGTGTCGTTGTGAGTTGAATCCCGTGAGGCAGGTAGGACAGAGCGAGGTCTCGGTATCGCGACCCATCAAACTCTTCCGACTGAACAGCCAGGATCAGCCCGTTTCTCCCTGGGATCAAAACGGCATGCTCACAACTGCTGTTTTGCAAAACCATCTGCTCGACCGCATGTGGATGCACTTTGAATCCGTTGTCGCAAACGATCACGTCGTCGGAACGCCCCAGAATTCGGAACTGACCATCGGGCTGTCGCTCCACAAGATCACCGGTATCGAGCCATCCGTCCGAATCGACTTTGTCGGCGGTGGATTGATCATCGTCCAGGTAACCCAACATTACCATTGGGCCGCGGACCAAAAGACGCTGATCATTGATTCGGGTTTCGCAATCTGCCACAGGAGGCCCGACGCATGCGGCGACCGTGGCGCCCGGCGAGGCACTGCAGATTACGGGAGACGTTTCCGTGCATCCGTATCCTTGAATGACCTCGATACCATTTTGTCGCAACGCATCAAAATGCTTTGTCTGCAACGCAGCACCTCCACACCCGAGCAGACGCAACTCTCGCAATCTCGGGTCATTGGCCCGCGTCCGCTGCATCACTGCCTGTGCGATCGAGGGAACACAATTGATCAAAGTGGGTGCGTCGGAACCACCAGAGCCATCGATCCGATCCAAGGACGCGCGCCCATAGTCCAACGTCCAACGACAACCGGACATCAACCATGTCCCCATATCGCAGGTTCTCGCATACGCGTGCGCCAAGGACAAAAGGGTCAGACGATGGTCCTCCGCATCCTGCGGAACGGCCTGGAGTTTGGCTGCCGCGTTGGTTGTCAAATTGCGTTGAGAGAGGACAACGCCTCGCGGTTGGGAAGTCGTTCCACTCGTCCACAACACCAAACTGGCTCGAGCGAGTCGGACCTCTTCGGCCGCTTTCTCCAGTTTCTCGACCGCAGCGAGCACGCTACCGTCATGACTCAACCAATCGACACTGGCCAAGTCGACCAACTCCGCGTTTGCCTGCTTGCTAAGTAGGCTGCGGGTCTCGCTAGGTAACTTTCCATCGACTGCAATCTCTAACGTGCTGCTAGCAATGCAGGCTAACGCCAACACCACGTCGTTCTCGGTGTTGTGACAATCGTAGACGATTCGCCGCTGGTCGACTTCCGTTGCACGGCCAACGGTGACACCACTTGGTGCCTTGGCTACGTTTGCGATCAAACGGGAGGCATGCTCGACCGCGACTACCAATTGCCCCCACGTCCGCGGAGGCATGTGGGGATGCTTCAACGCGATTGCGTCGGGACGCTGCTGGGCGTGCTGCAACAAAGCATCGAGAAGGTGTCGATTCATCTCAGATGTTTTGTCAGTTCGTAAAGAAAAACCGCGCCCGCAACACTCACGTTTAGGCTATCGGTCGATTCTGGCATCGGCAGCGTCGTACGCACGTGACAGGCCTGCTGGACCGCTGGATCGAGCCCATTTGCTTCGTTGCCCATCAACAAGACGGTCGGTGTGCCATGAACCTGCAGCGTGAGGTCTTCGATGTTGACGGCATCGGGATCGAGCGTCGTGGCGGCAAACCGAATACCGTTATGTTGCAGACCCGCAATCTGTTCTAACGGCTGATCGAACTGATAGAAACGATGATTGAAAACCGAGGCCATGCTGACGCGGATCACCCGACGAACATAGGGGTTGATGGTAGCGGGCCCGATCAAGACATCTTCGATTCCCATCGCCGCGGCCGACCGCAGAAGACTGCCGACGTTTTCAGGGTCACTGATTCCGATCAACCCCAACGAGATGGCAGGACGTGATCGTCGCAGTTGCTCGCAATCTCGCAGTGGTGGGCAGTCACCATGAGCCAGCACGCCCCGATGAAAGTCATAGCCGGCGATGTTTTCTCCGAGAGCCGGGTCGACGACATACACCGGCACGGAATCGGGAAGCAGATCGAGGTATTTCTGTTCCTGACCTTTGTGAAGCAGTAACGATCGTATGGATAATTCACTCGCAATCAGCCGCTTCACCACGAGCGAACCTTCCGCGATAAACCCCTGACTGGGATCGCGCAGGCGAAGATTACGGTACGCCTGAATACGCGAGTCATGGGGATCGGTCAGTTCAATCAACATCGCTACAAATTGCGGATTTGAGTGGCGTTAATGGTCCGTGGGGTGGTCCGGACCACTTGTAAGGTTTAACGGCTATGCCGCCTGTGCTCGTCGTGTCCTGCGAACAACGATGGTTTTAACGGGTGCGGGTCGATTCGTCGTGCCGGTCTAGACGATTACACCGCCTGCCGGGAGTTACCGGTATGTGCTTTTCGATCCGCAAATCACGTCAAGGAATACGCACCACGATGTCAACTTCAATCTGGGATTGGTGGTTCGGCGACGGACAACTGCAACTCCCCATGGTCGGTCACATGGATGTTATGCGTGTGGATCGATGGCTCTACTCGACCGGTCGTCGATTGACTCGACGTCGCCTCGGCGTTTTCCTCGCCGCAATCGGAGTCGTCGTTTCGGGCACATCTTCAAACGCATGGGCCGACGAATCTCGCGTTGATTTTGCCGGACCGAACGCGAACGAAAATGTTGTTTCTCCGACCACCTTCGCGATGATTATCGCCGATGAAGACGCGAGCGGGAAGTCCGCTGCATCGGATAGCAACGCGACTGATGCCGTCGAAGCTCTCGATGAAGACGCTCTACGGCGGAAGCGATTGCGAGATTTGTTGGGTGAAGAGCCTGACCCACTGGACATGGAAAACTACGAAGACGACGGTGAAAACGCCAATCGAGAGCCGCGTGCATCCGACTTCGAGGACGACGAAGACGAGGACGCATTCGCCAAACCGTTTATTGAAGAGCGACTGCCTGAAATTGAATCAGGGCATTTCGTGCTTCCGCCAATCCGAGCCGTCTCGATCGATCAAGAACCGATTGGAAACGGACGCGTCCCCGAAGGACTGCGGGCCGGCAAAGACCTACCGCTCGTCGCGCTTCCCGAGGACGGGTATTCACGCATGGCGCTCACCGGTGGTGGTGCATGGCCGCGTCTGATCCGACCTTGGGCAGCTCCGAACACTTATTCACACCCATTGTATTTCGAAGACCGGATGCTCGAACGGCACGGTCACGAACGATGGGGATGCTTCCAACCGCTCGCAGCCGGCGCTCGCTTCTTTACAACGTTCCCGATGCTTCCGTATCTGGCGACAGTGCAAGAACCGTGCGACATCGTCTACAGCAAAGGTTACTACCGGGCCGGTTCGCCGGTACCGAAAATGTACCAACGCCCTCCTTTGGAAAAGCGAGCTGTTCTGGTGGAAGCCGCCGTGGTTTCAGGAACCTTCATCGCATTGCCCTGACGGGGACGTGCGAGTCGAGCCATTTAAGAAATATTTCAACGCAGGTCATCGCACCTGCAATAAAACACCGTCCGTTCGCTCATTGCGGGTCATCGACAGGGAAGTCGACCGCGGTGAGTCCGGCCTTTACCTCGTATAGCAATTGAGATCAGCCATGGATCGGCAGTTCACGAAAAACGATTGTGTTGAAACAGACAGCGTGCCAACGCAGAATGCCGACGTGAAACGCCGTGTCAGCAAACGGCGTCGACGTCGCGTGCTCGCCTCGTTGTTGTGTGGCTGTGTCAGCACACTCGCCACGGTCGGATGCGGTCTAACACAAAAGATCCCTGACAGCCCTTACGATACGAAGACTTCGTATCACGATCACTCTGCTCTTCGCATCGAGTACCCTCAGGTACACGAGTGTGCTACACCATCATCAACCGCGGCTGCCTCCGCGAACGCCCCCAACGCATTGCAAGACCCGGCGAAGATGCCGGCGATCGAATTGACGTTGCAGGACGCGATTCAGCAAGCTCTGCGCAGCAGCCCGGTGTTGCGATCGATCGGAGGCGCCGTCGTGACAAGCCCTTCGGCGGTTACGACGTCGTATGACCCCGCGCTCGCCCACGCCAACCCGTCACTCGGTGTGGAAGCGGCGCTGTCTGCGTTCGACGCACAGTACTCGCAATCGTTGTTCTGGGAGAAAGTCGATCAACCGAGGAACTTCAGCATTACGGGAGGGGGAATTGGAACGGTCTTCCCGTCCTTTGCAAATCAGACCGTTGCGTCTTACAGCAACGAAATTACCAAACGTACTGCGACGGGTGCGAGCTTCGCTCTGCGTAACGTCGTCGGCTATACTCGCACCGATGACCCCAGTCGCGCAAGCCAGTTGTACCCAAGTGCATTCACTGGTTACCTGGAAGCCGAATATCGCCAACCGTTGATGAAGGGTGCCGGTGCCACCTACAACCGAATCGCCGGAACGAGTGGTGCGATCGGAACGTACAATGGTGTGTTGATCGCCCGGGTCAACGAAGACGTGGCGTTGGCCGACTTTGAGGCTGCGGTGATCTCCTTGATCGCCGACGTCGAACAAGCCTATTGGGACCTGACCGCCTCATACCGAATTCTCGAAGCGGTCGTCAAAGGGCGAGAAGCCGCACTGCAGACGTTCCAATACCAACAGGTTCGTCTTGAGGTTGGAACGGGACGCCGGGATGAAGAAGCCCAGGCACGTTCGCAGTACTATCAATTCGAAGCCCAGGTTCAGTCGTCGTTGGCAGGCACGACCGGCTTGTATGCTCTCGAGCAGCGGTTGCGTTACCTGATCGGCATGCCAGCGTCCGATGGTGCATTGTTGAAACCAACAACGTCACCGGTTGATGCCAAAGTCGTCTTTGACTGGGAAAGTGCCCTCGGTCAAGCACTGGCAAGACGAGTTGAAATTCGTCGTCAGAAGTTCAACGTCAAACGACGTGAGATGGAATTGACGGCCGCGAGACTGAACCGACGTCCGCAAGCCGACTTCGTCGGGCAATATCGCTGGCGTGGGTTGGGCGACCATTTGATCGGAGATGGCGATGGTATTTCGCCGAACGACAACCTCGTCCATTCGATCACCGATGGCGACTATCAAGAATGGAGTGCGGGTGTCGAATTCACCGCGCCGATCGGTCTGCGTGCCGCCAGCAGTGCCGTCGCTCACGCGAAACTCAACCTGCAGCGTGAACGTGCCTTGCTCAGCGAAACCGAACTTCGCATCAGCCACGATCTGGCCGACGCGGGGCGTACTATCGAGCTGACCTATCAACTCGTCGAAACCAACTACAACCGTTACCTCGCCGACTTGAGACAGGTCGACGTGCTTCGCCGGCGGTATCGCGATGGAACCGACAACATTAACTTCCTGTTGCAAGCACAACGGCAGGTGGTCACTAGCGAAGTCGAGTTCTATCAGTCGATCTCGAACTACAACGTGGCGATTCGCGACTTCCATCGCCAGAAGGGATCACTGCTAGCGTACGCGGAAGTGAACCTGGCGGAAGGAGCATGGTGCCCGGGAGCAGAACGTGACGCCTATGAACTCGGCCGCTTCCTCGAGCCTCGATGCCAACCGGAGAAAGTCAGCGTACCATGTCCGGTAACGTCAGGACCGTTTGATCCATCGGCAACGCAGCCAACTGTGGGAACCGTCTCCAGCAACGATTGGCAGATGATCGACGAGGGAATCAGCTCGCCCGGCGACGTGAATATCGCGACCGAGTTGCCTGCTCCCTCTGAATCGCTCGACGCATCTGCCGCCGAGAAACCGTAGGACAGGGTAGACCTGTTACCGCGGCGGCTTCAAGAGAGCCGTCGCGTTGCAACCAAGCGTTGCGAAACTAGGCCGCACGAGACGTTTGATCGGAATCGGTTCGGGAACCGGCATCTGATTCAGATTCGGCATTTCTCATACGAGAAACGGCACGTTTTTGGCGTACCAATGCCAAGGCGGCTTCGCCGATCCACGTATCGACCCGGTCACGCGTCGGCGGTTCGGCACCACGCAGGTAACGACGGCCTGAATACGTTGCTGCATATGCTTCAATCGCTCGGTGCAACGCGTCAAGTTTGGTCTTGGCGATGCTGTCGGCGGTGGCGAATCCGGCACCGACCAACAACTGCGTGTCGCGGGCGAGCATGTCCGGCAACTGGCACATCAAAATCGCCTGACAACGCCACGCATGCAACGTCTCTTCGGTAATCCAGCGGGTTGCCAAGCGATCGGCAAGCTTTGCCGGATCCGAGGCCAAAAATTCGCCGACCGTGTGAATGCCCAACTTGGCGAAACGCGCCGCCGTTTTCTTACCGATCGAAGGTGCATCGACGAGGTCGTCTTCCACCCGCAGTCGTACGTTGCCTTTCTGTGGTGAGACGAACGGGATCGTTACCCGCTGTTGATCAATGACATCCGGACTCGTTGTGGTACTTTCGTCTGCCTGCGCGTTCGCTGCGTCTTTGACGTCGTCTGCCTGAAGGATGCGAATCATCGAACCGTTTTGACGTTCAGCCCGGAGACGGTTGTACTCACGTTCGCGGGTATAAATATTGCGAACCTTCTCCATGACCCGCAGTTCGCTGGGCAGATTCTTCTCGATCGCGCCGGTCGCCTCAAACTCATCGATCAACGCGCGAATTTTCCGCTGTTCGACACCATGTTCCACACGGCGTATCCAAACTTGGTGTGGAACCCGAATGCCCGCGAGCACAACACCCAAGGTGACACCTTGCGTGGGCAGCGGTTTGTTTCGCGCCTGTTCGGCGTCCAGTGCAGCTCGCTCGATGACCCGCGCCCAACCGGTCACGCAAAGGCCGATTAATTGAGCGAAGCATCCGCGCGACACATTGTCCAATCCTGCCGGCGGGTCGCTGCGTCCCTTCTTTAGGTCGTAATGCTCGAGAAGTGTCTCGTAATGATCGTGAGCAACCCTCGCTGACGACAAAATGGCTTCGCCCAACCATCCTGGGCTGTCCGAAAGCTGAAAGACGGTGCGCGACGGATCACGCTGCCATTGCCCGAAGAGCGAAGCGTACGATTTGGTCACGCTCCACTCGATAGGCCGGTGCAGAACCTTCTCCACGGGAGTTTGGGCCGTGTGCAAAGGCTGTATGGGGTCAGTGAAATAGTGGCTCAAGACGCCGGCCGCATGAGCTGCGTCACTCCATCGATCGGTGCGGAGATACCGTTGCATCCGGTCGTACCACTGATGAGCGACCCGTGGAGCGCCGCCCCAATAACCATCATCGACATGGATGACATGGTTTTGAAAGTCGCGAAAGCGAACGTCGGGATCCTTCGCCCCCGCGAGGTAGCGATGATGATGCCGCAACAAATGGCCGACGAGTCGCTCTCCCGCGGGAGTTCCCACCAGGGGCAGGGCGTCGATGGCAAAATGATGATGCGTGCTGCGGCAATGCGCCGCTCGCAGGATCGATAGCAACAGACTGGTTGACTTCTGAGTCACCGGTTTCACTCCGCAGACGGATATCGCCGATGAATTCGGCGTTCAAATTGGGATCGCGAACTCGAAATACCGATCCGCATTCGGACTGCTCGATAAGAGCGTTTTGACATTTGACGTGTCCGATCCCTGTAGGCGGATTCGCCAGAATTCAGGGCACCGAAGTCTGGCGACATCGGCTACATCATTTCAACAAACGCTCTAGGCTGCTCGTTTTGCAACCTTTTGCTTCGTCGAGGCGACACCGTAGGCGGCAGCCTGACGAGCCAATCGAGTCCTGAGCGACTGGCCGATTTCTCCGGCTCCCAACGAATCGTAGTGCAAGACTCGCTGCGTGAACGATTCGCGACTCAGGGGGCGAAACTCACAATGACCGGCGGGCGGTGTGACGCTGCCGTACTGCGATTGCAACCGGAAGGCATGATCCTTCTCAGCGACCGCGTAGTAGAGATCGTAGAGCTGATCAACATGAAGCGCCGAAACGTCGGCGAGAGGTCCAATGGCCACGTGAGCATCCTTGCAATGGAAAGATTGGGAGAGACCAGGCATGCTGAAGTATTCCAAAGACAGCTTTGACCTGGCAAGGTTGAAATCGAAAGACAGGAACAACGAGCGTTTTGCTTAACCGGCAAAGTTTATCCGACGGTGTGAACGAAACTGGTTTTCTAGGGAACTTCCGTCCTCCCGTTGGTCAATTTCTGCCGAACAATAGCGAATAGCCGGCGTGGTCAACCAAGTGGAGGACCCGACGTTTGGCCGAAGAGGTCGGATCGGTGAGTTGTCGTGGTGTGGGATTGCGACAAAGATCATCGAACCGAGAGCTTCTCGTAGTTGATAAAGAGACGGCGGATCGACGTTTGGGCACGTCGCGTCCGCCGTTTTTTTTATGCAATGACCGGTGCGACATCGCGGCCGCACCAAGAGACTTCCGACGTTTCCAATCGCCCTTATGCGGCGGGGTTGAGGTACGACGATAAACGTTCGGCACGCGAAGGACTCTGCAATTTCGCGACTGCTTTGGCTTCGATTTGACGAACACGTTCCCGTGTGACTTTGAAGATCCGGCCACATTCTTCGAGCGTGTAGCTGTAACCATCAACGAGGCCGTAACGAAGGCGGATGATTTCACGCTCGCGGAACGTCAGTGTCTTTAACAAATCGTCGATTTTATTTCGCAGCATTCCGCTCGCTGCCATTCGGACCGGGTTGTCATTCTCGTTGTCCTGAATGAACTCGCCGAAACTGCTGTCTTCGCCTTCACCGACGGGGCGATCAAGACTGACCGGATGACGGCCGATGTCCATCACGCGGCGGACTTCTTCGATCGGCACTTCGGTGGCTTCAGCAATTTCTTCGTAGGTCGGTTCGCGACGCAAGGTTTGAGTCAAACGTTTCTGAGCTTGGCGAAGTTTGCTCAAGACATCGATCATGTGAACCGGGATGCGAATCGTACGGGCTTGGTCGGCGATCGCACGAGTGATTGCCTGACGGATCCACCATGTCGCGTAGGTGCTGAATTTAAACCCACGGCGATATTCGTACTTATCCACCGCTCGCATCAAACCGGTGTTTCCTTCTTGGATCAGGTCGAGGAACGACAATCCACGGTTGCGATACTTCTTCGCGATCGAAACAACTAGGCGAAGGTTTCCTGCACTCAGTTCGCGTTTGGTCGCTTCGTACTGATCGAAGAATTTACGCGTGCGAACCATACGGTTGTGAAGGCTGCGAGGGCTTTCTTGAGTGACGAGCATCAACTCGCGGAGTTCTTGACGAAGGTCAGCGGCTTCGTCTCGGCTCATCGCATCTTTGCCGAGCGTGTTGAGACGGTCACGGATGAAATTCATCCGACCGGAAATCTTCTCCAATTGATGCAACAACGGCGTGACGCGGCGACTGCGGAGGCTCAGTTCCTCGACCAGCTCAAGACACTTGCGACGTCGGCGGAGAAAACGGTTACGAACTTCAGCCTTCAGGCGAGGTGAAACACTTCGGCGAACCAGAATTTCAAAATCGGCTTGATTTTGCTCGAGCAACGGTTCGAGCGTCCGCAGGTTGTGCGGCATCCGCTGCGAAATTTGCTCTTTGGTCAGACGTTCGGTCAGCGACACTTTGATCGTTCGATCGAAAGGCAACTCTCCGCTGTGAACTTTCTTTAACACGTCGACGGTCGCACGCATCGCGTAGTCGGTTTCGAGCAGCGAGCGTCGATATTGCTTGCGAGTGATTTCAATTTTCTTCGCCAGCGAGATTTCTTCCTCGCGAGTCAACAACGGGATCTCCGCCATTTGACTGAGATACATCCGGATCGGATCCTCACTGGCTTTGGGCAGATCCGCGGCCGTTCCCAGCACAGGCCCGGAAGTGTCTTCAACACCGCCGAGTTCTTCGGTCGATGCTTCGATCGCGGAAGCATCAATCACCTCATCCGCATCGACGTCGTCAGCCGACACGTCGAGCTCACCCTCTAAGTCAGTTTCCTCGCCCGAGAGGTCGTCACCTCGACGCAGTCCGGCAACGTTCGGCTGCGGAGTGTTCTTGGGCTTTTGAGCGGCAGCGGCCTCGCGTGCCTTCTTCTCAGTCGCTTCGATGAGTGTGATGCCACGTCGCTCGAGTGCCGCGAGCAACGTGTTGAGCTTTTCCGGATTGACGTCTTCGTCCGGCAGGTAAGCGTTGACTTCATCATAGGTCAGGTAGCCATCCTTGGCTCCGCGGGCGATGAGTTGCGAGAGATTTTGATCCATCAATTGCATGTTTCTAACTTCGTGTTAAAGGGTCTCGTTCCATCATGGAACGGTGAGCCGTTGTCGGCATGATCGCTTCGCCATCCGGAGATGACGGGTTTCGATCACGGGGAGGCGATTCGTTCGAGAGCGGGAACGCTCGGGCGAATCAAACAACGCGGGCTCGAAAGCGGGAAAACGAAAGTGGTTTGTTATGTTCGAGAAAGTTTCAGCAATTAAAACTCGGGGCTCGAGGTTCGAAATGGCGTGACTCGGAACGGATCCAGAAGTCACTCAAATTGGATGTTGGTTTGGCAGATAAGTCAACGCGGATTATGGCGAATTCGTTCAGCGTCAATAATCGCTTGCAAAACCGCGAGCTCCTCGTCTTCGGGAAGCGTTGCCGATTCGAGTTGATTGATTTGACGTGATTTTTCGGCTTCGAATTCACGCTCATGAAACCGCGTGAGGATTGCCGCATAACGTTCGTGAGGTGTCTCGGCGATCCGATCGGCTCGGTTGTCGACGCGTTGTTGCAGGCTGATTATTTGGCTCTTCAAAAACTCATTCTCCAACAACGTCAACAACGCGTCCGAGTCCAACTCGTGACCTTGAAGATCGAGTTCCTGATACGCCGACAGGAGCATTTTGGCCGTGATCGATTGCAACCAATCTGGGTCAATCGCCTCGATCGCCATGGCCGCCACTTCGGGGCTCTCGAGAAGCGTCTCGAACAACTCGCGATCAACGCCCGTCAGCGGTTGGGAATCGAAGTCATTGATTCGACGATTGGAAGGAACCGACATCGGCGAGGGAGCGGACATTGATGACGGCGCTGACATCGGCGGCATCGAATCATCCATCCCAAACATCGCCGCATCTTCCATCGCTGCGGAAGCAAACGGGTCGTCAAACCCCATGTCCGCGTAATCGTTGGGTGACGGGGCAGACGGCGCCGGCGACGCGGCGGGTGTGTTTGAAAAACGGTCGCGTCCCGAAGTGCGATTCGATTGCGTCTTGGGTTGCGAGGGGTCTCGGGTTTCAGCGGGTCGTTTTTGGTAACGTGCCTTCTTGGCTTCACTTTGCTTGCGGTCGGCACGCAAGGCATCGAGGCGACGCGATAGACGGTCGACCGGCAACTCAAACGTGCGGCTCATTCGCAGCAACAACTGGTCAATCTTCAGAGCCGCACGGTCGTCGTTTTGCGGAACTTTGACAAACAGACTGAGCAGCGATTCAATCGCCGATGTCACGCGGTGCGTATCACGGGTCAGGTCGACGCCTTCGGTCAATCGGGCGATCTTATGATCGACCGCATCCGGTGCGTTGGCAGCCAACTCAAGAAGCGCCGACGATGGATGCTCCGCGAGGTAGTCTGCCGGATCGGAGTTGTCCGGTAGCGTCAGGATACGCAGGTCCGCGTCGGCGGTTACGAACAGGTCGAGGACCTCCTCGGCGCGACGTCGTCCCGCATCGTCGCCGTCCAATACGAGAACGACGCGCGGGGCAAAACGTTTGAGAATGCGAACGTGATGAGCGGTCAGCGCGGTACCGAGAACCGCGACCGCGTTTTCGATCCCCGACATCCGCGTGGCAACCACGTCGGTGTAGCCTTCCATGACGAGGACTTCGCCGGCCGAACGAATCGCGTCACGGGCCAAGTCGAGGCCGTAGAGTTCGGAGGATTTTCGGTAGAGGAGCGTTTCAGGACCGTTGAAATACTTTGCCCCTGCGGATGCTTTGCCCCCGGAGGACTCTTCGATGCGTTTCGCGATCGCCGGAATGATTCGACCGCCGAGCGAGATCACTTTCCCGCTCGCGTTGTTGATCGGAAACATCAATCGGCCGCGGAAAAAGTCGTAACAACCGTCGCCACCATTTTGGCCGCCGCGTGGCTTGGCGACACCGCAGGCAACGGCGACTTGTTCGGAGAAGTTCTTCCGCTTCAAAAGGTTGACGGCAAAGTCCCACGAGTCGGGAGCAAAGCCGATTCGGAAACGTTGGCGGTTTTCATCATCGATCCCGCGCGAGGCGAGGTAATCCCAGGCCACCTTCGCGTCATCGGTCTTGCGAGCGTCAAGTTGCTCGTAGTACGCCTGGGCGACCGCGTCGATCGCCGCTAGCAGAGTAGGTTTGTCGTTGGGATCGCCGGGTTGAGTCTTGGGGCCTTTGCGAAACTGCGGCAACTCGATGCCGGCTCGTTCGGCGAGCACTCGCAACGCGCCGGGAAAGTCGAGCCCTTCACGCTTCATCACGAAACTGAATACGTCACCACCGATGTCACATACCCAACACTTCCACGATTGCCGTTCGGGGTTCACCGTCATCGACGGTTTGGTGTCGTTGTGGAACGGACAACGAGCGACGAAATTACGGCCTTGTGGACGCAGCTCGAGATCGCGACCGACGACATCAACGATGTCGGACGCGTTGCGCACTCGCTCTTTAACGTCGAAGTCCGTCTGGAATGACAAACCAGCGCTCCTGCCAGTAACGTCGTTGACATCAGAAAGCAAATTCCGGTATTGGAATGTGGTTCCCATTTGTCTCCGACACGATTGCGTGGTGACACATGCCGTCGAGTGAGTGTGCGGATGAGACAGAAACACAACCGATGTGTTTGCATTCTCACCGGCCATCACGCGGTTAGCAGATGCCGTTAGTGAATCGGTCGACCCGATCAATCACGACTGTGATTGGTGCATCACCCTTCCTGGATGACCGGCCCGCTCGCATCGTCGACGATTTGTGAAAGAGGGCCGAAGCATACTTCCTGTGCGTCGAGATTCGAACGAAACGCCGAGGCAAATTTCGATTCGATACGTCCCTGTAGCGTCGTGTCTCAACCGGGTTGGGGTGGTGTCCCTCTGAAATTTCGCCGGTTGGCCGCTTCGTTACAAGCAAGACACGAGTTTGGTGACCTTTCAAAAACCAGTCAATAGCAATCGGCTGGCAAACTTGAGCCGAAGTTGCTTTTTTGAAAGAAATTTTTTAGCAACGAAAGTCCGCCGAATCCCCCATCGCAGCCTCCAAAATTGCCGCTCATTTGCCGGCGTACGCTCGCTCGGGACTACTCAAAGGCTCGCGGGTCTCCTCAAGGGCTGAGGGCCGAGCGCCAACGAAAAGCGGCGTCCGATTCCGAAAGGGAACCGCACGCCGCCGTGTTGAAATCGCGTGGACAGTTTCGTCGCAGCGGGCCGTTAGAACACGCCGCCGGTTCCGCCGGTGGTCCCACCCGTCGTACCGCCGGTTGTTCCACCACCGGTTCCGCCACCCTCTTCACCGGTGACGAAGTTAAACGTCGTCACGTCCGCAATTTGGATGAACTGCGGTGCAGGGCTGATCCGCACATAACGACGGTCGGCCGAGATAATCGCCAGGGCGAGCATCGAAGCACCTTCGGGAATTGTCGTGATTTCAGGACGATAACCGACCGCACCTTGCGGGAAGAAGCCACGTCCATTGTTTCCGTTGATTGCATTCGGGTTGTTTCCCCCACCTGCATAGTACGGTGACGACGAACTCAGCGAAGGATAGTCACGCAGGAATTCCTGCATGATCTCGCCATTGCTGACTCCACCGCCCGCGTCCGGACCGGCGAACTGGCCGAGCACCTCACGACCGGCTTTGCGACCGAAGTCCTGCAGGTGAGCGAGTTGAGCTTGGGCGAGTTCCTCTTTACGTTGTCCCGACTTGACTTCGAAGATCACCAACGCGTTCTTCTCCATCAACGGAACTTGTTGGCGAATGAATCGCTGGGTCGGACGCCCCACATCGGTGAGGATCTCGACGGTGACCTTTCCGGTCGCGACGTTGCCCCAAATCCGACGCAGCATGACGCGGTATTCACCGCTGAATCCACGGGGACACAAATAGGTTTCGCAGACTTGACCGGTCGGGTCATCAGCCGCCCCCGGGAACGAATCACCCAACAACGTACCGCCACCTGGGCTGGTCGGTGTGTCGAGAGAGCAAACCGTACCGGCGGGTTCTTCCACCGACAGGTCCACGTCCGCGTCACCTGTCCAGCAAACACGAACGATCGCGTCGTGAGACGATGCACGGCGAAGCGCTTCGCTGAACTGCGATGCGCCTTCGGTGTCCCCTTTTTCGATCAATTCTTGATGCGTCGCGCGGGCGAGCAAGCGAGCTTCTTCAACCAGCGGTTGCATTTTTGCCTGCCATGCTTGGCCGAGCACACCTTCGCAGGCCCACGCCAAGTCTTCGGTATTTCCGAGTCGTTTGGCGAGGCGAAGACCGGTCACATAAGGCTCGCGACGATCCGGATCGACCGCGGACAGTTGACGACATAATTTCATGGCCGCCGCATCGCAGCGGATCGCTTCGAGACGTCCGATGACATTGAGGACATCGTCCGGGGTTTCGGCAAAGTCGACTGCGGACAGCAATGCCCGTTCGATCTCGGCTTCGGGAGCGTTCGTAGCCGCGAGTGCGATCGCATAGGCTTGGTACATCCACGGTTGAATGTGTCCGGCCGAGATGGCCCCGCCGATCACAGCACGAATCTCTTCGAACTTCGCAACCGCTTCCGCATCGTCACCGGATTCCTGCAACGAAGAGGCTTTGACGTTGAGTTCACCGACAGTCGCTTTGACGCGTCGGTCGAGCACCGTCAATTGCTCCGGCGAATCAATTTTCAATCCGGCGAAGTAAGCACGCCAAAGGTCTTCGAGCGACTGGCCGTCTTTCGCCTTCAGGCGGATCGGGCCGTAATCGTTCGGGTCCTGCGACAACTGCGGTTTGCGAGCGGCCTCTGGACTGGCTTGCGCTGCAGCGGAATTCGCGTCGGAAGACGAGGCATCGACCTGCGGACGGTTGGCTTTGTCTTGGAGCGAGACGTCGTCAGGAACGACGAACATACCGCCGCCCATGCCGCCGCCCATACCGCCCATGCCGCCGCCCATGCCACCCATGCCGCCGCCCATGCCACCCATGCCGCCGCCCATACCGCCGCCCACTGCCACCTCCCATCGCCACCTCCCATGCCGCCGCCCATGCCGCCGCCGAGGGCAACCACAGGAACGACAAGGTCACCGACCGGATAGACTTTGGTCACGAGGTTCGTGTTGGCGTCATCCTCAGTGGTAATGTTGAGGACTTCGTCCTGGATCATGTAGGTCAACTCCAGGTCACGAAGCATCAATCGCAGGAACGAACGAAGCGAAACGTTCTCGAGCGAAATGTCGACCGGGGTGTCCTCGGTCAAACCGTTGCCTTCGATCGCGGTCCGGTTGATTCGGATCGGAATGTCGTGAGCTTCGGAAAGAACACGGATCGCTTCGTTGAGTGGCGTCTCAGGGAAACGTTGTGACGTTTCATCATCGAGCGTTGCTTCGATCCGGCGTTCGGTTTCGCTGTCACCGACCAACTCGATCGCACCGTAGCGTTCGATACGCCGGCGGCTGAGTCGTTGCCAAACGTCAGCATCGGGATAAACAATCGGTGGCTCGTCGACAAACGGGATCGCGGATTTGAGCACCAACGAGAACGCATCGATAAAGTTACGTTCGCGGAGTTCGCGATAACGTCGGTCACGTGCGTACGTTTGCAGCCACAAGGTTTGGTCCGTGACGTGACGACCGAGAACACTGTCGTCGGTGATCGTGTCACCGGCGATCTTCGCGATCTCGAGAGAAACGCCGCCGTCCGCTTCGGTGTAACGACCTTCGTCGATCAACGCGTTCATCTGAGCCGACAACGTCTTCAAGCGGGCTTCGCGTCGGAACGTTTCATCGAGAAGTCGAGCCGATGCGGTCGCGCCCGCCGAGACCGCCTGCAAAGTGACTTGCTGTTCGAGGAAAGCGGCTTCACGTGCGGACGCGATTTGGATCGATGCCCGGACCTCTCCCATCAATTCGCGACGGAGTTGTGGATCGATGTCCGGTGTGGATTCAACGCGTGCGAGCAGGCTCTTCAGACTGCCGGCGACGCCGACAGGGTCTTGGCGAATCAGCCGTCGAGCTTCGCGAAGTTGTGCACGGACTTCCGCACGCAAACGACCTTCGGCGCGACTTCGGAGCGAATCCACGCGGTCGAGCAATTCTCCGCCCGATTCACGCAGTTCGTCATCACCGACCGGCATTCCAAAGTTACCGCCTGGTGCGAGCATCGATGGACGCCCGCCTCCCGGTGCGACGCCGTTCGGCGCACCGAATGGTTCTGCAGGAGGAGTCGTCGGTTGCGGGTCGACCGTGGCTTCACCACCGGCACCGAACGGATCGTCAACGCCAAACGCGTCGTCGCTCGCGGCGGGAGCTGCTGTTTCGCCCGCCATCGGTGCGGCCGGCTCGCCAGCGCCAAACGGATCGTCGGCTGGTGCCGGGTCTTCCGCAGGAGCCTCGAACGCAGGCTCGTCCGCCATCGCATCACCGAACGGATCGCCAGCCGCTGGAGCGGGTCCCGCGTCGCCAGCCGGTTCGGCGCCACCACCGTTGTCGGCTCCGAATGGATCATCCGACATCGCGTCCCCGTCTCCGCCAAAGAGATTGTCGAACGGGTTCTCATCAGTCGGGTTTTGAACGATGAGCGTTTGGTCGGAAGGGCTCGACATTTTCAAAATGGCTTTTGCATTTTGATTGTTAGGGT
>NZ_ANOH01000217.1 GCF_000346505.1 Aporhodopirellula sallentina SM41
AAAGCCTTCAGCGGTGATCACGGTCTCGCCGTCGTCGAACGTTCGCCGTTCGGTGTCATCGCCGCCATCACGCCGGTCACCCACAGCCTGCCGACGATCACCGGCAACGCCGTCAGCATGATCGCCGGAGGCAACTCGGTCGTCGTCAACCCACACCCATCGGGCAAGAAAGTCGCCGCCGAAGGCGTCCGCCGGTTCAACGAAGCCATCGCCGCCGAAGTCGGAATCGACAACCTGATCTGTGTGATCGCCGAACCGACGCTGGAAACCGCCGACACATTGTTCTCGCACCGAGACATTTCGCTGATCTGCGTCACCGGTGGACCGGCCGTCGGCCGTGCCGCTCTCCGCAGCGGCAAACGTGCGATCGTCGCCGGACCGGGCAACCCGCCTGTCGTCGTTGACGAAACCGCGGATCTCGACAACGCCGCACGATGCATCATCCAAGGTGCCGCGTACGATAACAACCTGCTGTGCATCGCCGAAAAAGAAGTCTTCGTCGTCGACAGCGTGTTTGATGACATGATGGCAGCGATGCGTCGCGCCGGAGCCGTGCAGCTCGATGCCGCACAAGTCGCCAAGCTAACTTCGCAAGCGATCGCGAAAGTCGGTGACGATCAACACGACGCCGCCGCGAAAGATTTCATCGGCAAAGACGCCGCCGTCCTCGCCCGTGCCGCTGGTGTGAACGCACCGGAGAGCTGCGAGTTGGTCTTTGGCGAAACCGACGAACATCACCCATTCGTCACCGTCGAACAGATGATGCCGTTCCTTCCTTTTGTCCGTGCACGTGACGTCGAACACGCGATCGCGATGGCCAAGGAATACGAACACGGCTTCCGCCACACCGCCATCATTCACTCGCGAAACGTTCGCAACATGACCGTCATGGGTCGTGAACTCGACACGACGCTGTACGTCAAGAACGGGCCTAGCATGGCTGCCCTTGGCCTCGGCGGGGAAGGTTACCTTTCGTTCTCGATCGCCGGCCCAACCGGTGAAGGCGTTACCAGCCCGGAAACGTTCACTCGAGAGCGACGGTGCAGCATGGTCGACGAACTCCGAGTGGTTTAGAGACTCCGATGCAAACAGCCCGAGTAATTGGACACGCCCGTGCCACGGTCAAACACGAATCGCTCGTCGGTCGCCGTTTGGTGATCGCGCAGCCACTCCTGTTGTCCGGCGATGCCGACGGGCCTCCGCTACTCGTGCTGGATCATCTCGGTTGCCGAACCGGTGACATGGTCGTGTTGACCAGTGACGGTTCGGCCGTGACCGACATTGCCGGATCCGACGTCTGCCCGGCACGCTGGAGCGTGTGTGGCCTCGTCGACTGAAACGAAACCCAAAGTACTCAATAACAGAAAACAATCAGTGTCCCGATTCGTTCCCACTCCCGAAAACACATCCAACGCGGATACCGCGATCGACATCGAGTCGATCGTCCGTCGCGTGATGCAGGAGTTGAACGCGATCGCGAAACCGGCTGTTTCCTCGGCTGCGGTTCCTCCGCAATCGAAACCATCGAATTCGGGCCCTGCCGGATCACAGGTCCTCGATTGCCGGCTGGTTACGCTCAGTGAAATCAACGCGATTTCCTCCTCGGTCAAACAAATCACATTGCCCGCCGGAGCCGTCGTCACCCCTGCCGCACGCGACGAACTAAGGCACCGCGGGATTTCACTCACCACGTGTGAGTCCAACGAATCCGCCCAATCATCAGTCCGATCGACATCCAACGCCCCCGGCACTCGCGCCGTCCGGTTGCAATCCGACGGAGACGTCAACGATGTGTTGATCGCGTCGCTGAAGAAACAACTGTCGATCCGCGGCGTTCGGTTATGCAACGAAGCCGGCGTCAGCGTCACCCTTTCGAGCCGACCGGCCACTACCGCGCATCACGCGTGCGGCACCGATCGATGTGTCGTTTCGATCAACCGCCTCGACGATGTCAGCCGGTTCCTTCGCGAACTCAGCCCCAACGTGTTCGTGCTCGACGTTCTGCATCTGCATTTGATCGCGTTGGCCGATGCGATCACCACGATCGCCAAACCCGCTGCGTCCACTCAGCCTCGCCCCAAAGTCACCGTTTCGGGAGGGCTGTCGTGAAAATCGCACGCGTCGTCGGCACCGCCACGTTGTCTCGATTGCATCCGTCGCTGCACGCGGCGCGGATGCGATGCGTCGAGGTCGTCGAGCGGATTGAAGATCTGAACAAAAAGGTGCCAGCCAACGATCTGATCGTCGCCTGGGACCTGTGCGGAGCCGGTGAAGGTGACGTCGTTGCACTCGCCGAAGGCCCCGAAGCCGCCGCACCGTTCAAACCGGACGTCAAACCAATTGACGCTTCGATCGTCGCGATTCTCGACCATGTCGAAGTCGACGCCGCCTCCTGATTCACAACCTACCTTTCCTCATTCACTCACTCCCAATCGTCGCAATCCTTTAACTCCCCAAAGTAATGCCATGGAAAACCTGCATAAGATCAAACAAGACATCTGCGACATCGGACAACGGATTTACAACCGACAGTTTGCAGCCGCCAACGACGGAAACATCACGGTTCGCGTCAGCGAAAACGAAGTCCTCTGCACGCCAACGCTGCACTGCAAAGGCTTCCTCAAGCCCGACGATATCTCCCTGGTCGACATGACCGGGAAACAGCTTTCCGGACGCAAGAAACGATCGAGCGAAGCGTTGCTGCACTTGGAAATCTACAAACAACGCGACGACATCCGCAGCGTTGTGCACTGCCACCCGCCACACGCCACCGCGTTCGCGATCGCTCGCGAGCCGATCCCGCAGTGCATCCTGCCAGAGGTCGAAGTGTTCCTCGGCGATGTGCCGATCACCAAGTACGAAACACCTGGCGGACAAGCCTTCGCCGATACGATCATCCCTTACGTTAACAAGACTAACGTGATGATCCTCGCCAACCACGGAACGGTTTCCTACGGCGAATCCGTCGAGCAGGCGTATTGGTGGACCGAGATCCTCGATTCGTACTGCCGCATGCTGATGCTCGCCAAACAACTCGGCAACGTTTCGTTCCTCAACGAAGAAAAGTCGCGTGAGCTGCTCGACCTGAAGCAGCAATGGGGCTACGCCGACCCACGGAACACTCCGGACTTCAAGGATTGTGATATCTGTGCCAACGACATCTTCCGCGAGTCTTGGGCAGACACCGGTGTCGAACGACGTGCCTTCCCGGCTCCTCCGCCGATCAAAACCTCGTCGCCGGCTGCCGCCACGTCTGCCCCTCAAGGCGTCGACGAAGCCGCTTTGGTCAAAGCGATCACCGACGAAGTGATCCGGCGAATGGGTAGCTAGCGTGAAACGGCGTTGGGACGGCAAAGTTGGAAACACCGTATCGATCTTTAACAGGATTCACGACGCGTCCAACTCACGCCCCGACAGTTACCGAACACCCACAGCAGAACGGTTGAGAATAACTGTTCGACAAACAGGACGGCCTCGCACCGTCCGGTTCACGTTTCGCGGCCGTCATGTCGCGCACCGAGCTTCACGGCTCAATCCATCATTCCCTTTCATCAACACTGCAATTTCATCATGAAAGTTTCCATCATTGGCGGCGGCGGTTTGGTCGGTTCTTGCGCGGCATACGCACTCCAGTGCGGCGGCCTTGCCAACGAGATCGCACTCCTAGACGTCAACGAAGAACTCGCCGTCGGACACGCACTCGACCTGCAACACGGTTCACCCAGCGTTGCCAACCAGAAGTTCGCCGGTGGAGGATACGAACACATCCCGACGAGCGATGTGATCTGCATCACCGCCGGACTGCGTCGCAAACCCGATGAGTCACGGTTGGACCTGATCAACCGCAACACCGATTTGTTCATGCAGATCCTGCGTGACGTCAAAGCCGCCGGTCCCAAGCCTTCCGCGATTGTCCTCGTGGTCAGCAACCCGGTCGACATTCTGACGTACGTTGCCGCCCAAACGCTCGATCTGCCGGTCGGACAAGTCATCGGGCTCGGCACGCAACTGGACACGATTCGTTTCTGTTCATTGATCGCCGCACAACTCAACGCCCCGCCGGCTCAAACCAAAGCGTTGATCTTGGGAGAACACGGTGAGTCGATGGTACCGATCTGGAGCAGCGCGACGATCGCCGGTTTGCCACTGGAGAAATACCCTGACTGGACCCCATCGCTCTCCGGCGAATTGTTCAAACGCACCCGCGGCAGCGGCGCCGAAGTCATCAGCCGAAAAGGCGGAGCGGGCTTCGCCGTCGGAATCGCGATCCGCGACTGCATCGACGCAATCATCCTGGACAACGACGTCGTGCTGCCGATCAGCAGCGTGCAAAACGGATGCTACGGAGTCCGCGACGTGGCACTCAGTGTCCCCACTGTGCTAGGAAGAACTGGAGTTCAAGCAACCATGGAAATCGACCTTTGGCCGAAAGAAGTCCAAGGGATTCGTGCCAGTGGAACGGCGTTGCGAAAGACTCTCGATACAGTCCTGCAACGTATCGGCTAAGAACTTATCCGAAGACGTCGACCAAGCAATTAGCCGACGGACGTTCGCCCCGGTTGTCCCATGAGAACCGCAGCCAACGCCGCTCGGCTATTTTTATGGATAGGTTTCAAGAGAAGCGATCGACGCAAACGGTTCGACCGGATCGTGAACCAGAGAGTCGCCAAAGGCAATGCGGTTCCTGTCGACCGCCGCCGCATTCACCGCGATTCCCAAACGATCCCGGGAGCGAAAGGAGGCTTCGCCGAGGCGGTGTTATTTTGTATCGTTTCTTTGCTGGATGTTTCCGATCGGGTAACTATTGTGGGAACCTCACCAGCGCTGCGACGGCACATCACCGCCCACAAACGTTCCTTTAGCGGTCGCCATGACTACGGGGACAGACGATATGTGTGGGAAATAATTTTCTCCACGAATCTGTGTGCGGAAGCGGAACACATTTTCCGCCTCCCTATGAGGAACCACGTGACAAATTGTCCGGGTTATAGATTCTGGGCTTTTTAGGTTGTTGTGGTCTTTTCTGAAGTTCTGACTTAGATAGACTGTCCGCACGCGATTGAGATGGAGCCAATTTGCGCCCCGACGGGGTGCGTGGGGTAATGGGATTAGCATGTAACGGCTGCGTGTTTCAGCGTTCTACGCACCCCTTCAGGTCGCAAATAGGCGTCCATTTCTCGCGGCGGTCACCGTCGTTTGCTCGCTGTTGCGGCGGGCGTTTGAGTCTTTCTCTCTCTGCAAACGCGTCGGTCTATCGACCATCAACGAGAGACACCAGGTTGTCGGGCACGATGTTTAGGCGGCCCTCTACACTGGCCAGATGTGCATGTAGATTGGTGGCCCCAAGACCAGCACGCCAACGACGATCGCGGTGATCGAAGCCATCAAGACTGCCGCCGCGGCGACATCGAGCGCCCGACCGATCCGCGGATCATGTTGAGGGTGCAACACCGACACGAGCAGTTCCATCGCCGTGTTGAGCAGCTCCGCAGTCAGCACTCCTCCGATCGCAAAAGACAACGCGACCCAGTGCCAGATCTCCAGTCGCAACCATGCGGCGACGGCTAGCACCACCAACGTAACCGCGAAATGGACATAGAAACTGTTCTGATCGCGGAACGCCCAAAACAGCCCGGCGAACGCGACTCGGAACTTGTTCATCCACGCGGCAACCATCCGACTACTCGATTCCTTCGACGCCAGGCGGCGGAATCATTTGACCGCCGAGTCGACCGAGTCGTGACGACGGCAGGAAGCGAGGCTCGACCATGAATCCGAAGCTCGTGTTGTCGCGACCGGCATCGACGTTGGCCCCGATTTGCACCAAGAAGGATTCCCCGATTCGCGTGAGCCCAAACGACTGGCCGACGTTCCCGGTTTCGCCGAAATCGTAAGTATTGCCAGCGGAGATGATCCACTTTTCGTTCAAACGGTGGTCGAGTTTGGTCCGCAACACCGTGCTGCTGATCGGGCCTTCGAGCGAGAGCAGCCCGATGTAAAAATCACCGACGCCCGGACGGCTCGTGCGGATGCCTCCGCTGATCGAACGCAGTCCTTCGTCGAACCAATCGAGATAGCCATCGCTCAACAAAGTCACACGATCGCCCAGATTGTACTGTGCGTCATAGATCGTCGGCCCGAGCGTCTCGCCAAAGTTGTCTCGGTCGGCTTCCGGGAACAGAATCGTTTGGATGTCCAAACGGAACAGGTCGACAATGCGTTCACGCCCCGGCAACCCGCGTTTTGTTTGGAACCGATGCTTCATGCCCAAACGTAGTTGCTGTAAATCGTCCGCAACGGTGTCACTCGGGCTGACGACGCTGCGTTGAATCCCTTGCCGCAACGCGTAGTTGCGTGGGTCGTACTGATCAGCGAGTGTTCCGCCAAATGTGTTGTCGATGAAGAACCGCCGGAACTCTTCCTGGGCGTTGTCATCGAGCGGATCGTACAGCGGCAGGTCTTGATAGTCGGTGTCGCTGTCGGCATAAAAATACTCCGCCGACAAATCGATTTTGTGTGCCAACCCACGGACGTTCAACAAACTGCTGTGGATGGTTGGATCAACACGCGAGAATGGCAGGTTGGCGCGGATCCCACCGCCACCCCACAACCGGGTCACCGAATCACCGTCGACTCCTTCGCCGTAGTAAGCCGCTTCGCCGATTGCGAACGGAACGATCTTTGACGGCCCGGCTTGAATCGGCAACGCAATCTCTTGCCGCGATCGCGTGATCACGCCTTCTCGATCAAACTCACCGGGTAACACCGACGTGTTCGCCGCCACCACCGGATCGAGAGGCGCGTCGGCGACTTGCAATTTCTCATAGCCGACTTGATTGTGCATCGACCACGTCAAACGGTCACCCAACACCGAACCGCCGAGGGCATAGTGGTTCAGCGACGGCAGTCGCTCGGTCTCTTGATAGAAATCATTGATCTGCACGTTCAGGTTCGCGTCGAACAACTGCGACCCGACGTATCGACGCAGCCGCAGTCCGGTCGTGCGGTCGGCGTCTTGATCCCACTCCTGTTCGAAATACTGTTCGAGGAAATTGCGATCGCTGAGGTATCCGATTTCGGCTGAGAGCTCCCATCCGTTTGGAAGGTAATGTCGGTGTTTCAGCGTCGTTCGCCCACGCAGATCTTCCTCCGGCGTCAAATCTCGTCGTCCGTTGCCGAGCGTATCGAGACCGTCGTCTTTGATCGTGTAGCTGTCGTAGGTACCCGTCACTGGACCGGAGAAACCGAACATGCTCGAACGCGTATACGTGGTTCTGCCCCCGATCGCCGGACCGCGATCGCTGAGGTAGTCCGTCAGCAAGATCGACTCGACACCATCAGGTGCGTTCATCCCCAACAGTTGAAATAGATCCCATTCGAGCAACACCTGAGCGCCGAAGATATCATCGTTCTTGATGTCGGCTCCGGTGAGATAGAACGTCGGTTTGCGAAGCGGCGTAGAAAACCTCGGCCAGTAAAGCACGGGAATGCCGCCGAGATAAACGAAGTTCCCGCCGCTCGAAACGTATGGCTCCGTGTCCGGAACGACTTGCCCGGTAACCGGATCGACACGAGCGATCGACCGCTGCGTCAACGACAGTTCGTTGCTCTGCAACCAATACCGCGGCACGCCCATCCGGCTGCTCGTCACGGCGGCGTTGTTGGCGACGTAGTTCCCGCGAGCCACCTGACGCATAACTTCTGCTTTGACGCGAACGGTGCCTTGATACTGTGGAATCGTCGCGATCGCCTCGGCATCGAGCACCACGCCGACTTCGCGTGCCGCGTTGTAGTACATCGCCTCTGCGTAAATGATTTGCTCGCCCTGACGAACAACGATATCCCCTTCGAGATACAGTTCGCCTTCGGAATCCGCCGCACTCGCTTCGCCGGTAATGATGTCGCCGAGTGGAGGTGTCCACGCAACGATGCGATTGGCCGACAGTGAAACCGTCCCCAGCGGTACGCGGAGTCCCGTAGGAGTCTGTGCGGTGAGATCGCGAACCAATACGGTGATGCCGCCGCGTGCGACCACGATCGTTTGGTTCTCGGAGACACGTGTAATCGATTCAAACTCAGCCGGTCGCGAGGCGCCGCGAGCGAGGATCTCGACAGTCTTCGTTCCGCCGCCGATCGAATAGGACCACCCACCGGTGGTGCCCCCATCTTCCGTCAGGATCGGAGGATCAGGTAGAGGCATGACGGGGCTGGCAGAGGGACCGGGGTAGGCAGAGGGATCGGGGTAGGCAGGCGCAATCGGGTAGGCAGGTGTGGGATAACCGGGCACCGACTCCTGCGGCGCGGCGTAACTCCGGATTGGTCCTTGCAGTGGCGGAGCGACTTCGCCCACGTCTGCGGGATTGTTCTGTCCGCTCAGTGCGTTCGGGTCGGTCACGATTCCCGACTCGTCCCAAACCAAACCGGTCGGCGGCATCGATTGAGAATTTGCAGCAGGATCCGGCGCTGGCGTGGGAACCGGTGCTGAGAGAGGCGCGGGCAACTCACCGACGTACTGTACCGGTGCGATCACGTCATGGGTCGCGGTCGGGAGATCCAACGACGCGATCGGGGTCGCCGATGCGCCCAACGAATCGGACGAGCGAATCGGTGCGGCGGCATTTTCGGCAGCCGGCAACCCACACTTCACCCACCACGACGCGGGTACTTCGGTGGCACCACGGTATTGCTGGGCACGGATTTCAGGCGGAGCAGTCAATCGCAGGTGAGCCACAATCGGTTCGCGGGTTCGTTGCCCCGATCCGATTTCCACTCGGTCCATCAACAAGTGCACATCGATCGAACTGCCGACTCCGTCAACGACGAAGAAGATCGATTCGGCGTGAAAACGTTTGCCTTGATGTTCCAACACGCAGTCGCCGGTGAGCATGGTGCAGTCGAGCGCGGCGGTCACACCGGGTGCGTTCTCCGACGCTTGCCGCGGCCGTTCACGCTGCCATCGATACACCGTGCTGCCTCGAACGCTGAGCACTTCATCGACGGGTGTCGCCGCAATTCGGGTTGGACGCGGCTGGTCTTGTGCGGACGAAGTCCCGTGTGAAACCGCGATCCCTAGCAATGCGAAAAAAGCCCCGAGGAGGAGTCGGTTTGACGGAGAAAAGCGAGACCTCGGCGCAGCAAAATATCGCTCCCTGATCCCTTTGTTTCTTGGATCGGAGCGGAGAGTCGAGTCGTTTCGGGTTTCAACAGCGGCCAAAAAGGCGACTTCAGCGAGGATTGGAACTGGAAAACACGGTAAATACGGCAACCGCCCGAGCGACCGCCTACCGTCTCGAGCGACATTACGAAAGCCAACGTTCCATCCACAAGCCAAATTCCACCCCAGCCAATCGCCCCACACCCACAAAGCGTTCGTTTCAACGATCCCAAGCGTGCCTGGGAGACGGCAAAGCCCCAAAATCAAACCGCGTGAAACACGCAAAAGAGCGGCGAGTTGGCCATGCTTCGCATGACGATAGGTGGATCCCCCGGTCGCCTAAATGCTGTACTCCAACGGTCGTGGTCTCGGTCTTGGAAAGACCGAGCTACGTGAGTGAGCCGAATGGCCGTAAGGCCTCGGGTCGAATCGCCAAACAAGTCACCAACCCAACACGCCCAAACCCGAGTGCTCACGCACTTCGGCTCACTTGGCAAACCGCGTTTATGGCAAACGATGAGTCATCCTTAGCCCGTGTGCCAACGGAAACGCGATCGCTTCCGTCCGGGCTTGCCCCGGCGGAGCACACAAGTGACCGCTACCCAAACAGGTAGCCTCCAATTGCACCTCCGCCGGGGCAAGCCCGACGGAAGGCAAGGGGGCCCTGGGTCTTGGAAAGACCGAGCTACGTGGACGCACTTCGGCTCACGACGTTAGCTGCCGCCAAGCCAGACCCAAAAACGGCGGGCCATGGAGCGTTTGTCTTGCAGGGCGAGATGACCGACTTCGCCGCATCGCACGGCGTCCGCTTTGCTCGGCGGCAACTCGATCACCGCTTCGAAACGAGGAGACAACCATTCCACGCCAGAACCGCCGTTTCGCTCATCCTCCGCCGGCACGACCGGGATCGGGCCGCCGGCACTCGCGGCCAGGGCCGGGTGCGGGACGTGGACGCTGCCGCGCGGACGGATCGCGGTTGGGACGATGTCGATCCATTGGCCACCGCGAAAACACACCCGAAGTGGTTGCTGTTTGACGACCGCTTCCTGGTACGCGTTCATTTCATCCTCGCCAATCGATAACAACAGTTCCTTGTGCGATTGCTGCCCGATGCGGGCCAACTCGTCACCGACCGAAACGAACTCGCCTTGCAGATGATGCAGTTGCGGGGTCAAGATCTCGCCATCCCGATCTGCTTTGACCTGCAGCGCGTCGACCTGTTCTTGCAGCTCGCTCAGCTTCCTCCGCAAACTATCGCTTCGCTGCACCGATGCTTCGGCGAGTCCGAGAGCCTGCTGCTGTTCTTTGCGTTGCCACTCGATCAGCTCAGACTCCAACTGCAACGCGATCTCATCACGTTGCACCTCGAGTTCATGATTCTCAATCTGCAGGATCACCTCACCCTCGTGCACCGTGTCGCCGCTCTTCCAATAGACATGTTGCACGAAACCGCTCACCGGTGCCCGGAGAATCTGTTCGCCGGAGAACCTCGCCACGACGGGCACCTCCACGACAAACGGTGACGGCAGTGTCAGGAAGAACTGCCCGATCGTGAGGAACGTCAGCAGCGTCCAACCGATCCGCCGACGATGCGACCCTCGCGAGAAATTCTCGCCGGTTCCCTGGTACGTCCAAACGCGATAGCACCAACGCGTCGCGGGAACGATCGCCCACAACAACATCGCACTCGCGGCCACCGCCAATCCCAACGGCCCCGCCCACATCGACACGACGATGACCAACCCGCCCATCCAGATGAATTGGAACACGACCGAGGCGGCCGCGTGCAGACCAGCAAACGTACGACGCCATCCCGACAAATGGCTCGCCGGTGCCGCGATGCCGAACAGTTTGCTCTCGAGATACCCGCCGAGCAATCGCCGGCCCTGTTCACGTAGGTTGGGAATGTCAACGAGATCCGACAACACATAGTACCCGTCGAGCCGCAGTAGTGGGTTGGCGTTGACTAACAACGTCGCCGGCCCGGCAAGGAAGAACACCTGTGCCGCCACGTGCGCGACCACGCCTCCGGGAAACGACCACCACACCCAAAACGCAATGCTGCCGCAGATCAGTTCGAAGTACACGCCGCCCAACGCGATCGCGACCCGAGCGTGGCGAGAACGCAGCTTCCACGCATCGGTCACGTCAACATAGGCTAGCGGTGCGAACATGAAAAACATCACACCGGCGCGACCGACTCGAACACCGTGGTAGCACGCCGTGCATGCGTGCCCGAATTCGTGAACTACCTTCAAAACCACCCACGCGACGATCATGACCAACCATTGGTTGGAATCAAAGACCTTCAACAGTTCATCGCTCAGGCGGGCCCGATTGCCGGCGGCGTAGACGAGTGAAAGCACGATGTAGGAAACCGCCACCACGCGGACATACCCACCCAACAACGGTTGCACGATCGGAGTCAATCGAGACGCCCACGGTTCGGCGTGCAGCAAAGGCAACCGGACACTGATCAAATACCCGCACCATGTCAACAGTCCGCTCAGTAGAGCGCCCGACGAGGCATAGTTGCCTTTTCCTCTACCCGGCTGCGTTGGCGATGGTTTTTCTTGGGATGCAGCCGCCGGAGTTTTCTCGAGTTGCGAATCCCGCTCGAAAATCGACTCCACCGCATCCGGGCTGGTTTTGGCCGCGGGTGATAGGATGATCGCGATCTTTTGCGAGACCAACACACCGATAAACTCAGCGATGTCTTCGGGCGTCCAATCCAATCCGTCATTGGCGATTTCACGCACGACTTGCGAAACCGTTCGAGTTCCGTCGAGCAACATCGCGACGTGATATTCGGCCGCCCCAAACTGAAAATGCGTGCCTGTCCCCGAGTGCACGCACCGAGCCATCGAAACTCCTGCGATTTCGATCGGAGTGAACTCAACGTCCGGATCGAGTTTGATCATCGTCGGTAGATCAGACGAAGCCTGCGGCGGCATCGAAGCCGAACCAGATGCCGGCATGACATCGGACGTCGGCTGTGCAAGCGAAGACGGCTGTGCAAGCGAAGTCGGCTGTGTATTCGAAGCCGGCTCTGTATTGGACGTCGGCGGTGTATCGGAAGTCGACTCCGTCACCGCCCGCAACAGCTCCGCGGCCACGTCTGGCGCGGCACCGGATGGCTCCGCCTGCGACGACGCGAGCGACCATCCTGCCCTCGAAAAGAACGTACCGCTCTCTTCACCGGATTGACCGGAGTTTTGCGTCGTCGGATCGTTAAGGGAGTCGTCGCGCATTACCATCCGACCACCCACCCGATCTTGCGCAGCGGCACACGCACCCACCGCCAAACCCATGGTCGGGTCGGTCCGAGCACGACCGCTTCGCCACGCATGCCGACTCGCAGGTCGGTCGTGGCGACTTGGTGCGGTTCCCGATCCTGTGACACCAACGTCACCGGATCGGTCGAGACAAAGGTTTCGCTGTTCGTGCTGAGCAACGGCTCGGAAGACGGCATGGATGTCTTCGCGATGAACACGTTCTCATCGTCCCGGATGGTTGCCGACGGCCAAATTGATTTGACCTTCGAATAGAAATCGGATCGACCGACGGCGGGGAAGTAAAACTCCACCGGTGAGTTTTCGCTGACAAACCCGATCTCCACTTCGGGGATCTCGAGTTCCACTTCCAAACTGCCGTCCGGTGCGATCTCGAGCAACGTTTGCCCGGTCTCCAACGGCGTCCCGAGCGAATGATGCAAGTCGCCTTGAATCACGATTCCATCAATCGGGCTGGTAACAACGAGGTGTTCGAGTCGGCGGGTGATCAGATCGCGGCGGCGGGACAAGGACTTCCGCTTCAACCCCGCCAACTGGGACTTGGCGATCTCTCCGCTCGCTAGCGCGATGTCTTCGTCCTTGGTTGCCTCGGCAATTTCGGCGGTGATTGCTTCGAGTTCGATCCGCAGTGGTCGGCCGTCGAGTTCGAGCAGCGGGTCACCGACACGCACGTGGTCTCCCGGTTCGACATGGGCGGTCAACAAAGTCGCATCGATCGGCGCAGCGACACGTCGCGAATTCATTGCCGTCACCGTCGCCGAGGCGGGGATCCGGTAAGCGACGGGAATACAAGCAACCATCAACACGAACAGCGCAGCGATGCCGAACGTTCCACGCCGCGACCACCAACGAGACAACATTGCCGCCATGCGGCCCATCTGTCCGTTGACCGGTCGTGAAAAGAAGACCGTTGCCGTCGTCGTCAGAACCTTTTCGGAAACCATGTCCGCAAAGTTTTTCAGATCCGAATTGCTGTCTTGCGGCGGACGAATCCAAACGAGGCCGTGCGGCGGATAGATTTTCTTCGACGACGACGCGTGCTCGGCATCGTCACTCGATTGCTCGATGTGCGGTGTGAGATCCAAAACGAGGTTGGCCGATTCCCAACGCACGGGAGCGTCGGGCTTTTCCCCGTTCGGTGTTTTCTGAAAACGATTTCGAATCGATTGATAGACCGAGTTGTCCGCACCGAGCCATCCGAGTCGGGAGTCATGCAACCGCTGCAGTTCGCCTTTGCCCTCATCGTCTCGCGTTCCCCATCCCAAACGGACGGTGTGGTCGGGCAAGACGTCGCCGATGCGTGCCACCAACCGTTCGGCAGCAACCTCGCGGTTCGGTGCCGCAGCGATCTCAGTCAACAGCGGATGCCACACGATCTCGAATTGCTTTGACGAAAGAATCGCAGCGTCACGAATTCGTCTCATCTCCGGTGCAAAGGATGGCATCTTCTCGGCAGCAGTCGACTCGCCTTGCTTTCGCGGTGGTTCACCGGCGACCTGTGACGACGTACCGGTTCCCGTAACGCTGTGAACCATCGACGGAGCCACGGGATGAGCCGTTGCTCTCGGATCGCCGTGGTTGACAGGTAGTGAGGGATTCATGATACGCGGTCAGTGTTAGGTCAAAACGGAAAAATGTTTCATCGGGTGCCGGTGGTCGGGCCACGCGGGGCGGTCTTCTAGGGTTGTCGATCCGTTAACGTTGCATCCTTCGCTGGATCGCGGCTTGGCCGGGAACGACGTTGGGAAGATCTTGGCCGGGCGTGATTCGCATCGACAGCCGATCGCCGGGTCGCAATTGTTCGTCGGGGTTGGGAATGCTGACGCGGATCCGAACCGTTCCGCTTTCGCCGTCAATCGCCGGGGCGATCGATTCGATTTCCGCGTCGACGGTTTGTCGAGCGGCACGGAAGAACACCTGCACCGCCATACCGGGTCGCATCGCGAACGACGCCTCGGCGGGCACGTTGAACACGCCGATCAGCACATCGGTGCGAATCAGCCGTAGAATCGTCGCGTTCCCGGGGGTCAACGCGTCGCCCGCGTCGAGCCGTTTGGCCGCGACAATGCCGTCGAACGGGGCGTGGATCTGCCGTTGCTCGACCTGGAGTTCCAACCGACGCAGTTCGGTTTTGCGGAGGCGGTTTTGTTCCATCGCGATTTGCAAACGGGCGTCCGCCATATCGAGTTCCATCTTCGCCCGACGCAACTCCTCGCCGCCCGCCATCTGGTCCTGATGCAGCGTCTGCAACTGCTCGACGCGGTAGAGCTGAAGTGCACGAGCGGCTTCGGCGGATCGCAATTCCCCGGTCATCGACGCCTGCATTTTGGCAACGTCCGCCGCCGCACGCTGGATGCCGTCATCGAGCTGCGCGAGCAGTTGTCCCTTGCGGACTTTCTCACCGAGTTGAACCGGAACG
>NZ_ANOH01000218.1 GCF_000346505.1 Aporhodopirellula sallentina SM41
CCGAATGATTCACGGATGGATTGTGTTCCGATTACCGTGATCGGGCTCAATGACTCGCCGACCGGCAACATCGCGGTCGCGGTGCCGGTGACATCGAGCATTTGATGGGCGGTGTCCATGAGTGTGTAGCTGCAGAAGAGAGCGACTTGGGAGGCGGCATGACGCTAATGCGCGGGGGGCTGGCAGCGTTGCCGCGGAAAGCCGCTCATGCGAAGTGTTCCAATGACACTCGCGGTTTCGATGAGGTTCACCGTGTCCTGCAGGAATATCGCGGAGCGTCGGGGGCGTCATTTCGCGATCGAGCGAGCACGCTATCTCGAATCGGCCAGGCGGAAGCCGCTGAATTGCCATCGAGCGTCAGGTGGGAAGAAGTTTCGATAGCTGAGGCGGATGTGGTCCGATGAGGTTGCGCAAGAGCCACCCCGGAGCACGAATTGGTTACACATGAATTTGCCGTTGTATTCACCCAACGCGCCGGAGACCGGACGGTATCCGGGGTATGGAAGGTATTGGCTTCCCGTCCACTCCCAAACGTTGCCGGTGAAGTCGCTCGCGCCGGCGGTGCGTGGATGGATGACGTGGCCCGATTCCATCAGTCGATCGGCAAACACGCTGCCGGTCGGGTTCGCAGTTGCTGCGTGTTCCCATTCGAACTCGGTTGGTAACCGTTTGCCGCTCCATCGAGCATACGCATCGGCTTCGAAGTAGCTGACGTGGCAGACCGGTTCGTGGAGGTCGAGCGGGCGTAGTCCGGAAAGGGTGAACTGTCGCCAATCTTCGTCGCCTCGAACCCAGTACTGAGGTGCCTTCCATCCGTTCTCGTTCACCGCGGTCCATCCTAGCGAGAGCCAGTGTTCAGGCTGTTGGTAGCCACCGGCGTTGATGAACTCGAGATACTCTCCATTGGTGACGCACCGGTCGGCGATCGCGTGTGGTTGGATCAGTTCGCGGTGGCGTGGGCTTTCGTTGTCGTACGCAAATCCTTTCCCGTTGTGTCCGATCTCCACGATCGTTTCCGGCGTCTCAGACCACTGAAGAGTGGTTGAGAGCGACGCTTCGGTGTTGTTGTTGGTGGCGGTGTTCTTGGTGTAAATCGGGTACAGAGGGTTGGAGGCGAGCACGTGTTTGATGTCCGTGAGCATCAGCTCTTGGTGTTGTTGCTCGTGGTGAAGGCCGAGTTCGAGAACGTACCGCTGGTGTTCGTTCAGTTCGCCCTGATCGATCAGTTGAGAAACAGCCACATCGACATGTTGCCGGTACTGAAGAGTTTCCTCCAATCCAGGACGCGATAGTTGTCCGCGACGGTGCCGCGGGAACGGTTCTCCGACTGAGTTGTAATACGAGTTGAAGAGCCGTTCAAAATCAGAATGAAATGGGCGAAAGCCCGGTTGTTCTTTTAACAAAAACGTTTCGAAGAACCAGGTTGTGTGTGCGAGGTGCCATCTCGTCGGGCTGACGTCCGGCATTGTTTGCATCGCGCAGTCTTCGGGGGTCAGCGGAGCGGCGATATTGACGCTCATCGCTCGAATGCGTTGATAACGTTCGCCGGTCGATCGGTTTGTCGAGGTGCCCGTCGATGGACTCGTTGCCTGGTCCGCGGTGAGGGCGGACTGCTCTGACTGCAGGTCAGTTGCCATGGTTGGATTCCAGATACATGACCGCGAACCAATCGCGAGGATCGGTCCACATCTTTCGAGCACTGAAGCCCGCTGCGGCCGCCATGCTGACGAAGCCATCGCGAGTGTACTTGTGAGAGTATTCGGTGTGAATCAGTTCGCCTTCGTCGAACTCAAATTCTCGTCCTGCGATGGTCGCGGTCTGGTCGCATTGGCTGACGATTGAAATCTCAATCCTACCTCTTTCCACGTTGTAGATAGCGTGGTGGTCGAATTGGTCGACATCGAGGTCCGCGTCGGCTTCGCGGTTGATGCGATGGAGCAGGTTGAGGTTGAACGCCGCGGTGATCCCTTGCGAGTCGTTGTATGCGTCGTGCAGGACAGCGGTCTCTTTCTGCAGGTCGAAACCGATCAACAACCCGCCGCCGGGACCGACGAGTCCGGCGATGTTCTGCAGCAGTTCAATTGCTTCGTCGGATTCCAGGTTTCCGATCGTAGAGCCCGGGAAATACACGCAGCGTTTTTTGTCATCGAACGACGCTGGGATTTCAATCGGCTGAGTGAAGTCGGCGACGAGCGGGTGGATGCGGAGGCCGGGATGTTCTCGTCGGAGTTTGTCTGCCGTTTCGAGCAGGTGCTCACGTGAAATGTCGACGGGAAGGTAGGCGGCGGGTGCCCGCAGGTGGTCGAGCAGCACTCGCGTCTTTTGACTGCTTCCGCTTCCGAGTTCGACCAGGACGGCATCCTCGCCCACCTGCTCGGCCATCTGATCGGCGTACTCATCCATAATGGCGAGTTCGGTGCGGGTCGGATAATACTCGGGGAGTTCGCAAATTCGGTCGAACAGTTGCGACCCGCGTTGGTCGTAGAGGTGTTTGCAGTGAAGGCGTTTGGGCGACTGCGACAGCCCGCTAAGGACATCGAGTTCAAACGACGCCGCTGATTGATCAGATTGCTCCGAGGACGCCACAGTCGGCCTTTGTTTTCCGTCAACAGGCAAGTAGGTCATGGCGTTCTTGCGGCGAGTGGTGAAGAAGAGGTCAGCAATCGTTAAGCGGCAACCTGCAATGTCGAAGCAAATGATGTGCCCGTCGCAAGGTTGCTGCATCCGGGTGATTCGCTGCGAGTAGGATTGCAGTCGGTCAAGTTGCTCAGTCGCGTTCTCTATCGCATGAGGCGGTGTGCAGTTGAGTTTCGGTTCCGGTCACAGGAGTTTTTTCGGAACATTCATGATCCCGGGTTGGTGCGGCGCTCGCCTAAGTCGACTTGCGTCAATCTAACAGATCTGCGGAAGCGTCGTTTTGCCGAGCCGCGTGAAGAATTGGTTAGCGGTGATCCACGGCCACAGCAGGCCACTGCGCGATTGTGGAGTCAGTGTTCCGGCGCAGTTCGGTTTTGGTGGCGGCGGTAGTGGATGTCGTGATAGATTCTGCTGCATGAGGATCTTTCACAGGATCCACTACGCGAAAACTGGAGTGGTGCGTCCGGTCCCGTCGTTGAGTTCGCTGGAATTCAGGCCACCGAAGTTTGGCGGTATCGGCTACGCCATTCTTGAAAACGCTCTCGCTAAGAACGTCGGTGATGCGACCCGCCGGTGCGCGTTGACCCGCCGAGGTGCGTGCTGGCCTCAGTGGCTTCCTGCAATCGCGTCGATTAGCCGTGTTAGCCGTCGACGTTTGCGTTACCGGTGATCTTATCGCTGTACATCGCGAGTTTGCCGAGCACTTGATCGATCGCGTGCGGGGTCACGCCGTGCGATTGCAGGGCCGAGGTGAAGTGGCCGACGAATTGAGAGAAGTGCTGCCGGGTGATCCCGCGGCCTTTGTGGACTCGCGTCAGGTCGGCGCCTGTGTACTCGATATCACCCGACGTGATAGATGCCATGAACTCGGTCTGCATGCGAACGAGTTTGTCCATCTCGACGTCGGCGAAGAAATGGTTCAGGTCTTTGTCGGCGAGGACTCTGACGTACATTTCGTCAACGACTCGGCGCAGCCCCTCGGTTCCGCCGAGTTGAGTGAGAAGGTCGGGTTCCGATTCGCTCATCGAATTGATTCTCAAAACAGTGCTGCAAACAGTGCCACGCATGTTGCGTGGTGATCAATGAGTTTCCGCCGATTCCTCGAGTGTGCCGGGAGGTAGCTCCCGGCATACTATGAACCTTTCCGAAATCCTCGGTGAATTGATTCGCCGGCGGGTGTTCGCTCCGGTTGTCTTGTTCAACCAAGGCTAACGCCGAGCGGCGATGAGTTTTTGGATAGGTTCTCAGAACAATCCCGAAGAGGTATTCGGGGGATGGTGGTTGGAACGGCGTCCAACTAGATCATCGGTGTCGGCTCGTAAGGGATGTCCTCGATCAGGTCCATCGGCAACGGAGCCACGGTCATGCCGGCTTCTTTGCAGATCGCGTCGATGGCTTCTTGTGCTTTCTGCACGAGGAACTCGCGAGTTTGGCCTTTATACTGCATCGTCGATGCGGTTGGGCTGATCGGGCCTTCGAAGTTGCCGTCGTGAAGGTGTTTGACGACCTTGACGTGATCGAGCAGGCCGTTGAGTTCAGGAAGGACACGGTCGTTCGAGGTGGCCGTCGATGGGTCGACGTCTTCAGGCAGCGATCCCAATCGGACAGCGACGATTTTCTCGCCCGGGATTTCGCTGAACTGATCCATGGCGCCTTCGCCAACAACCCAGTCCCAGGTGTCGATGAGGTAGCCGACGTTTGGAATTGCATCGACCAATGCGCGGAACGTTTCGACCTTCGAAATGAAGGGGAATTGTTTTCCTTCGGTATGTTCTTTGCCGGCCCGGAATCCGACGCCGAGTTTGATGTCGCGTGATCCGAGAACATCCGCGATTTGGCTGATGCGATCGCGTTGGACTTCGAAGAACTCGTTAAACGGAAGGCGATCGGTTGCTGCGGGGACGCGAATGAGTGCACGATCGACTTGCAGTTGTTGGGCGATCTCGCTGAGCGGGTGCAATGTTGCAACGCTCGCCGAGAAGGCGTCGTCATCGGCATCGAGATCCAACGCCAAGGTGAAGGTGCCGATGCGGATGTCCGTAGCCTTGAGGTACTTCGATGCCTCTTCGAACGATGAACGTTGTGAACGGCGCAACATGTCGTGCATGTCGATATCCATGCCGCGGAAGGCATAGGTTAGCGCCAATTCGATGAGTTCACTTTGGCGGCCGTTGATACCGAGGGCTTGAGGACAAAAGTTCTTAAACACTTCGTAGAGTTCCTTGCAAATTGATAATGGATCGTTGTTGGTTTGTTGTTAGATCAAGGCAACATTCGTTAGCGACGTCGACCTCGAGAGCCGTTCGACGCGTTGCCGCGTCCGCCACCACGGGAGTTGCCACCTCCACCACCGCTGCCACGTCGACTGCTGAGGTTTTTGTCGACCATGGTGTTCACGATGGTGTTCCAGGTTGGGAAATCCTGGGGCGTCGATGAGTCCGAACGCGAGTCGCGGTCTCGCCCACGGCCACGGCCGCCTCGGCGTGAGCGTTCGCGGCCACCACCGTCGTCATCACGTGAGCGGCTTTGGGAATCGCCTTTTGAGCGGCCCCGGCGGATCACTTCGACTTCTTCATCATCTTCGAGGTCGTCGTCGAATGCCGAACGCGGCAATTCGTCAGCGTCCTTCGATGTGCGTCCGGAGTTTTCCGAGTTGCTCGAATCGGAGCCTCCCGAACCGCGACGGCCACGTCGGCGGCCACCTCGGCGTGAACGGCGTCCTGCGCGAGGACCGTCATCACCGGATTCTTCACGGTTGGATTCGGACCGACTGTCAGAGTCGGATTCGAAATCGGATCCGCTGTCGTCGAAATCGTCAAAGAGTTCTGCGGCGAACGAATCGTCATCGTCGTCGTTGCTGGTTTCCGATTCGCGGCTGCGTGCGGCGGGCTGGTTCGATTCGTCGCGTCCGCCACGGCGTGAGTCGCCCCGGCGACCACCGCGTCCGCGGCGTGATCGTCGTGGAGAGTCCTGCGAGTCAGAATCATCTGAGTCGTTGTCGTCACGTGCATCTTTGGCGACGATCGTGTCACCGAGGTCATCGTCTGCGTCACGGTTGCGACCGCGTCCGCGGCCACGACCACTGCGCCCTCGGTCGTCACGTCCGCGTTCGTCGGAGGAATCATCGTCCCGTCCGCCTCGGCGGCTGCGTCCCCGTGGACGCGAACGCGAGTCATCGTCGTCGGACTTCTCGGCTCGTGGGCTACGGTTGGACGGCGATTCGTCATCGGACGAGTCGTCGGTCAAATCTGCCTCGGTCATCCGTTGGCGTTGTCCACGGCGACCGCGACGCCGCGACGGACGTGGCACCTGCGGTGACTCATCGTCGCTTTCGTCATCGGCGGATTCACGCCGAGTTTCCACCTTCGCAGATTCGGAGCGTGCTGCCGGTGCCTCCTCGGAATCGTCATCTTCGTCGGCTTGATCGAACTGGACGAATCCGAGTGGATCGTCCTCTTGGACTTCGTCGTCGTCATCATCCGGTGAGACGACACCGAGACCGTCGGCAAAACTCGACCGGCGTTGCGGGCTACGGGAGTCGTCCGAATCGCGCCGCGACCGTGAATCGCGACCGGTTCCCGAACGGCGTCCGGCGCTGAGTTTTGATTCGCGCTCGTTGATCTCCGCTTCGGCCGAACCGAATCCGGGTTTCTCCGGCTCGGCTGGCGATGAGGAGGCTTCTTCGACCGGGAGTCCAAAACCGGGCAGTTTCGGAGGCGGTTCGACGGACGTGAGTGCTTCGAGGACGTCGACATCGGGATCGTCGGTTTCCGGCTCGTCAGCGGCAGGTTCTTCGGCGACCAGTTCGCTGTCGACGTCATCGATCGGTTGCGTGTGCGATGACCGCAGGCTGTCGCGGCTGGATTCGCTGACTTCGATCTCGTCGGTGTCACCGTTTTCGTTTTCAGCGACCGCAGCGGAGTTTTCGTCGTTGTCTTCGTTTTCGGCGGTTTGGGACGCGTTTTCAGGCTCGTCCTCAGGAGTGTTGGCCGGCTCTGGTGGGCGTGGGGTACCCAGTAAGCTGGCGAGAATGTTCCAATTATCGGGCATGGGGATCGAAAATCCGATGGGAATCGACGGGGAAAATCGACCGTCGATTTGTTGTAGGTGATTGTTTCCTCGTAGGTATACCTTGTGGAGCGTTATCTCCCAAGGGTGAATGTGCTGATGAAATCAGGTTCTGTAGGGCTGCGGCGGGGAGGGGGCGATGCCGTCGGTCGGACCATCGATGTCCCAACCCGGCTTCGGGTCGCGAAAGATAGAAGAATTTTAGCGGCGTCTTTTTTTACCGAATCGGTGTTTTCGTAACTTGGTAACCCATGAATTTACGGGCAGTCGCTGATCGGATCGGGCGGCGAAGAAGCCGCGACAAAAATCCGCCGATTGACAACGCACCGGTCTCTGCCCAATCTTGGTCGCGTCGGCCGGCAATCGTGCCGGTGTCTGATGAGAGGCAGGCCAACGCGCATAGGTTTACTTGTGTTCAGGTGCGTGTGGTTCGGTGCCGTGGCACAGCAGTTGCCACTGGTGCAAAGTGCCTCTCACTCACCGACCGAGAGAAACACGAAATGCTTCCCCACACCAAGGCCCTGGCTACACGTCAGGACTCTAGGTATTGGCATTTTGTGGTTTCCACTCTCGATCGGTGGTTTCGATCCTCGTTGGAATGGACCTTATGAACCGAGCCAAGCTCGATTCGATTCGCAACGCCGGCCCGGCTATTTTGCCGAGCGTGCTGAACTGCGACTTCGGCGATTTGATGGCCGAGGTCGACCGTCTCCGCCAAGCCGGTGCCGAGATTCTGCACCTCGATGTAATGGACGGCCATTTCGTTCCGAACCTGACGTTCGGGATGCCAATCGTCGAAGGCCTGCGTCGACACACCGATATGCCACTGGACGTTCATCTGATGATAAGCGATCCGTTGGCGTACGCTAAACCGATGGTCGAAGCGGGGGCCGATCTGTTGACCTTCCACATCGAAGCCGTCAGCGACCCTGTCGACGTGGCGAACAAAATTCGCGACCTGGGCGTTGGTGTCGGAGTCGCGATCAATCCGGCCACCCCGCTGAGCAGTCTCGATGTGTGTTTGGGCAGCGTGGACATGGTGTTGGTGATGAGTGTCCAGGCCGGTTTCGGCGGGCAGTCATTCAATCCCGTGGCATTGGAACGAATTCGAGAATTGCGTTCACGCTATCCCGATTTGCTGTTGGAGATCGATGGGGGCATCAATACCGAAACCATCGGACCGGCACGAGAAGCGGGTTGCGATTTGTTTGTTGTCGGATCAGCAATCATTTCGAGCGATGACTACACGGCAGCCGTTTCGGAGCTGTCCGATGCGATGATGTCCGCAAACGGAGGTGCACGATGATTTCATTGAGAGCAGCCGCACGGTCGCGTGTGATCCTGATCCGTCCAGGTGCGACATCGTTTGATGAACAGGGGCGAATGAAAGGTTCGCTCGACATGCCACTGTGCGAGCGTGGCCGGCAACAGGTCGAAAACCTCGCCGAGGAGTTAGCCGGTATCCGGCTCAACGCGATCTACCATGCACCCTGCGAATCGGCAGGCGAAACCGCGGCGGTCTTGGTCGAGGGACGCGACCTGCGGCCGAAGATGATCGAAGGTTTCCGCAACATCGATCACGGATTGTGGCATGGGAAATTGATCGATGAGATTCGTCGCAACCAGCCTAGGCTCTACCGCAGCGCGGCGGAGAACCCGGAGACGATCTGCCCACCCGGTGGCGAATCGATGGACGAAGCATCCAACCGCGTGATGAAGGCGATCAATCGGATTCTGCGAAAGAGCCGTAACCAAGTAATCGCGTTTGTGATCCCGGATCCGATGGCCAGTCTCGTTGCGGCGCACCTGAATCACGAAGCGATGCCTGGCATCTGGAAGGTTGAGACCGACGCGGGCAGTTGGCAGTTGATCGACGCCGCCTGCTGATCCTGTGGCGGTCGTTGCTGTTAAGCGGTTTTCGATTTACTAGCCCGACGCACGACGGGCTGTAGATTTATTCGTTTAACGGCAATACCGTTCAATTTTCGTTTAACCCGTGCCCAAAGGGTAGGTCGTGTTCCGTCAAGCGTCGCCTACGGCTACCGGTTAAACGAAAACGCCACAACCCGGTGCTTCATTGAACGGTATTGCGGTTAAACGAAAATAGGTTGACTCTTGATTGAATCGACAAACCGGTGCCGGTCGGGCTAGTAAATCATCTGCTCAGTAACGGCCTGCGATGAAAAGAAGAGGCGATGTGCGTCGACTCTTTCTGTGTGCCGGGTTGATTAAAGGGAACTCACTCGAGGTGCACTTCCTCGACCTGAGGCAAATCCTCGAGCGATTCGAGTCCGAGTAGCACGAGCAATCGCTCTGCGGGATAGAACCTCGAGACCATTTTGGGTTTCGATTTCTTCTTGGGTTTTCGCGGTGCGGGTGAGGATTCCAAGGTGAATTCGTCGTCCTCAGGATTGCCCGGTGCGGCGTCTGATTTATTTTCCTCGGGGGCGTTTGCTGCGGAGTCGTCGGGCACGGGGGTCTCTGGTTCTCGCCGCATTTCGACGAGCCGGCGGCGGACCATTTGATTGAGCAGGGAGCCACTGTCGCGTCCGCGTTTGTCGGTGCATTCTGCGGCCGTGATGCCCGGTTGGTAGGCGACGAGCGAAAGGACTTCGATGGCGCCTTGGCTGAGCTTGGTTTCGCGAACCTTGCCGGTGAAGACGTGCCGAATCGATTCGACTTCCGGGGCAACAACGAGACGGTACCCCGAGTCGTCTTGGGCGATCCGAATGCCTTGTCGGTGGGTTCGATACGATTCATTCAACGCGTCAATGATTTCGACCACTTCCTCGGGCGTCATGCCACGCATGATCGAGGCCAAACGCGCTGCGGTGATGCCGTTTCCGTTGGGATGTCCGACGAACAAAGCCGCTTCGATGATCGCCTCTGGGGTCGCTGCGGTTTCGGGTTCTTCTTCCGTAGTAGTCGCATCGTCGGCGACGTCTTCGGATTCGTCGTCCGGTTCGGACGGCTCGTCACTTTGGTCAACGGCTTGGGCGGCAATTAGCTGTTCGCGCTGCAGGACCTCGCCTGTTTGAATCGCGTCGCCACCTTCCTCGGAGTCCGACTTGGCGACGATGTGTTTGTAGGCGGCGCCGAGTTCTTCGAGTGAGAACGCGTCCTCGTCGTCCTCGAAATCCACTTCGGCGTCATCGTGTTCCTCTTCCTCATCTCCATCCTCATCGGCATCGTCTTGGGGGGCGCGTGCGGCGTCGTCTTCCTGCGATTGTCGATCCTCGTTTGAGTTTGGCTCGGTCAGCTCGTGCGGTGGTTTGGCCGAGTCCGTCGGGGCAGGCGTGTCGGCGTCGGCCTCCTCATTGACACTGTTTGGGGAGGTATCCTCGTCGAGGTTTTCGTTGTTGGGGTTTGGGTCGTTGCTCATGATGATGGGTCTCGTGGAGAACCGGTTTGTGACGATTCCCAATTGGATCGCAGTTGTTTCATGCCACGATGCAGCAGGCCGGCGATCGCCCCGTTGGTTTTGCCCATCGCTTCAGCGACCTCGGCGAGTTTGAGTCCGGCGAGGTAGTGCAGCTCAATCGCTTGGCGTTGTGCGTCGGGGAGTTGCTCCACCGCGGCGGCGAGTGCGGTTACGTTTTCGCCGACGATGGCGACTTGGCTCGGCGTGGCTTGGTCTGCCGCGAGGAGCCCCTCGAGCCGCATGGACGACTGATTGAGTTTTTGTTCCATCGACTGTTCGCGACGGACATCACGTTTGTCGCGGTGCAGGTCTCGGTCGAGGTGGCAGATCTGCCGGACGAGGATTTGACGCAGCCACGCCCGGAGTTCGGCTTCGGTGTGGCCTCGGAACTGATCGATCGCACCGACCGCCTGCAACATGGCTTGCTGGACGATGTCGGATGCGCCAATCTTGGCTCGATAGGCCGCTCGCATGTGCGACCGGGCGAGCATCCTGAGGTACGGTTCGTATTTTGCCGCCCACTGTGGATCGGACAAGTCGACCGGGGGCGACAGCGGTGGATCGTGTTTATCCGGCGTCGGCTGCGGGGCCGGCGAAGGTTCCGACATGGTTGGGGCACTCGAAATAATGGCATTTTACGCGGCATTCTCGGGCGAGAACACGACGCAGCGTCGAACTGAACTACCAATGATGGGTTCTCGACCGCTACAGTAAACCAACTCGAACGCGTTGGTGTGACAGACAATTTTGACGGAATTCTCGATGGCACGTGAAGCAATCTACCAGCAATCCGATCCTGAACGACGAGGCAACTCGTTCGACGAAGGGGATCCGTCGGAGTCCGATGCATCATCGAATCAGCCGCCGGGGAAGCCGCCCGGCGCTGCCCCAGGAGCGGAATCGGGCGACGGTTCGCGTTCACGCGGTGAAGCGGACAGCAAGCTGCGGCCGCGACGGATGGATGAGATGGTCGGCCAACGCGACGTCATCGAGCGTTTGAAAATCGCGATCGACGCGGCGCAGTCCCGTGGCGAACCGCTCGGGCATATCCTCTTTGACGGCCCTCCAGGGCTCGGCAAGACGACCTTTGCCACGGTCATTCCGGCCGAGATGAACACATCGGTGCAAATGGCTAACGGTGCCGGTTTGCGGGCGCCGAAGGATCTGCTGCCTTACCTGACCAATGTTTCCGAAGGTTCGGTGCTGTTCATCGACGAAATTCACCGGGTCCCGAAATCGGTGGAAGAGTACCTCTACACGGCGATGGAAGATTACCGGATTGACGTGGTGCTCGGCGATGGCGTCAACGCACGCACTCTGAACCTGGAACTCAAACCGTTTACCCTGATCGGAGCGACGACCCGCGCTGGTATGCTTAGCGCGCCGCTTCGAGATCGTTTTCAAATCCGCGAGCACCTCGGTTGGTACACGCGAGACGAGTTGGCCGAGATCGTTCACCGAAATGCGGCGAAGCTCGCCATCAAAGTCGACGAACTGTCCGCCAACGTGATCGCCGACCGCTCGCGCAGCACACCACGCCTGGCGAACAACCGTCTGCTGTGGGTTCGTGACTACGCACAGAGCAAAGCCAAAGGGAAGGTCAGCGAGAAAGTCACCTGCGCGGCGCTGGATATGATTGGCATCGACTCGCTCGGGCTGGACAAGCAGGACCGGAACTATCTCGACACGTTGATGCGAGTGTTCTTGGGCGGGCCCGCCGGGCTCGATGCGATCGCTCACACGATGAACGTCAGTGGTGACACGCTCGAGGACGAGGTCGAGCCATTCTTGCTGCGGAGCGAATTGTTGGTGCGGACCCGGCGCGGTCGACTGGCAACGCCGGGTGCCTACGAACACATGCAGCGACCGATGCCGGACTGATTCGGCGGGAAACGTCCCGGCGGAAAATGTCCCGTCAGAAAATGATGTTTGTCCCTATCGAGGGCACTTCCCTGTCGCCGGTTCAGCCGATCGCTTTCTTTTGCAATTCGGTCAATTCGCCGATTCCTTTTTTGGCCAGGCGAAGCATTTGAGCGAGTTGCTCGTCGTCAAAGGTCGCTTCTTCGCCGGTGCCTTGGATTTCGATGAATCGGCCGTCGCCGGTCATGATCACGTTCATGTCCACGTCGGCGGCTGAGTCGAGCACGTAGTCCAGGTCGAGCACGACCGCATCGTCGATGACACCGACGCTGACCGCGGCAACGCTGCGCGGAAGCACGTCTGCGACGACAACCGGTTTCGCCTCTGGATCAGGATCTGGGTTTGCGGCGAGATTGGCGATTGCCAACGACAAGGCAATGAAACCGCCCGTGATCGATGCGGTGCGGGTGCCCCCGTCGGCCTGCAGGACGTCGCAGTCGACGGTGATGGATCGTTCGCCAAGGGCTTCCAGGTTGACGACCGCTCGGAGGCTGCGGCCGATCAAGCGTTGAATTTCAGTGGTGCGGCCGTCGATCTTGCCGCCACGTTCACGCCGTTTTCGCGGGCTCGTGCTGCCGGGCAACATGTTGTATTCCGCCGTCACCCATCCTTTGCCGCGTCCGACCATCCATGGTGGGACATTGCTTTCGACCGAGGCGGTGCACAGCACGATTGTCTTGCCGCTGCGGTACAGGATGCTGGCTGGATTCGATTCCAGATATCCGCACTCGATTTGCACCTCACGCATGGTGTCAGTGGGGGCGTTTGGGGGCGTCGGTCGTGGCGGTGTGGCTCATGGGGATTCGTTCTGAAAAAGGGGGCAGGGGTAATTGTGTGTTTCTCGAGGTTGGGTCGCAGGAGTTTCAGCGTTGCAGAAGTTTTCGGGCCTTGCGCAGGCGAGCGGTGACATCGTCGAGTGACTCGCCGACCGCCGACATGTGTCCCATCTTCCGCCCGACTCGCGCGGCATGTTTGCCATAGAGGTGCAGCGACACGCCATCAACCGAGAGTGCTGCCGGCCAATCAGGCTGCGTCCCGTCTTCGCCCCAAAGGTCGCCGAGGAGATTGATCATTCCCGCCGCCGGGGCGACCAGGTCAGTATCACCGAGAGGTAGCCCACAGATCGCGCGGACGTGCTGTTCGAACTGGCTCGTGTGACAGCCTTCGATGGTCACATGGCCAGAATTGTGGGGCCGTGGCGCGACCTCGTTGATGTAGATGCGTTGCTCGCCGTTTCGCTTTTGAACGAACATTTCCACACAGAGGAGGCCGACAACGTCGAGGCAGCGGGTTGCCTCGATCGCGATTTCGCGTGCCCTGGTTTCGGTCTCGGTTGAAATATTGGCAGGCAGGGTCGTGAGGTCGAGGATGTGATTTTGGTGATCGTTTTCAAAAACCGGGAACGTCTGGCACTGCCCGTCGACGCGGCGCGCGACCACGACGGAAACCTCACGTTCGAAATCGATCATGGCTTCGGCGATCCAATCACCGCCTCCTTCCCAGTCGACGTTGGCTGCCTGTTCTGGATTTTCGAGGCGGTGTTGTCCTTTGCCGTCGTAACCACTGCGTTGGGTTTTGACGATGATTGGCCAACCGAACGATTCGCCTGCCTTGCACGCTTCGTCGGCATTGTGAACCGGCATGAACGGAGTCACCGGCAACCCGGCGTCATGCAGCGTCGACTTCTCGAGCAATCGGTCCTGCGCGGTCGCCAATACCGAGGCGTCAGGATAGGTCGGTGCGTGACGTCCGCAGGCAGCGATGGTTTCGGCGGGAATGTTTTCGAACTCGAGCGTGATGACATCGCATCGATCGGCAAAGGCTTCGATCGCTGAGTGATCTTCGAGGGGGCCGCAGACGGTAAAGCTGGCGACGTCGGCCGCGGGCTCGTCACTGCTGCCGCAAAAAACGCCGACGCGATAACCGAGTTTGGCGGCCGCCATTGCAAACATACGTCCGAGTTGGCCACCACCGACCATCCCGATGGTGGAGCCCGGCAGGATCGGGGCGTGTGTCGAATTCATATCGCGTGTTTTTCTCTCGAGGGGCGGCGCGGATTCGCCAGACATGCGAGGTGTCCGACGAACTGCCGAGGATAGCGGTTCGTTGATTGCAGGGCAGAGACTGCAGGGCGTGCAGTTCAGGACGTGTCGTTTGGGATGACGGTGAACAGCGGGGCGTCGTTCAGAGGTCGCTCAGGTCGGCGCCGGCGATCACGTCGTCGTGTTGCTTTTGCACGAATGCCTCGACCCGGGATGCCAACGCGTCATCGGTCATCGCCAACATGCGGGCGGCCAAGATGCCTGCATTTTTGGCGCCTGATTTGCCGATCGACATGGTCGCGACCGGAATCCCGCCCGGCATTTGTACGATCGACAGCAGCGAGTCGAGACCCTGGAGGGCGCGGCTTTGAACCGGGACGCCGATCACCGGGAGGATCGTTTCGGAAGCCACCATGCCCGGCAAATGGGCCGCGCCTCCGGCTCCCGCGATGATCACGCGGAGGCCACGGCTGCGGGCAGATTGTGCGTACTCAAACATCCGCTGCGGCGTTCGGTGAGCGGAAACGACCGACTTTTCGTAAGGCACTTGCAGTTGCTCTAACATTTCACACGCACCCGACATGGTGTCCCAATCATTGCGGCTGCCCATGATCACGCCGACCAAGGCACGGCTGTCGGAGGTTGGATTCGAAGGGGCGGAAGCGGTGTCGGAGGTGTTGTCGTTCGAAGTCACGAGCGGTTGAGTCTTAAACGGGGACGAGGGCTGAGTTTGTGGCGGACGAACCCGGCGGAGGACGAACCAGGCGATTGTCGCCGAGAGCCAGCGGCGAGTGTCGCGAACTCGGGCGGATCGGTCGCCTCGGGTCGAGCCATGGGGTTGTACGGGCCATGGGGTTATAACCGAGAAGGGCGTTGATCGAAATCAGCCCAGTGTTTTCCAGATTCGATGTTTTCCAGTTTCCATTTCGATCGAGCACGCAAAGGTGATGGGTTGACGCAACCGTTCTGGCAAGGGGAACCTTCCGACCGAGATGACGAGCCGGGACGAGTTCGTTTGATGCATCATGACCCGAGATGGCGTCAGGAATTCGAACAGACTCGCAGCAGCATCCTGCAGTGCTGCGAAGGCCGCGTTGTCGCCGTCGAACATATTGGTTCTACCGCGATCAGCGGCATCATTGCCCGACCGATCGTGGACGCGGTCGCCGTGGTCGCCGATCCGGTCGACCTGGATGACTCGGCGGCGTTGATCGAAGGATTGAACTTTCTGCCGGTCGATTCGCCCGAGTGGGTTCCGACCGGAGGCGGACGGCAAATCTCGCTGCATAAACCGAGACACGGCGAAATCACTCACCGCGTGTATGCGGTCACGCAAGGCTCGCCGTTGCTCTTGCTCGCGACCCGGCTGCGTGATTATCTGCGTTCGAGCCCGGAAGAGGCGATCGCGTTCGAAGAGGCGAAAGTCAACGCGTGGCAGCAATGCGAAGGCGACCCGCAGGCCTATGCCGAGGCGATGAGTTCCGTTTTCGCAGGAATCGACCCGCGATAGATCGACCACACTCGGTTACGACCTCATTCGGTTACACAGGTACTCGGTCACGGACCGCTCAATCACTGGTCTTGCTATGGCGATTCGACTTCACCATTGGCGTTCGCCTTACTCTTGAGTTTGGATTCGGCTTCGAGTTTCGCGGCGGCTTCGCGGATCGCTGCGGCGTTCTTCTTTTCCGCTTCGGCCGCCGCTGCGGCTTCGGCAGCTTCTCGTTCCGCTTTCTCCGCGGCAACCGGATCGGCAATGTACGGTTTTTCGTTGCGGTAACGCGTCAGCATTTTTTCGGCGAATGTTTTGACGTCGGGAGGAGCGATCTCGACGACCTTTTCTTGCCAACCCACCGCGTCCTTGAAGTTGCCGGCGGCGGCGTAGGCTGCAGCCAACGCGGACAGGTCGCCGATGTTCCCGTACGAGTTAATCTCGCAGGCCTTTTCGGCCGATTGAATTGCCGCCTGAGGATCGCGGAGTGACTCGTCCTGGACCGTTGCCAGCAACCAAGCTCGGTTTTGATGAGCGAGTGCGTAGTTCGGTGCCAACTCGATCGCGTGGTTGTAGTCGGCCAACGCTTGCTCGGCTTTGCCGAGTTGATAGCGGTTGTAGCCTCGGTTGTTCCACGCGACGGGATCTTCCTCGTTGAGTTCGAGGGCGGCTGAGAAGTCGGCGGCCGCGGCGGCAAATTCTTGCTGTTGGAAACGGATGTAGCCGCGACCCATGATCGCGGCGACGTCTTCGGCGTCGGCGTCGACGATCGTGTCAAAGTCAGCAATCGCTTTATCGAGTTTCCCCGCCGCTTTGTACGCGATCGCCCGTTGTCGCAGGAGAGCCGCGTTGTTTTTGCGGACTTCCAACGCGTCGCTGTAATCGCTGATCGCTTTTTCGTATTCACCCTGCCCCATGTGCACGGCGGCCCGGTTGATCAACGGAGTGATGTCGTCCGGGTCGATTTTCAAGGCCCGGTCGTAGTCTTCGATCGCCTCGGCGTGTTTTCCACGGGCCGCCATGAACAGACCGCGACTGCTGTAGGCGTGCGCTTCCTTGTACCCTTTTTCGATCGCGGTGTTGAAATCTTCGAGTGCCTTTTCCTCTTTGCCGAGTGCCCACCATGCCGACGCGCGGAGGGTGTAGTAGCGTCCTTCGTTGGGAAATTCTTCGATCAACTCGGTGTAGATGGCGGTCGATTCGGCCAACTCCACGGCGTTGACTTTGTCGACCGCACCGCGGGTTCCGTCGTGCGTCACGATCACGTAGTCATCACCCCGGTCTTCCACCACGGTGAGCAGGTCGCCTTTGGCGATCACATCGACGATCTCTTCCCCGGTGGCGAATTTCATCTCAACGCGGGCGACGACGGGTTGACCGGGGCTCGCGGCCGATGCGTTGGTCGTCCACGTCAGGGTCGCAGTGAGGCACGAGGCGGTCACGATCAGGCTGCAGAGCGCCTGGAGCATGCCCCGCCGAGGATTGTCTCGGAGCCTCCGAACCAAAACATTCCACAGGTCGCCGTTCCACAGGCAGCCGTTCCACAGGCAGCCATTCCACAGGGAATCGTTCCTCAGGAAAGAAGGGGCACGATGCATTTGTTTACCTTTGGCGGGCTTGGGAAAAGATTGTAGGTGAGTTCTCGCCGCAAATTGGAACCATTGAGAATGGTCTTTTGAAGTCCGGAGGCCGCGAAAACGTGGTTTTTTAGCCATCGTTTCGCGTTTTCAACGGTTCATTGGGTAAGGCGGGGCGGATGTGGGGATGTTCACTATTATCCGCTAACTCCCCAATGTTGCGACTCTAATGATTGCAATGGTTTTGGTAAGACGCGACACTTTTGCCGGTTGCCCGTTTTGCGCAAAAAATAACGCCTGGACGATTGAATGAGTGGATGTTCAGTCTAGTCTTGTGTCCTGGTGTCATTTGGAGGCGGTCGACTCGGAAGTCTCGCTCGGAAGTAAATGTTTCGCCGTAACGGCTTTTTTGGAATCTCTTTGAGGAATACAGCAGTGAATTCAATGTCTCGAATCTTGGGCCTTGCTACTGTGGTGTTGGCGTCTTACGCGACGACCGCCACAGCACGATGCCGGCCATGCGGTGGCTGTTCGGACCCGTGCGGTGCCGCACCAACGGTTGTCAGCAGCGGATGTGGCGGTGCCATCGGTTGTGGGCAGGGCTACGTCGTTCCGACGGTCAGCAGCTACAACGCCGTTGCCACCTACGCCCCCTCAGTATCGGTGAGTTCCGTTCCGCAGCCTGAAACGCTGTGCGAACCGACGACCGCATACCGTGTGGTCATGAAGCCGACTTATGTCACCGAAACTCGGCCCGTCACTGTTCAGGAAACTCGCCCCGAAACCCGGTACCGGACCAAGACCGTTTACCGGACGGTTCCTGTCACTGAGGAAAAATACCGCACGAAGGTGACCAACGTTCCAAAGACCGACACCAAGACGATCACCTACACGGTTCTCGTTCCTAACAAAACCGAGAAGACTGTCGAAGTGACCGAGACCGTTCCACAATGGTCAGAGGTTCCTGAAGAATACACCGTTCGTGTCCCAAGCCTGGTCGACGTTCCTGAAGAGTACACCGTGAAGGTGCCACGTCTTCGCGACGAAACCTTCACTTACACGGTCAACGTGCCCTACCCGGTCACGACTCAGAAAACTCGCACGGTGGTCAACGCCGTTCCCGTCACTAAGTCGCGAACGATCCAAATCGACGTCCCGAAGACCGAGATGAAAACCGTCACCAAGGACTACGGTCACTGGGAAGAACAGGTCATCGAGGTGCCCGCCGCACCAGTTACGACAAACGTCGTTTACAGCAGCGGATGTGGAAGTTCGTCTAGCTACGCTTGTGGTTCCCGGCACAGCAGCAATTGCGGATGCGGTTGCCGTTCGGCATGTGGCGGATGTGCGACCGTTTCCTCATGCGGCGGATGCGGTGGCGGAAGCTACGGCGGATGTGGCGGTAGCGTCAGCTACTCGGCACCGGCTGTTGCGACTGCTTGTGCCCCAACGACGACCACCACCACGAAACGCGTTTGGGTTCCCAACGTGACGACGGAAACCATCGAAGTCACCACCACCCAAAAACAGTCGCAGGTCGTGAACTACACCGTTTACGAACAACAATCGACGCAAGTCCCTTACGAGTGCACCACGATCGCATATCGTCCTGAAACTCGTACAGGAACGAAGCAAGTTGTCGACTACGTGGACGAAACCCGTACCCGTAATCGCAAGGTCGTTCAGTACAACGAAGAAAGCCGCACTCGCATGCGGAAAACGTTGACCTACAACACCGTCACCAAAACGGAAACGATCCCGTACGTTACTTACTCAACCGAAGAACGTACCAAGGAAATCAGCTACACCTACAACGTGCCTGAGTACACCGTCGAACCTTATCAAACGACTCGCTACGAGCGAGTCGCCGAAGAGCAGGTCGAAGAGTATGTCGTCAATGTTCCCCATTCGGTGATCAAAGAGCAAACCGTTCAGGTTTGCAAAATGGTTCCAACGTTGGTGGAGGAAACCATCCACCCATGCCGCAGTGGTGCCGCGACCGGCATCATTAGCGGAGGTGTGATCAACACCGGGCCATCGATCATGCAGGGTGGCGGATGCGGGGCACCGGTTTACTCGGCCCCTGTGATGTCGACTCCCGTGCTCAACAGTGGTTGTGGCGGATGTGGCGCACCGGTAAGTGCATCGCCTTGCCACGGTTGCTAGACATCCGGCGCAGCACGTTTTTTGGGTAGGCAGGAGTGGATCTTGAGAATGATCCTGCTGCATAAGGATCTTTCACAGGATCCACTACCCGAAAATGGAGCCGGCATAAACTACTCGTTCGGTACGTTGCTAACTCCTGTCGATCGACAGAGAACAGCAAACACATCGAAATCGAAACCGAAATCGAAACCGCTACTGCCTCAGGCTGTAGCGGTTTTTTTGTGGACTGAGTTTAGCGGGGCGAGATTTTTGGGCGAGTCTGGTGGATTGGGTTTTGTCGACTGAGATTGTTTGTCGACGGTGATGTATGCCCCATCGCGTGGTTCGGTTTCGCTACACTGGGATGCCGATTGGGGGGATCGCCCCCTCTGGTCATGTTTTCGCTCACAACCGGACAAATCAATGAATCGAGCTTTCTTTCTCCACATCAACGAGGCGTCTGTTGCGTCTTCGTTCCGCATTCTGGCAATTGCGATTGCCGTGCTTTCGTCTTCCTTGATCGCCGCTCCAGGTTTTGCCCAGGACGCGCTCGCACCGACGAAAACCTCGAGCGACAACGGATCGCTGAGCCGGTATGTTCCCGATGATGCGTTGGCGGTGGCGATTCTCTCACCGGAAAATTGGCTCAACAACTCGATGCTCGAGATGTTCCCGATCGAGGTCGTTCGGGTGCAGATGATTGAGCAAACCGGCATCGATCCGATGGACATCGCGGAGATCAAAATTGTGGTCTCGCTGGACCCGCAGACGATGCAACCCGAGTTCGGTGCGATCACACAATTCACGGACTCGATTCGTTTCGAACGTCTGCGTGAAGCGTTGGACGCCTCGCCTGAGTCGATGCCGGTCGGTTCGCACGAAGGCTATGCGGTCGAAGGTCCGCCCGGGACGATCGTGTCGATGATTGACGACACCACGTTGTACGTCGGAATGGCGGGCTATCTGCAGAAGATGCTCGATGCCGAGAATGGCAATGGCGACCTGCCCTTCCTGTTGCGATCGATGTCGCATTCCTCTGGGCTCACGATTGCGATGGTTACCGAACAGGTCCGGCCGATCCTCAGCGGTGTCGCGATGCAAAACGCGAGCGAACTCGCGCCGGACCTTCAACCGCTCGCGCAGGTTCCCGGATTGACCGACGCGATCAAAATCCACATCGACTTCAACGATGAATCTGCGGCGGTGCGGGTGGCACTCAAAGGAACCGACGAGGTGGCGGCGCAGCGAATCGAGTCTATTCTCGCTGATTCAATCGTCGCGACGCGAGTGTTGGCGATCGAGGAGGTCAGCCGCAACCTAGCGGAATCCGAACAGTCCCGAGCAATGCGCGAGGCGATCGATCGGTACGCCAATCGGATCGCAGACAAGATTACCAAGGCTCTGCAACCAACGCTGCGAGGTGACGAAGTTGCCCTTGAGATGGAGCCCGAATTAAGCGTCGCGACGACCGGCGTTTTGGTCGGATTGCTTTTGCCCGCGGTCCAAGCGGCACGCACGGCCGCGCGGCGGATGAGCAGTTCTAACAACTTCAAACAGGTGATGTTGGCATTCCACAATTATCACTCGGCCTATAGGCGATTGCCTGCGCCGGCGATTACCGATGCCGATGGTAAGCCACTGTTGAGTTGGCGGGTTGCCCTGTTGCCGTTTCTCGAAGAGCAGCAACTGTATCAGCAGTTCCACCTCGATGAACCGTGGGACAGCGAGCACAACCTGCCGCTGTCGAAGAAGTTGCCGAGCGTCTACGAGTCCCCCGGGGTTCCACTGCCGCCAGGCAGGACCATGATTCAGGCTATCGTCGGCGAGAAGATCGGAATGCATCCTGAAAAGAAAACCAGCTTTCGAGATTTCCTCGATGGGTTGAGCAACTCGATATTGATCGTTGAGACGAATCCGGACGCGGCCGTGGTTTGGTCCAAACCGGAAGACATTGAGATCGATCTCGATCGTCCGCTGCGAAATCTCGGCAACGCGCGCGACGGTGGATTTCATGTCGGCATGGGGGACGGTGCGGTGCGTTTTGCATTGCGAGGCATTGATCCCGATCTATTCACGAAGTTGCTCACTCGATCCGGGAAAGAAGTCGTCGACCACAACGATTGGTAGCAGTACCGGCCCCGGGCTAACGTCGCCTGACCAGACGACAGAAACGAACCAAACGCACTAACGCCATGCGCCTTAATCCGCATGGCGTTTTGCGTTTGCATTTCGCTACAGGGGGCTGCCGACCCGACGTCGATGATGGCCGGAACCGATCGGTTCGCTCGCGCAAAATCCTCGTAGTTGGATTTGCCAGAATTCAGTTCTCCGAAGTCTGACCACATCAGCTGCATCCTTCCTGAACACGCTCTCGCGATCAACGAGTTGCAGCGAGCACTTCGGTATACGATGTGCTCTCTCGTGAGAATGGTTGGCGACAACGCCGGGTAAACGCGCGAGTCGCTCTTTGGCGGAGAAAAAATGGGCGAAATCCTCGGATTTTATGTCGCGGATGCCGCCCCATTTTCGCTATTAGGTAGTAGATCAAGGCCTTGTGGTTTTGGTCCATCGACTCAAACTGAATACACGAGTTTCGCAATGGACATCCCATCTCAAAGTAACAGCGGCGCAAACCGAAGCCTCAAACGAATCCAATCGATGATCCGTGTTCACGAGCGGTTGGGGGCGTATGCCACCCGTTTGCAGGTGTCTGTCGAAAACACCGCAATTATATTGCGTGGCACCTTGCCGAATCAGGAGCTGCGGAGCGAACTGGTTCCCACCATCCGACAAGCCGGCGTGTTGTGGCAAATCAAGAACCGCGTCGACGTTGCGGCCTCGTAAATACGAGCCCGTGAACGCCGGTCAGTCAGTGGCACGTCGTAGGCGGTATGTTGCCCACGACATCACTCTCGTCCGGTAGGCATTCATCACGGAAAGCCGTGGGGCGAATGCCACGCGGCGCGCTGAAACGTGATCCTTGCAAGCACCGACTCTCGCAAGCATTGCCTTTGCAAACGCTGTCTTTCCAAAACGCTGGTTACTCGTCGACCATCACTGAACGGCCGCGGCGAGCGTCTGTTTCTTGCGTTCCTGTTCGCTCATCTGGGCAGCCACCACGTCGTGAGCTTGAATAGCTTGCTGCAACGCCTTTTGAGATGCCTCAACTTCCATGCGTTTTTGAGCCGCAGTTTGCTCGGCCGATTTGGCTTTCGCGACTAAGTCAGGCAGGCGCGTCTTTTCTGAATCCGCTTGGGCGACCGAGCTGACGATCTCTCGTCGCGTTTGAGCGATCTTTGTCAGTTGGGCGGCCAACTCCGACTCCGCAGCCGCAGTCTGTTCGATGCTTTTGGAGTCCATTTCCGGCCCGTGAGATAGACGAATCGCGATGACTTTGTCATGCAGGTCTCGCGATGCCGTCACCATAGCAGGCAGACTGCCGTTCAATTGTTGGGCTTTCTCTCGCATCGTCTTTTCGTTTTGGCGACATGCCTCAACGGTGGCTTGGGCTTTTTGAAACGCACCTTCGGCATCACGCAGCGCCTGCTTGGCTGTATCCAGCTTCGCTTGGGTCTGCTGTTTGGTTTTGATCAGAGGTTCGAGACGTGTGCGGATCGATGCGAGGGTTTGTTCCACTGCCTTCAGACGCACCGACGCGGGCGGTGGATTGGGAGCCAACGTTTGGGTGGATTTCGGGTCAGCGATCATGGTCATTTGAACGTTGCCCGTCCAATCGCCATAAACAACGCGGCTCGAATCGTGCGTGATCGCAGCTTCGAGAACGGCTTCTTTCATAGCGGGGAACTCTTTGAGTTTCTTCCCGGTTGCGTCCCACAATCGGACCTTGCGGTCTTTGGTTGCCGTGACCAGTTGGCCTTTATGGTCGAACCGAACCGCTGTGACCGGGCCGCCACCGACGTTGATCGACTTGACGGCTTTCCCGGCAATCATGTCCCACAGTTTGACCGTTCCGTCGTCGCTGGCGCTGGCCAAGACATTGGAGTCATCACGCCATGAGAGCGAATTGACCGCACCTTTGTGCCCGGTCAGGTCGAGGAACTGTCGTCCGGTGTCGGCTTCCCAAACCACGAGCCCACCGCTGCGATCCGACGACGCCACCAAGACACCGTCGGGGCTGAAGGCCACCGAGTAAATCCAATCGGTGTGCTTTTTCAGGTCAAATAACAGCGACCCATCGGTCGCGTCGAAGATCCGCAGCATGCGTTGCGGTCCGCCCAACGCGATTCGCGAAAGTTTGTCGTTGCAGTCCGCGTCGAACACGACATCGTATTCGTCACCCACGCTGGCGACTCGTGTTCCGTTTTCGATTTCGTAGACAGCCGCAATGCCACGCACACTGTGTTCGCCGCCTCCGGCGATCAAGTAGCGACCGTCGCGGCTGAACCGGAGTGATTGAGCGATGCCTTCGTCGAACGGTAGGATTCCGAGCAACTCGGCGGTCTCACCGTGATAGAGCACGATTTGCTTCTGACCGGCGACCGCAACGAGAGGTGCCCATGGGCTGGCTCCGATGGCCGTGACCGCGGCTGCTCGCTGCGTGACAACGGGCGCTTTTTGAGGGAGCGATTTGGGCATCGGCGGTGGACCTTCCGGTTTGCCGCCCGCGGGGGCGACGAACGCCAACGCGTTTTTCTTCTTTGCTTTCGCTTTACTGCCCGAGTTCTCGAGCACGCCGCCTTCGATCCAAGCTTTCAGAATCTCGAGTTGCTTTGCGGGGATCTTGGGTTGATCCGGCGGCATGACCGGCGTGTCGTCATGATTGACGAGTTGCCACAATCGGCTGGCTTCGATGTCACCGTCGTCATAGACGACTTCACCGCTGCCGCCGCCTTCCATCAACGCTGCGTACGAGTCGATTGCGAGACCGCCACGTTTATCACTTTGGTTGTGACAGGTCATGCAGTGCTGGCGGAAGATCGGTTTGACGTCGTCTTCGTACGTTACTTTTGCCACGACGCCGTCGGGCGATTTTGCGTCGGCAGCGAACGAGCAAAACGACGCCGAACCGGCAGCCAAACCGAACGCCGCTGCGGTGATCTTGAGGGACAACTTCATAGCTTCAGACTCAGTGGTTGAATACGAATTCGCGGCTGTTCAGTACCGCCCAGAAAACATCCTCTAACACCTGGGTGGTGTTCGCGTCTTTCTCGGCGAGCATGGTTTGGACGGCTTCCTGCTCTGCCGGTTCGGGCATTCGGCTGAGTGAGCGTAGGTAGATGCGGTCAACGATTTTTTCCGGCTCGAGTTTGTCTTGCTCGACCCATCGTTTGATCACCTTGCCGGTCGTGATTTTCCGAGAGACAGTTGCTCCGTTGAGCAGATGCAACGCCTGCGAAAGAGACGGATCGGTTGTCGCCTCGCAGTCGCACACCGTCGTCCGTGGCGATCGGCCGAACGTGTTTAGGAAGTAGTTCGAAACCGCACCGTCGGCGATTTGCACGGCGCGACTCCCCAACGGCAGTCCGCTGAATTTCTCGTCCGATTCGGTGACCTGGCAGATGCAATCCAGAAGGCTCTCAGCCGGAATGCGTCGGATGACCGCGTGGGCATAGTTGCGGGTATCGTGCGCGTTGGTTTCGTTCGTTTGACAACTGCGAGCGTACGCGCGACTGACACAAATGTCTCGTACCAGTTTGCGGAAGTCGTAGTTGTACTCGATGAGTTTCTCGCCGAGTTTTTCGAGCAGTTCCGGGTTTGTTGGCGGATTGCTGACCCGAACGTCATCGACCTGATCAACGATCCCGACGCCCATGTAATGCGCCCAAACGCGGTTCGCGATGCTGGTGGCAAAGTACGGATTTTCGGGCGAGACGAGCCAATCGGCCAAGACCTCACGCCGATCCTTTCCACGTGTTTCCGGTGCGTCCCCGCCGAGAAATTTGGGGGCGACGTTTTGTTTGGTTACCGGGTGTTTCATTTCGCCACTGAAGCGATTGAAAACGATCTGTTCACGATAGTCTTCGGCTTGTTTTCGGCCGACTTGCGTGAAGAACGCAGCGAACCCGTAGTAATCGTCCATCGTCCAACGATCGAATGGATGGTTATGGCACTGAGCACACTGCGTGCGAATACCCATGAAGACCTGTGCGACGTTTTCGGACGTCTTCAGCGTGTCTCGTTCGATCTGATAGAAGTTCGTCGCTGGTTCACCAAACGTGCCTCCCGTGCTGGTTAACAGGTCGTGGACCATTTGGTTGATCGGGATGTTGCGAGCGAATTGGTCGATGAGCCAGTTCGCGTAGAGCAATGCCGACTTCTTGCTGACGCGGTTGTCGCTCTTGATCATCAACAACTGAGCGAACTTCATCGCCCAAATTTCGCTGAACTCTTTCTTCGCCAGAAGTTGATCAACGAGAGCTTCACGTTTGTCCGGAGCAGGATCGGCCGTGAATCGCGTGACCTCTTCTTCGGTGGGCAGCAGGCCGGTGACGTCGATCGTCAGACGGCGGATAAACTCCTCGTCGGTGCAGGGACCGCTCGGGAGAATGCGGAGTTGCTGCAGTTTCTTATCAACGAGTTCGTCGACATAGTTGCTCGGTTGTGATTCCGGCGGTGTGTAGTCGAGGTCCGCTGGGAGGGTGAGGATTTGACTGCCGACGGTATGGGTATCAAATCGAGCCATGACGAATGCTTCGCCGCGGCCATGGGCAGTCACGACGCCGTCTTGCTCGATCGAAGCAACGGATGAGTTGTTGGTCGAAAATGCAGCGAGTCGGCTGAGGTCGCGTGTGGTCCCGTCGGCATAGGTTGCAACCGTAACCATTCGTTGCACCGCGAGGTCGCCTTCGAGGACCGCTTGTTTCGGATAGATCTCGACGGACGTGACCGCGGGCGGTTGCGCGTCAGCGGAATCATTCAACGCTCCGGCTTTGAGCCATCGATGGAGCGTCGCGTAGTAGTCACTGTCGACATCGAAAAGCTTGCCGCCGGTGTGGGGCACAGCACCGATCGCCTTCTTCAACAACAGACTCTCAGCGGGGATCGCTAGGTTGATCCGTCGAACACCGATCTCTCGAGTGATGCGTTGGTAGTCGCCTTGAGGATCAAATCCGAAGAGGCTCAGTCGGAACCCGTCTTTCCCCCGAGCAGCTCCATGGCAGGATCCTGTGTTGCAACCCGACCGGGTGAGAACCGGCATGACGTCTTTGGCAAAACTGACCTCGGGCGTCACCGCTGCGTTCTCAACCTTCACGGGAACTCGAACGAGCCCGCCTTCATAGTGACCCGAGAGCACGGTTTCACCGTCCGCCAAAGGTCGCAGGACATGGCCGTCGATTTTGGCGAGAGCCGGATTCTCGAGGGTCCAGCGAACTCGGTCGGAGATGTCGAGCGTGACACCATCATCACGCCGAAGAACCGCGATAAAGGATTGAAAATCGGACCCGGAGTTCAGGGAGATGGTTTCCGGATAGACATCCATCTCAATGGTTTTTCGCGGGTCCGGTTTCGCAACCGACGCGTCCGGGGTGGCTCCCGAAGCGGTCTGCAGGCAGACCAAGCAGCCTACCACTGCGGCGAGATAAACGCTCAGCCAAACTGCGGTGGGCGTTGTCGTGGGGAACGCCTGCGCGTTCTGCGTCGCGGGGTGTGTCGTTTGGCGACGCTTGCTGTTGACGCGGATAGAACCAATCATGAGGACTCCTTTTCGAGACGCAGTTGTTCGAGGCGGCTCAGTGGTTTGGGTGCTGCGTCTTTCTTTGGTGGAGGCGACGCAGGTTTCTTCTCCGGTTCAGGCTTTGGTTTCTTTTTGACAACGGGTTTATCGACACGGATCTCACCGGTGCCGTTGGTTTGGATCATCGTTTCGCCGTCGCGCCGGATGCGTGTTTGCACGTTGAGGGTTTTGTGCAGACCCGTCTTGGCGTTGGCCGCGATTTTGAGCGGGAAGGTCACCGTGGTGCTCTCGAGCGTGACCTTCTGAACGGGAGCATCGCACGAAACGCCGTTGGGCATCCCGACGAGTTGGACTTCGGTCTCGCCCTCGATGTCTCGGATCTTTTCCATTTCCAGAGTCAGCGACGTTTCGCCACCGGTTTCCGCGGCTGCTCGAGGGAATTTGAAATTGAAAACAGAGTCCTCGACGTCGAGCATGATCGGGGCGGTGGCGACCGTTTGGGTACCGAGTTTGGTTCCATAACTGACCTGCATGACCATCGGCCACGTTCCCATCGCAGCGTTCTGGTTGGCGGTGATCGGAATGGTGACTTCGTTTTTTCCCTTGTCGATCTTTCGGCTGTTGTTAACGCCGACGCCCGGCGGGTTGTAGAGCGTCTTGAGGTAGACGGGATTTTCGAACCCTTCGTTGCGTTGGATTCGGACGAGCAATTCTTTGCTGCCCCGGCGGAGCAGCGGTGTCTTGGGCTGCACGAGCTCGATCGAAAACGGCATCGCCTCGCAAACCGCCATCACCGCTTTGGGCGTCGAGTGTTCGAGCATCGCACGTCGGTTCTGACCGAGAACGATCTTGTGATGCTGTTGCAGGTCCGAACGCACGGTTTTGTCACCGAGTTTGCCTTCACCTAGCACATCGAAGAATGTGCCTTTGAGTTGGGCATCGGCCGCTGCGGTGAGGACCACCGGGATTTCGATTCGTCCTTTGGGGATCGGAAAGGTCTGGGCGGTTACGCCCTCGGGCAATCCGTCCAACGCGAGGGCGATTTCTTCATTGAATTGATCGCGTTTGACTTGCACCATCATCGCGCCGGTGCCACCGATCGGAACGGGGACAACCATCGCTTCATCGCGACGCAATTCTTTCAGGTCGATGCTGAAACTCGGTTGGAGGCGAGACACCTCGATAACGTAATTGTGCAGCGGGCTGCCGCCACGCAGGTGGTCGTAGATTCGGATCGTGTGTTTGGAATCACTCGCGGCGGTGAAGTCAAAGAAACCGTCGAGTTTGCCACCGCTATCGTCGCTGCCCTTGACCGATTTGCCGTTGGCATCGAAGAGGTTCATGACACCGTCGAGCGGAGAACGCAGGGTTTCGCGTGCGTAGAGTTTGACTCGGTATTTCTCGCCTTTCTTACAGGCAAACGCGAAGCAATCGAAATCGCCCGGTTCGTTGATGACCCCGCACAGGAGTGCCGGTACCGAACACTCCGGGGCTTTGCGGTGATCGTTGTTTGGCTCCGTTTCGGTGACGATCGGTAGGTTGCCGACGCGGATCCAGTTCGGAGACGGCGATACACCAGCGTCATCCGCGGTGACGACCGGGTATGGCTGTGTCGGTCCGGAGGAGGGATTCTGCGGATCGAGTAAATCGGTAGGCAGCTGCACCGAAGCGTCGGTGATCGTGCCGTCGATGTCGATCAGCTTGGCCTGCAAAATCTCTCCCTGGACTCCGCCTGACGGAATGACCGTCGTCGGCCGTGGGAATGACCCGATGTGGAGCCGATATCGGCAGACGTTCTTCTGCCCCAGGAAGGAACTGTCCCGGACCAAGATCGTGTACTGGCCGTCTTGTTCGGGCGTGTACGAGCAAACGCCGTCCTGTTGGAACAGAGCGGAGTCATCGCTCACGGCTACCTCGAATCGTTCTTCATCGAGGATCGCGATGTAAGGATCCAGAATGTCGCGGTTGTTGAGGCTCCAACGATGACGGATTCCTTCGATCTCAACCGTGAGTTTCTGGCCCGCTTTGAGCGAGACTCGGTAGCAGTCGACGTCTTCGCGATCAACGTTCCCTTCGACGGTCCGGTCCATCGGGATGTCTTGAGGAGCGGCGAAGTCGTTGTTCGGTTCGACCTCTTGCACGATGGGCATCGTTCCCACGCCGAGAAAGCGTAGGTTGGTCGCGCCGCTGGCGGTGACCAAGCGGAATGAATACAAACCTGGGGACAGGTTCTCGCCGGTTTTGACTTTGAGTTCGACCTTCTTATTATCAATCGGTTTGCAGCCGACGACTTCGATCCCGGGTTGGTCAAAAAGAACTTCTCGGGCGTCGGACAGTCGGTCGCCATGGAGAACAATCGTGGCTTCGCCGCCCCGCGTTACGCCGAGCGGCGTGTGGTACGTGACAACAGGAAACGCCGCGGGCGATTGAGACGCCAACGCGCACGCGAGGGTTGCCACTCCCATCATTCGGCCGAACACGCAGCCGGTGGAGATCAATTGCATCGGTGAGACTCCCGCCTAGCTGAGGATATTTTCAATGACTTTGCCGCCGTCGACAATTTCGATCGGTCGGGCACCAGGAGCCATTAACTCCTTGTCGGCGACGATGCCTAGCAAGTGATACATCGTGGTTGCCAAATCAGCGGGCGAAACCGGATCGGAATCCGGTTCGGTGGCCGTCGAATCGGACGCCCCGTGGATCATTCCGCCGCGGATTCCGCCACCGGCGAGCATCACGCTGAACACCTTCGGCCAGTGATCTCGGCCGGCGTCGTTGTTGATCTTGGGCGTGCGACCGAACTCGCTGCTAACCATGACGAGTGTTTCGTCGAGCAGTCCACGTTCGCTCAGGTCTTCGAGCAAAACCGAAAGGCCTTGGTCGAACGCGGGCATTTGGCCATTAACGCCTCGAGTGATGTTGGCGTGCATGTCCCAGCTGCCGTAGGTCAACGTGACCAAACGCGATCCGGCTTCGACTAAACGGCGAGCCATCAACATTCTCGCGCCGGCTTGGTTGCGTCCGTAGCGATCTCGCGTTTTGTCGTCTTCCTTCGAAAGGTCGAACGCTTCCTTCGCCGCCGGGGTATCGAGAAGATCGTAGGCCCGTTCGTAGAACGTGTTCATCGCGCCGATGTTGTCGGCGGCCGTCATCGATACGAACCGTTGGTTGATCTTCTCGAGGGCTTCTTTGCGACGGATGAACCGATTCGCATCGACGCCACCGGCGAGATTCAAGTCGCGGACTTGGAAATCGCCACGAGCCGGATCGGCACCGAGTGCGAACCCGCCGTAGCTGCTCGGCAGGTATCCCGTTCCCGCAAATTCGTTGGGAACGTTCGGGATGCAGATATAAGCGGGCAGGTTGTTGCGTGGCCCGTATTCATGGCTGACCACCGCCCCGAAACTGGGATACTGCAACGCCGGGCTCGGTTTGTAGCCCGTGAACATGTTGTGTGTTCCCCTCTCGTGCGCCGCCTCGCCGTGCGTCATCGACCGGATCACACAGTACTTGTCTGCTTGCTTTGCCAGTTTCGGCATCGAGTTGCAGATCACCTCGCCGGTATTCGTCTTGGTCGTTCCGAGTTCGCCTCGGTACTCGAGCGGGCTGTAGGGTTTCGGGTCCCACGATTCTTGTTGAGCCATTCCACCGGGCAGGTAGATATGAATCACGCTCTTTGCACGTGCTTTGATGAAGTCGTACTGCTTCATCTCCGCCGCGGCTCGCCGCATAAGTAGATCGGGAAGCGAAAGGCCGAGCCCTCCGGCAGCACCCGCCATTAAGAAACCACGGCGTCCAAACAGGCCCGATCGGGTCAATGGATTTCCTTGACACGTCATTGTTGTCGGCTCCTCACAAGAGCAAAGGGAAGTCCGCATCCCCACCGTGCATTTCGGAACGAGTCCGGGTGAAGGGAGTAAAGACTTAGAGGTGGGAAATTTGTTAAAAGCTCTCGCGACGCGAATTCGCGAGGCTTGTTCGCAGGCGTCTGTAACAAATTAGGAGGCGGGATTCGGCGCGAGGCGAAGGGGCTCGCTTCGACCGAAAGTAAAGGTGGGGGAGATCAACGGGGCACTTACCTCAGTGAGATCTATGGGCCCGTCGAATTCGTCTTATGGTATCAAAGTCACCCTGACTGTCAAATCTTACCGCACCCGGTTGTGGGGGTGAGTGGCGGGGAAAGAAAGCATCAAGTTGACTCTTCAACCGGTCGATGCTGCAACGCATTGCCCTGGATGATGTACCAACCAAATTGGCATTTTTTGCGGTTTCAGTGTCCGGCGGTCACTCCTACCGAGGCGTTTAGGTTGTCTGGTGGCGCCTCACGGGAGGTTTCCCCTGCCCTTTTTTTCGCTGGGCCAATCATTTTTTCGGGAGCAATTTCGTCGGCGCTCAATGTCTCTGGGGCGACTGTTTTCTCGGGATTCGCGGTTTTCTCGGGAGTTGCGTCGGTGGTGCGGGCGAATCCTCGATGGGATTCCGTCAGGCCATTTCGGTGTGACGTTTGGGGGCGCTCTTCCGAGCAAAGTGGTCCAATTGACGGCAGTTGCCGGGTGATTTCCCTTTTGTGCGCAGTTTTCACGAGTTATTGACGTTATCTCACAAGATAGGTAAGCTTCCCGCATTAGCCGAGCTAACGATCTCGGTCCGCAGTATCAGGCAAATTAATAAGGTGCGATTTGCAGCTACGAACCCTCGAACTTTTCTGTCATGTTGCCGACCAGCGGAGCTTTTCCAAAGCCGCCGCCGCTGGTGGCGTGACTCAAAGTGCGGTGAGCCAATCCATCGGACACCTGGAGGAATCACTGTCGACGACATTGATCGATCGTTCCAAGCGTCCTTTGAAATTGACCGAGGCCGGGCAGATCTATCTCGTCGGTGTGAAAGAGATCGTTCGCCAATACAAAGAACTCGAGGAACGTGTCCAACAACACGGTCGCCGCTTAGTTGATACGGTGACCGTGGGGGCGGTTTACTCGGTCGGGCTGAGTTACATGCCCGAGGCGAAACAGGCCTTCGAGCAGAAGCATCCCGAGGCCCGCATCCGGACCGAGTTCGGTTCGAGCCAGCGGGTGGTCGAGATGGTCACCAGCAACGAGGTTGACTTCGGGTTGGTCAGTTTCCCGCGGGCGACGAAGACTCTCGGGGCGATCGCCTGGCAATCCGAACCGATGCGTCTGGTATGCTCTGCGGAGCATCCGCTGGCGAGCGAGACGGAAATTCCGGCTTCACGCCTCGAGGGGATGGACATGATCAGTTTCGACAAGAGTCTGGTGCTGCGTCGGGCGATTGACCAATGCCTGAAATCGGCGGGCGTGAGCGTGTCGACATCGATGGAGTTCGACAACTGCGACTCGATCGTTCGCGCCATCCAGGCAAACCGAGGGATTGCAATTGTTCCGGAGGCCGCGGTTCGTCGAGAGACAGCCAACGGCACCCTGAGAGTTGTTGCCTGTCCCGAAATTCAGATGGTTCGTCCTTTGGGCATCATCTTCCGTAAGCGTGGCAAATTGAGCCGCGCCGCAACCGAATTCGGCTCGCTACTGCTGGGCCGCGAGATGGAGCACGACCTGCTCACTAAAACCGAGGCTGCCAAAGCCGACCGCGAAAAAAGCGAGTCCAGGGACCGGGCCGTGTCCGTGCTGATTTAGGACGGGAATCAGCAGCCATTATCGATTAATCGTTTTCACTCCTCACTGTATTCCCATAACGATGACCAAACTCAACCAATTCCATCTGCCGCCGGCACAAGGCCTCTACGATCCAGAAATGGAAAAGGATGCCTGTGGCGTCGGTTTCGTCGCTCACATCAAGGGTGCACCGAGCCACCAAATCGTGATCGACGCAGACACGATTTTGCAAAACATGGATCACCGCGGGGCCTGTGGGTGCGAACCCAACACAGGCGACGGGTCTGGAATCATGTGCGGTTTGCCGCACAAGTTTCTCCGCAAGGTTGCCAAAGCGGATCTCGGTGTGGATCTCCCCGAGGCCGGGAAATTCGCGGCCGGGCTGATTTTCCTGCCGACCGACGAAGCCGAGCGGAAGATCTGCAAAGACACGCTGGAGAAACTGATCGCCGAAGCAGGGCAAACTCTGATCGGTTGGCGTGACGTCCCGCAAGAAACAGACGCCGCCGACGTCGGGCCGACCGCGCGACGCAGCGAACCGGTGATCGAACAACTCTTCGTTGCCGCCGCTGACGGAATCTCCGAAGAGGAGTTCGAGCGTCGTTTGTACATGATCCGCAAACAGGCTTCGCACCAACTGCGTGGCAGCGAAACGCTCGAACAAGCGTTGGTGTTCTACGTCTGTTCGCTGTCGACGAAAGTGATCATCTACAAAGGGATGCTCACGCCGGCTCAGGTGATGCCGTATTTCCCCGACCTTCGCGATGATGATTTCGAAACGCATCTCGCAATGGTTCACAGCCGGTTCTCGACCAACACGTTCCCGAGTTGGGACCGGGCTCAGCCGCTGCGTTTCATGAGCCACAACGGTGAAATCAATACGCTGCGGGGCAACCGAAACTGGATGCGTGCCCGTGAAGGGATGGCCGAGAGTGAAATCTACGGCGACGATCTGAAGAAACTGTTCCCCGTCATCGAGCCTCATCTGAGCGACTCGGGGACGTTCGACAACGTTCTCGAATTCCTTCTGATGAACGGCCGGACTCTGCAAGAAGCCATCATGATGATGGTGCCCGAAGCATGGCAAAAGCATCAAACCATGCCGGAAGAGAAGCGTGCGTTCTACGAGTACTTCAGTTGCTTGATGGAACCGTGGGACGGCCCTGCGTCAATCGTGTTCACCGACGGGAAGTACATCGGTGCGACGCTCGACCGAAACGGTTTGCGTCCGAGTCGCTATTACATCACGCACGATGATCGCGTGATCATGGCGAGCGAAGTTGGAGTGTTGCCGGTCGATCCATCGATCGTTCGCGAGAAAGGTCGCTTGCAACCGGGCAAGATGTTCTTGGTTGATTTCGAAGAAGGACGTCTGATCCCGGACGAGGAACTGAAAGCCAACTTCGCGAGCCGGATGCCCTATAGCAAGTGGCTCAAGGAACAGCGAATCCGTTTGGCGGATTTGCATCCCGAACAGGAACCACACGGCTTCGACGCGGACACCTTGTTGTCGCGGATGCAAGCGTTCGGTTACACCGCCGAAACGATGAATTTCATGCTCCGCCCGCTCGTTGAGCAACTGCGTGACCCGGTCGGTTCGATGGGCAACGACTCGGCGTTGGCGTGTTTGTCTGACAAACCGCGGATGATCTATGACTACTTCAAACAACTCTTTGCACAGGTGACCAACCCCGCGATCGACTCGATTCGCGAGGAAGTCATTATGTCGCTCGAGTGCTACATCGGCCCTGAGCAAAACCTGCTCGCCGCCACGCCTCAGCACTGCCACCGATTGCTCGTGGATCACCCGATCCTGACCAACGAAGAAATCGCGGCGTTGAAGCACATCAACCATCAAGGTTGGAGCAGCCGCACGATCGACATCACGTTTGACCGCAGTGAAGGAAAGGCTGGCGTTCAAAAAACGCTCGACCGAATTTGTGCGGAAGCGGAAGCGGCATGCGATGAGGGAATCGAGTTGGTGGTCCTGAGTGATCGCGAAGTCGGCCATGGCCGCGTCCCGGTCAGCATGCTGCTAGCAACCGGTGCCGTACACCATCACTTGGTCGCACGTGCGAAGCGAACCCGCGTCGGTTTGGTGCTCGAAACAGGCGAAGCACGCGAAGTGCATCATCACTGCCTGTTGATCGGTTACGGTGCCGATGCGATCAACCCGTACCTGGCATTTGAGGCTCTTTGGCAGGCTCACCGTGACGGTTTGTTGCCGCCGTCGATGGACGACGACAAGATCGTTGCTGCCTACCGCAAAGGTGTCGGCAAAGGCATGCTGAAAGTCATGGCCAAGATGGGGATCAGCACCCTGCAGAGTTACAAAGGTGCTCAGATCTTTGAGGCGCTGGGACTTCGTGATGAAATCATTGATCGTTGCTTCGTCGGTACGGCCAGCCGTATCCAAGGGGTTTCGTTTGATATCGTTGCCGAAGAAACACTGCGGCGTCACGAACTCGGCTATCCCGAAAAGGCAGACGACAAGTTGCCTTCGTTGCCGAACCTTGGTGAGTTCCACTGGCGAGCCGAAGGTGAGAAGCACGCGTGGAGCCCGCAGGCGATTTCGAGCCTGCAAGTCGCCGCACGCAACAACGACGAAGACGCCTATTGGAAGTTTGCTCACGCAATCAACGAAGACAACCGAACCCGTTGCACCCTTCGCGGTTTGCTGGGTTTCAAAGAGGGCGTCGCCGGTCCGTCGATTCCGCTCGACGAGGTCCAAAGTGCGAAGGACATCGTTAAGCGGTTCTGCACCGGCGCAATGAGCCTCGGCAGTATCAGTGCTGAATCGCACGAGTCGCTCGCGATCGCGATGAACCGTCTCGGTGGCAAAAGCAACACCGGAGAAGGTGGCGAAGATCCGGTTCGGTTCAAGCCGCTCGAAAACGGTGATTCGAAACGATCTTCGATCAAGCAAATCGCGTCGGGACGCTTCGGTGTGACGATCGAATATCTCGCCAACGCCGACGAACTGCAGATCAAGGTGTCTCAGGGAGCCAAGCCTGGTGAGGGTGGCGAGTTGCCCGGTAAGAAGGTCGATGACTACATCGCCGGGATCCGTTACAGCACGCCGGGTGTTGGTCTGATCAGCCCGCCACCACACCACGATATCTATTCGATCGAAGACCTCGCGCAGTTAATTCACGACCTGAAGAACAGTAACCCGTCTGCTCGGGTGAGTGTGAAGTTGGTGAGTGAAGTCGGTGTCGGTGTGATCGCATCCGGTGTCGCCAAGGCTCACGCAGATCACATCTTGATCTCCGGTGATACCGGTGGTACCGGTGCGTCGCCTTTGACGAGCATCAAACACGCCGGTCTGCCGTGGGAACTCGGGATCGCGGAAACTCACCAGGTCTTGGTGCTCAACGATTTGCGCAGCCGAGTGGTGTTGCAAACCGATGGCGGTCTGAAGACCGGACGCGACGTTGTGATCGCTGCCCTGCTCGGTGCCGAGGAGTTTGGTTTCTCGACCGCTCCTTTGATCACATTGGGCTGCATCATGATGCGGAAGTGTCACCTCAACACCTGCCCGGTCGGAATCGCGACGCAGGATCCTGATCTGCGTAAAATGTTCAAGGGCAAACCGGAACACGTTGTGAACTACCTGTTCATGGTCGCCGAAGACGCCCGCCGTCTGATGGCGAAACTCGGTTTCCGAACGATTGATGAGATGGTCGGACGCAGCGACGTGTTGAAGACCGAGGAAGCAATCAAGCACTGGAAGAGCGACGGGTTGGATTTGACGCAGGTTCTGCAACCGGCATCCAAACCGCATGACGACGTCGGCGTGATTTGCTCGCGTGCACAGGATCACGGTCTCGAAAAATCGTTGGACATGACCAAATTGCTCGGTGAAGCTCGCAATGCGATCGACACCGGTGAACCGGTCCGCATCAGTTCGCCGATCATCAACATCAACCGAACCGTCGGCACGATCCTGTCTCACGAAATCGCGAAGGTTCACGGACAGAAGGGACTGCCTGATGACACCGTGCATATCGATTTGACGGGGTCGGCGGGACAGAGTCTCGGTGCCTTCTTGGCTCACGGTGTGACCATCGAACTCGAGGGCGATGCCAACGACTATGTCGGCAAGGGGCTCTCCGGCGGTCGAATTGTGGTCTACCCACCACGCGAAAAGACATTCACAGCCGCCGACAATATCATCGTCGGAAACGTGTGCCTCTACGGTGCGACCGGCGGTGAAGTGTTCTTCAGCGGTCGTGCTGCCGAGCGGTTCTGCGTTCGCAACAGTGGTGCCAACGCCGTTGTCGAAGGCGTCGGCGATCACGGGTGTGAGTACATGACCGGTGGACGCGTCGTGGTGCTCGGTCGAGCCGGACGAAACTTTGCCGCCGGGATGTCCGGTGGGATTGCTTATGTTTGGGACCGCGACGGCGAGTTCAATCTGAACTGCAACCTCGCAACCGTTGAACTCGAGAAGATCGAGGGCGCCGAAGAGGAAGCGATGGTTAAGGAGATGGTTCGTCGTCACCAAGAGTTGACCTCGAGCGAAGTCGCCGGCGAAGCCCTCGCGGACTGGGGCACGTTCCTCAGCCAATGTGTGAAGGTCATGCCGACCGATTACAAACGCGTGCTGCTCGAAAAGGCGGAAAAGAAGGCCGCCGAGGTCGCCGTCAACGCGTAACTACCAAATTTATTCGGACCCGTGGTCGGTGACCGCGGGTCTCGCGGGACCGCTCTTTGCCGTTCCGATCATCCCCAGCCTCTCCGACTCATCTAGGATCATCATTATGGGAAAGCCCACCGGATTCAAAGAATTTGATCGCGAAAAAGTGCCGTGGCGTTTGCCAGTTGTCCGGATCAACGACTACGACGAAATCTACACCGAGCATAAAACCGAGCACCTCAAAACGCAGGGCGCTCGTTGCATGGATTGCGGAGTTCCGTTTTGCCAATCGGCCAGCGGATGCCCGATCGATAACCTGATCCCAGAGTGGAACGATCTGGTTTACAACAACCGTTGGAAGGAAGCGATTGAGCGGTTGCACAAGACCAATAACTTCCCCGAGTTCACCGGTCGGACTTGCCCCGCGCCGTGCGAAGGTGCATGCGTGCTCGGAATCACCAATCCGCCCGTGACGATCAAGAACATCGAGAACGCGATTGTCGATCGTGCGTGGGACGAAGGTTGGATCAAACCCGAACCGCCCGAAGAACGCACCGGTAAGAAAGTCGCGATCGTCGGTAGCGGGCCTTCCGGTTTATCGGCCGCAGATCAACTCAACAAAGCCGGTCATTTGGTAACCGTGTTCGAACGAGCCGACCGTATCGGTGGTTTGTTGCAGTACGGCATCCCAAACATGAAGCTGTCCAAGAAAGCGGTGCAGCGACGTGTCGATAAAATGACTGCCGAAGGCATCGAATTCCGTACCGGCGTGAACGTCGGGAAAGACATCATGCCGGAAGACCTGCGGAAAGACTATGACGCCGTTCTGCTCGCCTGCGGTGCAACGAAACCTCGTGACCTGCCGATCGAGGGTCGTGACGCGAAAGGCATTCACTTCGCCATGGAATTCTTGACTGCGAACACGCAGAAGAGTGTGCACGGCGACAGTCTGAACGGTCGCTTTATCAGCGCCGAAGGCAAAGATGTGATCGTCATCGGTGGTGGTGACACGGGAACCGACTGCATCGGCACGAGCCTGCGGCATGGTTGCCGTTCGGTCGTCAACTTTGAATTGTTGCCGAAGCCGCCGGAGTCTCGCGGTCCAGATAACCCATGGCCTGAATGGCCGCGGATCTTCCGTGTCGACTACGGTCACGAAGAAGCCGAGGCGAAGTTCGGCAAGGATCCACGCGAGTATCAAATCCTGAGCAAGAAGTTCTTGACCGATGATTCGGGCAAGCTCAAAGGTATCCAAACCATCGAGGTCGAATGGACCAAGAACGACGAAGGCGGATGGCAAATGAGCGAAGTCGAAGGCAGCGAGAAAGAGTGGCCGGCTCAATTGATCCTGCTCGCGATGGGCTTCCTCGGCCCCGAGCAATACGTCGCCGAGTCAATCGGTTTGGAAACCGACGGACGGAGTAACTTCCAAGCCGAGCATGGCAAGTTTACGACGAACATCGAAGGCGTCTTCGCCGCCGGTGACTGCCGTCGTGGACAAAGCCTCGTGGTGTGGGCGATCAATGAAGGCCGCGGCGCTGCCCGGGCGATTGATATCTACCTCGAAGGCTCGAGTTGCCTACCCGCCCCCGGGCAAACGCTTGGTACATCGCTCGCAGGCGTTTAGTTCCTGGGGGTGACCCTTTTGTGCGATCGGTTTGCCTCGTTCGAGTCTTATCAGCGAGACAAACCGATCCGGTTCTCGGCCGGTCAGCCGATTCTAAGAACCTATCTGAAAACTCATCTGCCGCTCGGCGCGCCCCGAGGTTTCCATGGGACAACCCGGACGAACACCCGCCGGCTGATTGGTTTGCTGGCTGTTTGGAAAGGTTTGGACAGGTTCTAAGACGAGTCTGTGACGTCCCACGATTGCTCGTTTTCGCGAGACGCACTTCATGATGAATCTCGATCATCGCTCCTTGCTCAGCGGTCAGAGAACCGGACCGGCAGCCGCCTCGATGCGAGCCTCTTTGTGGGCGGCGAGTCTTCTCTATGGTGCGGCAGCACGTGTTCGTCGGGCTCAATATGACGCCGGTCGCAAGGAAGTTTGTCGAGCCGACGTGCCGGTCATCAGCGTCGGAAATTTGACGACCGGCGGAACGGGCAAGACGCCTGTCGTTTGTGATCTGTGTCGGCGATTGCGAGACCTTGGACGACAGGTCGCCATCGTGAGTCGCGGCTACGGTGCGGGGGAAACGGGGGTCAACGACGAAGCCTTGGAATTGGCCGAGCGGCTTCCGGACGTCCCCCATGTTCAGCACCCTGATCGAGTCGAGGCCGCTCAAATCGCCGTCGATGAGTTAGAAGCCGACATCATTGTCATGGACGACGGGTTTCAACATCGTCGCTTGTACCGCGACTTGGATCTCGTCGTTGTCGATGCCACCTGCCCGTTCGGGTTTGGGCATTTGCTGCCACGCGGCTATTTGAGGGAACCGGTCAGCAGTCTGCGTCGTGCCGACGCGGTGATTTTGACAAGGTCTGATCAGATCGAGGAGTCCAGACGAGATGCGATTTGCCAAGAGATTCGATCTCATCTCGGTAATCGTCCGTTGCTCGAAACCACTCACGCGGCGACACGTGTCGTGTTCGAGCATCGTCCCTCCGAACCGATCGCGTCTTTGTCCGGGCGTCGCATTGCACTCGTTTCAGCGATCGGAAATCCGGATGCGTTTGAACAAACGGCACGCGAGTGTGGGGCCGACGTGATCGGGCACTTTCGACTACCTGATCACGACCCCTACGAGCGAGAGGCTCGAGAGCGATTGAACCAATGGCTGGTCGAGTTGAAGGCCTCCAACACACCGGAGTTGGTTTTATGCACACACAAAGACGCGGTGAAAATCGCCGTCGACGAACTCGCCGGTGTGCCGCTCGGCTACTTGCAGATTGATCTCGCGTATCGGTCGGGCGACGAGGAACTGCAAGGACTTCTCATGAGTCTTCTGACGACGTGAGCGTTTCGGATCGGTCGTATTCCCCACCCGTCATGCGAAGGTATCCGATCGCAAGAGGCAGCGTCGCTATCGGTGTGGTCAGAATTTGGCCAACATAAAACAGCATCGATCCTGCGGTTGCGAGCACGAAATAGATCGTGACAAGTGACACTGTCAACTTTCGGTGACGCATTGACAAGCCTGCTCCCCACTGCGTCGCAGTGATCAGATCGGCACGTCCGTCGGAAATGAAAAACACCGTCGGCCACAGCAGCCACTGCAGTAGGAAGATGATGCCGACCAGGAGAGCTCCCACGAAGAGTGTGCCGACCCAGACTGCGGTCTGTTGGTCCATCGCAAACGACAGGCAGACCGTTGCGATCAATCCGATGAATGAGGTGAACGCAAACAAGGTCGCCACCATCAGCAAGAGCCCCGTCATTCGCATGATGATCGAGAAGGGGACACGCAGCGCATTGACGATTTGGGAGAGTTTGTTTTCGGTTTGCAGTGTCGCACCGTACCGAGTGATCTCCAGTGAGAGACGCACCAGGACGACGAGGGTGTATGCCGAAACCGGCACCAGCAGGAATCCCGTGATCGCACTTCCGCTGAGCAGCGTTCCGAGTGACAGAGAGCCTCCGTCTTCGCGTCCGAGCTGGCTCCATCCTTCCCGGAGCATGTTGATCGGCCAGCCAATCAGGACGAACCAGATCAAATTCGCAGCGACCGATGTCAGTAATAAAACTAGCCAGTGTTCTCGTAGGAAGACAATTGCTTTGACGAGTATCCCGTCCAACGCGGGCACGATCGGAAACGATCGCAGCGCCGAGTCTCCTGGCGATGAGTGATTAATTGTTGCCGGGGTGTTTCGGGAAGACCGATCGAACTCAACGTCCGCGTCGCACGCACCACAAATCGCCACCGAAGATGAACTCCGTCGATCGATCTCGAGCACGGCCTTGCAGTGCGGGCAAATGGTGCGAACTCTCGCGGTCGTCATGGCGTGGAATCCGGTGAAGAATCGTTTGTTCGTTCTCCGCGTGTCCCGTCATCAACTGTTTCGTTTTGAGGTGAATCGTTGATTGTGGGGAGACGGTAGACGGCGTACGTCGAATTGCGTTCTTCGCCAACCGGATAAACCTGCACCAAAGGCAACTGCGGTCCGACAACCCGACGGTCAACAATCATCCAATCGACTTCGTATCGGCGTCGGAAGTCGCGGAGACGGTCGTATCGGATGGTAACCCGCATCGTCGACAGTTCCATGGGAAAGACCTCGACGAATCGGCGTGCCCATTTGCGGAGGTGTTCGGCGTCCTGGGGGATGTCTTTCCAGTTCACGACCTCGGCGCGATGTGAATACCACTTGAAGGATTGTTGGTGACGAGGTGTCAACAAGACCGCGTCGGTGGCGGTGTTGGCACGAACGAATCGGCAAACGTCGATCCAATCTTCCATCGTGCGGCGTTGTTTCCAGTAACTCGCACTGCGGTTGAGCCCCAGCAATCGGTTGCTGTGTGAGATCGGGACGTTGTCGGCAACACGTTCCCAGGTCGATCGACCCGCGTGATAAATCGCAAATACGACAACGATGCCTCCCGCAATAATGCATGTTGAGCGTAGATCGCGTTGAACCGAACTTCTGATCCGTTTCCAAATCGACGCGTCCGGTTCGGCGGGTAATTTGGATGCGTAGCTCGACAGTAGGCCAGTGATGCTGCACGCGAGTGCGAGTGGTGTGATCGCATCGGCCAAACGAAACCAATAAAAACGCAGCAGCTTGGCCGCTAAATCCGGTGCAACGGCTGGTAGCATCCCGACCACCAGCCCACAAAGACTGATCAACAACGCACCCGCGGCGAACGAAGCCAAAGCGACAATGCCGCTGCGACGCGAGTTTTCTGCGTAGAACCAATCGGCACCTAGAAAGAGGCCCGTCACGATCGTCAGAACACTGTGGCGGACAAACCAATCGAAATGGAACGCGGACGGTAGAAGGTGGTGTGATATGCGAAAGTACGTGTAGATTCTCGCCGCGGAGACGGATTCCTCCGGCGTCGTGCCCGCCGACATTGCGGCAGCCGGCAACAACCCGACCAGCGATATCAGCCCGCCGGCAAACAGCGCGGGACGAAAGAAAGGTTGGCGAACCTGTTCGCCGTTTGTGCCGATCCGTTCGAGATAGAGAAACGCGATTGCCCCGGCGACCACTGACCATCCACCGGTCAGGACGTGAAAGGCTGACGCGGTTCCAAACAAGATCCAAGTCGCCGACCAGTTTCGGCGGAGCAATTCAGCGATGCCAAACAGTACCAAGGCGTAGGCGGGAACCTTCGCTTCGATCCCTCCAACAACCCATTCACCGGCGAGGTTGCCTTCTTGGATTCCGGCAACCCAGAGAACGGCGACGAGCGGGGCCGCCGCGGATGGCAAGCGTATTTGGGAACTCAGACGGGCCAAACCTGCCGCAAGCATGCCCCAACCGATCAAACGCCCGATCCACGCAGTGGTCGAGAGCGAAAAGAACAACGTTGGCCATCCGAACAATTGATAGAACAGCCAGTGTGCCTTCCCCGACGACACGAAGAGGTCTTCACTGCACCAACTCGGGTCCCAGAAGTTTTTTGCCTTCGCAAGATAGTGGGCTTCGTTGACACCCGGCGGGGCATCTCCGGCGTAAACGAAAAATAGCCCTAGGATCGCAATCCAGCTCAACCATTGTTTCGACCGGCTCATCACAACGTCGACTCAACCAACTCAGATGCCAATCGGATTGCCGCAATCATGCTTTTTTCCGACGCGACGCCTTTCCATGCCAAGTCCATGGCTGTCCCGTGGTCCACACTCGTACGAACGATTGGCAGGCCGAGTGTCACGTTCACGGCGTCATCAAAGGAAAGTGCTTTCAGTGGAATCAAACCCTGGTCGTGGTACAGACAAACATAGACGTCGATTCGTTCTCGCATCGCGGGAGTGAACGCCGTGTCGGGCGGTAACGGACCATGCACGTCCCATCCATTTTCGCGGGCAATCTCGATCGCCGGAATGACAATATTCTCTTCTTCGTGATGGCTGAACATCCCATGTTCACCGGCGTGTGGATTGAGCCCGCAAACGCCGATTCGAGGCGGTAGCAGACTGCCGCGTCGACGATTGCGACGCTGCATCGCGCGGCCGGCCATGTCGATCGTTTTGGCGAGAGACTCCGTGTTGAGCAGTCCGGGAACGTCCGCCAAGGGGACATGAATGGTTTCGAGGACACACGCGATGGTCTCGCTCGCTAGCATCATTCGCACATCGATCGGGGCGGATCCCTGTGCCTTTCCGACTCGATCGGCGAGCAGTTCGGTATGGCCAGGAAAAGTGATGCCCGCCTGCATCCACGCTTCTTTCTGAATGGGACCGGTGACGACCGCATCCACCCTTCCGTCCAACGCCGCGTCGATCGCCGCGCACATCGTTTCGTAGGACGCCTTGCCTGTATCGCCTGAGTAAGAACCGGGCTGTACGGCGGCTGCGTCGAGTTCGCCCACGTCAACGATAAACCCGTCGGAACCTAGCGGTATGTCGGCGAGTTGCGACAAAGCGATCGTTTCGGGTAAGTCGAGCGAGTTTTCTTTGGCGACACGTGCGAAAAGATCGGCACAGCCCATCAAAATCGGCAGCCCGGCTTCGCGGACATCCTCACGTTGCCAAACACGCAACGCTAATTCGGGGCCGACGCCTCCGGCATCGCCCATCGTGATCGCCAACTTGGGACACGGTTCATTCATTCTCGGGATTAGCTTCTTTGACTTCGGCGATAATTTTTTTTGCTCGCTCAGAATCTTTTTCAAACACTTTCACTTGGACCCATCCGGGTGCCTCCGCACGGAAACCCGCGGTAAATCCACCAACGGAAACTGCACGAATTCCTTCGTCGGCCAAAATATTTACCAGAACGCCAGCGGAGATCTCGTTGGCACGCTCCGCGACGGTAACTAAATTGGCATCGTCGAGCTTGTCGTCGTCCTTATCGGCGGGCATGTTCATTGTCTAGGTTCTTTGAGTGTGAATCTTTCTGACCGAATCGAGCGGTTCGCACACACGGCGAGCAACACGATACAATAGCAACACCATGAACGAACCCACCATCATTCTGTCGGGAACAGACCCCGATTTGCCAAAGAATGTTCCTCGCGGGCTGAAACGATACACCGGCCTGCGGGAAATGGCGCGGGGAGGTACGGGGGTTTTGCAAGCAGCGTTTGATCCGGTCACCGGTCGCACCGTTGCCATCAAAAAACTGCTGCCGGAAACGAGGTTTGATCGTCGCGAACGACGAAGGTTGCTTCGTGAAGCCCGGGTGACGGCTCAGTTGCAGCATCCCAACACGGTACCAGTATACGATATCGGCGAAGATGATCTCGAAGGTGTCTATTTCGTCATGAAACGGATCTCGGGCGAGAATCTTTTTGAGATTCTCAAACGGATTGCCCGCGGCGACGAGAGTGCCATCCGTGATTACCCGATCGATCGTCGAATCGAGATTGTGGCTTCGGCATGTCAGGCGCTTGCCTACGCGCATGCTCGCGGTGTGATCCATCGCGACGTCAAACCCGAGAATATTTGGGTCGGAAACTTTGGCGAAGTGATTTTGTTGGATTGGGGGGTTGCCAAGGTTTGGGGCCACGCCGACGACAACCAACCGCTGCACGATAGCTCGCTCGAAGTCCGACCTGAAATCGAAGCCGAACAGTTGCAGACACTGACCGGCGGTGGCCAACGACCGGGAACGCCGCTGTACATGTCACCCGAACAGATCGTTGGCAACCGGACGATCGACGAACGTTCCGATGTTTTCAGCGTTGGGGTCGTTCTCTACGAAGTGATGGCGATCCGTGAACCGTTTCGTGGCAAAACGATCGATGAAACGTTTGAGAATATTCGACATCGTGAAATCGAACCGCCGAGTCAGCGATCCCCACAGTACAACATTCCCAAAGAGATTGATGAGATCGTCGGGCGTGCTTTGCAGAAACGTCCCGAAAAACGATATCAGTCCATGCGTGATGTGATCTCGGATTTGCGAGACCTGGTTTGATCGCTTACGGGAAGCAGCCGACACACTACCCCTGTGAAGCGGTCGGTTCTGTCGGTGCCGTCGATCCTCAAAAACGTGTCGGCGTCGTTACTGGTACCGAATGTTTGATCGTCGAAGGCGACAGCGCTGCGAAATCAGTCGATCAAGTTCGAGATGCACGCGTGCAATCCATTCTTGCTTTGCAAGGCAAGCCTCTCAACGCGATCAAGGCGGGCCGAGATGCGGCGAGAAGCAACGAAGTGTTTTGCCGTATCTTCGAGACGTTGTTGGGATCTCGAATGCAGAATCCGGCCGACTGTGATGAGGCGATCCGAAATCTCGCGTCACCGCAGAACTGCGTTTACGAGAAGTTGGTCCTGCTGATGGACCCCGACGCTGACGGGATTCACTGCAGTGTGTTGATGATGGCGTTCTTTCGAAAGTACGCTCCCGACCTGATCCGAGCCGGGCGTATCGAAGTGGTTCGCCCGCCGATGTTCGTCTTCCGGTTGCAGGCAGTTTCATCGAACGATGTATCAAGATGGCCGGTCGCCTCGAGTCCTGAGCACGCCGCTGCGGTGGAAGACGCGCTCAAGAAACATGGCGTCACCGACTATCAGAGGATTCGCCATCGCGGGCTCGGCAGTTTGCACGTTCCCTTGCTTCGCAGCACGTGTGTCGATCCGGCCTCGCGGCGGCAATCTTGCCTGACCATCGAAGAGGTCGACAGCGCGATCTCCATGTTCGGCAGTTGAAGGGGCGTTTTGCGACGCTGAGCAAGTTATAACGCGGCAGCGGTCGTGCGCGGATTCACCTTGGCCGATCAGCCCCTCCCGAACACGTGTGTATTCGGAAGAGGCGTTCATGTCGATTTCGGCCTACAGCATCGGTGGCGGAGGCTCTGGTTCCGGTTCTGGTTCGGGCTCCGGTTCAGGAGTTGGTTCCGGTTCGGGCTCTGGCTCCGGTTCTGGTGACGGCTCTGGCTCCGGCGTCGGTTCGGGTTCTGGCTCTGGTTCCGGCTCCGGTTCTGGTTCTGGTTCTGGTTCTGGTTCTGGTGGAGGAGGCGGTGGTGTCGGCATGGCTTTGCTCATCACCATCGCCGAACGTTCGGTGAGCAGGGTGCAGCGTCCGACGACCGAGCCGGTAAAGTGTTTGGGCATGATCCAGCTATTGCCGGACGCCGGAATGGCGACTTCGACTTGAACCTGGGTGGTCGCTTCGGTGATCGGATCGGGGGCGACCGTGACGACGGCGTTCTTGACCCCGAGTTTCGCCAAGTGATCATCCACTCGGGCTTCGACATCAGACGTGCTCGCACCGGTGATAATGCCGACACGGGCTCCGAGGTAGGCGGAATAGTCAGCCGAGTGACGCAGCATGGACATCCGCGACATCTCGATGCTGCTGATGATCACTGCAAACAGGACCGTTGAAACGATCGCCATTTCCACGGCTGCGGCACCGGCACGATTGGACCGGCGCGTTGGAGTTTGAAATACGCTCATATTTATTCGGTCATCAGGGATGGAAGGCGTCGGGCGATATCTTCAAACGCGGCGGTCAACTGAGTCGCATCGACGGCGTGAAAGTGCAAGCCGCCACAATTCTCAGCGAGATTCTTCATGCGGTTTTGTCCGGCCTCGTTACTGAAGGTGATCGTGAAAAGGGTGACACCCGCATTCTTAATGCTCCACGACGCGGATTCCGGGCTGGTGCCCGTGTTGTGATTTCCGTCGGTCAGAAGAATCATGACTTTCACCGCGTAGGGACGAGAAACGGATTCATCCGTGATCGCACCGAGGGCTTCGTAGAGCCCCATTCCAATGGCTGTCCCTCCACCGTTGAACTGGTTGGTGTGCACGTTCAATCCGTCGAGAATGCTTTGATACTCGAACGTCAGGATTTGCTCGGTCGAGGTGTTGTCAGAGTAGGTTGAGAGCGAGAGCTTTTCCTTTTGAGGAGACTCTTCGAGGTAATTCTTGAACGACTGCACCGACGCCACCACGTCCAACCAGCGAGAGTTCGGTGGTGCCGGATCGCCAAACGTCCACCCCGGCGGAGCGGCAGCGGGATTCACATAGGGATCCGCCGTTTCGTCGCTCGCGTAAGCCATCGATCCGCTACGGTCGAGGATTAACGCGACATCCATCGTGCTTTGGGTGCTGATCGCGGTCCGATGCGGGCGGATCTGTACGTCGACACCCATGGTCGGAAACAGTGGCGAAAAAACGGGGGACGTCGCGTTGCGAAGAGCGTTTGTTGTGAGGCGAACCGCGTTGCCCTCTTCTGCACCGGAGACCGGAGTGAAATCGTAGCCGTCCGACATCGACGTTCGCAAACTCGATCCGAATTCGAGATCCGATGCGGTGATCGGAATCGTTTTGCCTGAGATCTGGTTTCGCGCTGCGGCGTCTTGGGCGGCGACCAAAGCGGCGTTTTCATCACCGCTCTGGATATAGGCTCGGCCTGCTGCCTGCACCGCCGCGTCAGTTGTGATTTGGACTTCCGCGTTCACCGCTTCGATGTAAGCGATGTTGATCGCGTAGGAGGAAAGCATGAACAGCACGGGAAGCAACACGACCAGCAAGACGGTAACCGAACCGTTGCGTGGTTGTTGTTTCACAGGCGTGTCGAAAAAGGTGCGTGACATGGATGTCTCGAATGCGGATGGGCGATATGGGGCGGGCCGAGTTGCTGCCGCGAAACTGGATTGCTGCGAAAATGGGGGGGCGAAAGTGGAAGCGATTACGGTTTTTGCAGCGAGACTGATTCATCGAGCGAGAAGGCGTCGATCATCCAGGCCCCCGTCAACGAGTTCGCGGTAAACGGTGCCGCGACGCTGACTTGGAACCAGTCGCCGGAGTCGAGGCTGCTCGGATCGGCCGGTGTCATTTCGATCGAGGCAGATTCAATGGATTGTTCGGTGCATAGAGTGGTGCATTGCCAATCGACGTTCTCCGCCCCGGCGTCGGGCAGGATGCCGACACGTGCGCCTTCATATGCGATCATCTTGAGTTTCTGGCGAAGTCGGATGATGGTGCACATTTCCATGGTCCCCATCGCAACGAGCAGCACGATAGGAAGCCCGATAGCGAGTTCGGTGACGGCGATCCCGCCGCGCGCTGGCTTGCCGTTCTTCTTTCTCAGGCGGCCTACCGGCGTGGAATTCGGAAGCCGGTCATGCCGGCGGAAGAATGATGAAAAGGTCTGTGCGAACATCCGCATAACTCGTTTTACAATCAGGTGTTCGAATGGTTTGGGATTGTGTTGAAAATCGATATCGTGCCTGTCGATCGGTCCGTACCCATCGCATCGACGTGCTCAACGCATCGTTAAAAAAGGGGCAGGCGTGTTCCGCGGGCGGTTTCGAAGCATCGATACCTGTCGCGCCCTAGCGTGTTTGCGCAACGGGGACCACGGAACGAGACCTCAGGTAAACCTAGGTCACGGATTTTCACTACGAGAAAATGCGTCGGCCAAGAATGCTCGCTTCGGAGCCAGGTGAACGTCCGGATAGACAATCTGTAGCGATTGATCGGGAGCAGACGCTACGATCGACGCTCCCACCGCACGTCGCCGCGGGCATCTCTGAGGTAGTGCGGGCATCTCTGGGGTGACGCCTCGCAGGAGTGGGGCGTTCGTCTGTGTGGCGATAGAGGGCGGCGAGAGAGCGGCGATGCTACGCCGGAACGCTATGAATTGGAGGCCGAATTGCCTTGCGGCGAATTGGCGTCATCGCTTTGGTGCGGGATTGGCTGATTGTGCAATTCCGCTAGCGCGTTTGCCGCCGCACGCTGTTCAGCGTCTTTCTTATTGTTGCCCCACGCCGGCGCAAAGGCCCGCTGGTCCACGACGGCACCGATCAAGAAGGTTTTTCGGTGATCAGGTCCGCTTTCGCGAATCAGTTTATAGACCGGGGTCGAGGCCAGTTCTCGCTGAGCGTATTGCTGAAGTACTGATTTATGGTTGCCGGATCCTTGCGTGTCGACCGCCAAGCGGACTTCCTGGGCGAGCCATTTTTTCAGCCGGTCACGCACGATCTCGGCACCGCCGTCTAAATAGAGCGCGGCGATCACCGATTCGAACACGTCACTGACGAGCGAGCGTGGATAGCTGCGGTTGCGGGTCACGCCCCGACCGACGATCAGGCATTCGTCCAGACCCAGTGCGGTGGCGGTTCGCCCACATGCTCGTCTGCTGACAACGGCGGATTTGATCTTGGTCAGGTCGCCTTCGCTGTACTCGGGGTATTCCTCAAAGAGCCATTGGCAGACCGTCATCCCCAAAACGGCATCGCCAAGGAATTCCAATCGTTCGTTGCTCGAAAGACGATTCGCTGCGCCCGATGCGTGGGTGAGTGCCGCTTTGAGCAGCGTTTGGTCTTGAAACTCGTAGTCGAGAATTTCCTGGCACCGTTTCAGTTTGGCGTCGGAATCCGCATACGGTTGGTCGGCCGCCGCGGTGTCAACGAGATGAATCGATCCGGGATGCTTTTGCCGTTGATTGGCAACAAATTGACCTGGACCGGCGAGCTCCGCGTTGGACGGTGAAGGCGGAACGGCATCGACTTTCGTAGCATCCGAAGATGGCGGGTCGGAATCAGAGGAGGACAAGGGAGAACCATGGGTAGATTGAAGAGACGAACGTTCATCCGCCAAGCTTCAGTCCCGCGCCGGTGGCCGAATGTGGTTCCGCTCCGAAGACGTGACCGTCTTCCGGATGCGAGCGGCGTTTTCGATTCAACGAATCCGACGCTGGCGATCCGCGATCAGACCGTGAGGGTGATCGGAGGAAACGACGCTTTTCGGCCACCGGTGAGTGACTGCGACATCTTGCCTAGGATAGTCGAGGACGCCCTATTTCGCCAGAGCGTTGCGCGGGCAGGTTGGGGCATGTCGCCGCCGTCCGCAGGCTCCCGGATTTCGAGTCAACACATGCAATAGCAGGTGCGATTTACCCCGTTACGGTTTGGCTCGGTGGGAGACGCTCACTTATTTGGCTTGCTCACCTATACTGATTGTGATTGAGTTCATTGACGCCTCACACGCATACAATATTGATCTTCGCATGATTGATTCGCTCGGATTCATTTTGAAGTCTGGCCGACGAGGGTTCGCTCTAGCTAACGTTGCTCTCTTTGCGGTTGTCCTCCTGGCAGCAACGGCTTGCGCGGTCGAACCGAACGAGATGTCGGTTCCCGACGCGTCCGACCCATCCGCGGATGATGCCACCTCGGCGGACCTGCAACGAAGGATGATTGAGGATCTGAAGTTTCTCACCGACGATGAACTCAAGGGCCGCAGTAGCATCGACCCTTCCATCTTTCGAGCCGCCGATTATCTCAGCGAGCGGTTCGCAGAGCTCGGCTTGCAAACGGAAGTGTTCGGCAATTCACCTTTGCAAATGGTTGACATTTCCGTCGGTCCGGAACTGAACTCGGTCGAAGAAAACTACCTCGAGTTGACGGTTGCGGGGGAACCGGTGTCGAGCACCGATCTCGAAACGACTGATGCCAACGCCAGTGCCGACGGGTTGCAGCTCGAACGCGACTTCACGCCGCTCGCCGTGGGCACCCGTCAGGGCCTCGCCGAAGCCGACGTGGTTTGGGTCGGCTATGGAATTCGTGCTCCCGAACATCGGTATGACGACTACGCCGGCGTCGACGTCCGGGGCAAAGTCGTCATGATGCTGCGTAAGGAACCGGGGGTGAACGATCCCACCAGTCCGTTCGATGGAGTCGAGAATTCACGCCACGCTTACTTCGATACCAAAATCACCACCGCGGTCGATCAAGGGGCCGCGGCGGTGATGATCGTCAATGATCCGAGCAGCGTCGAGCGGATGATCACTCAGGTTCGCAAACGACGCGAGGCCGAAGAAGAACGCCTGGAGAAAATCCAACAGCGTTGGCTCGCCTTACCCGAAGCCGCGGTGAATTCCCGTAAAAAGCTGAGCGACCAGATTGCCCGGATCGAAGCGATGCTCGGTGAAATGGACGGGCAGGTCGATGCGGCCCGGCGTGGACTGCTCGCGATCGGAGGAGCAGGCCTGAATCCGACCCCGGGTGATCAGGAGATCGTGGACCCGGCAACCGGCGAACGAACGACACGACCGGCGATCCCCGTGCTGAGTATTTCGCGGGAACTTGCCAACCGCTTGATGTCGAGGCCGCTGACCGAGGTTGAGGCAAAGATTGATTCCGACTGGCAACCTCGCAGCTTCGAACTGGATCAGGTTCACGCCCGATTGGGGGTGAGTATCTCGCCATCGAAAGTCTCCAGCCCCAACGTCGTCGCTTATTTGCCCGGTCGCGGCAATCTGGCCGACGAGACGCTCATTATCGGAGCTCATTTCGATCACGTCGGGATGGGGGAGTTTGGATCACTCGCTCCTGACACGATCGCGATCCACAATGGGGCCGATGACAACGCCAGCGGGACGGCGGCGTTGCTGCGCGTGGCCGGTGAATTGACCGATAAACTCACAGGGCCCCATTCGCCGACCGACCATCGACGCGTGGTGTTCATTGCTTTCACCGGTGAAGAGCGAGGGCTCTTGGGAAGCAAACACTACGTCAAACATCCACGTTTCCCGATTTCATCGACGGTTGCGATGATCAACATGGACATGGTCGGCCGACTCTATGACAACGAACTGACGGTCTACGGTTCCGGGACGGCTCCTTCGTTCGAGCCTTTGATCGAACAGGTCAATCAGGCGACACAATTTCGCATTGTCACGGTACCGAGTGGGTATGGGCCGAGCGACCATTCGTCTTTCTATGAGGCGAAGATCCCGGTGCTGTTTTTCTTTACCGGGCTGCATGCCGACTATCACCGCCCAAGCGATGATTTTGACAAACTAAACCTGGACGGTATGGAACGAATAACCGATATGATCTCTCAGGTCAGCGAGCGATTGGCGACAGTGCCTGAGCGTCCGGTTTACGAAAAGACAGAAGCAAACGTCCAAATCCGTCGTCAATTGACGGTTGTCATGGGGGTGACACTGTCTCAGCAACCGTCCGAGGTGGTACTCTCGTCAATTCTCGCGTCCGGTCCCGCTCAGGAGAGTGGTTTGCTCGCGGGAGATCGTGTGGTCAAGATTGGCAAAGCACGCATTTCCACAATCGAACAGTTCATGGATCAACTGCGTCGGCGTTCGCCGGGCGATCGGTTGCCGTTGACGGTTCAACGAGGGCAGACAGAGTTAACGTTTGACATCAAGTTACGTGCTCGATAATGGCATTTCCTCGTGAAATCCCGGCTTTGAGGACTTTGTAAATATTTTTTCAGAGGGCGAAAAACGGCACAGATCAGTCTTGCCCGATTCGCCCGCGAGTGACACAATCCGAGACCACATTGGGATGACCTGCGTTTCATTGGCGCAAACGTATACATCTCGATTCGGAGACGTTTGATTTACAGCGTAGGACGCTGTCAACGATGAAGCGTCTACTCGGTTTTGAAATTCGCATTCACCACGCAAGGAGTAGCGGACGTGCGACTATCTGTTCTTTCGGCCTTAGCCCTGGCCATCACCACCCTCACCGTTCTCGCCCCGACCGCCGCGTCTGCTCAAGAAAGTGGACACCGGATCGCCGTGGTGGATGTTGCATACATCTTCAAGAACAACGAAGGGATCAAAGCTCAAGTTAAACAGGTTGAGCAGAATCTCAAAGAGTTCGACACCGAACTCCAAGGAAAGCGAAACGAGCTGAAAGCAGCCGCTGAGAAACTCAAGACTTTCCAACCTGGTTCGCCTGAGTACACCGCGCAAGAAGAGCGTGTCGCCTCGATGGAATCCAAGCTCCGTCTCGACATGGCTCGCAAACGCAAAGAGCTCGCTGACCGCGAAGCAAAGATCTACTACGACAACTACCAGCACATCGCTGCCGGCGTCAAAGTCCTCGCTCAGCACTACAAGATTAACCTTGTTCTGCGTTACAACAGCGAAGACATGGACCTCGAAAAAGGTGAGTCCGTCATTCGTGGCGTCATGAAAAACATCGTCTATCACGACGAAGCTCTCGACATGACCCCAGGCGTGATGCAGTACCTCGACAAGGTCTTGGTTGCTGGCGGACAAGCTGCCGCACGCAAATAGTTCTCGACCGAGAACTCGCCGAGTAGTCGGCGTCAAGCGTTACCAAGTAACGGCAACGGCATGAGGCCGTTGTCGTTGACGTGTTCAACGACATGTCAAATTGTTCAAACGGTTCGGCCGTTTTGCGTCGAACCTAGTTAATCGTGAAGAGGGGCGTCACTCACGAGTGGCGATCCCTGGCGCGGCAAGGAGGCCCACGCCGTGATCGGATATCGAAACGAACATACCATTGCGTCGACCTGCGAGGTCGTCGGCCGCGGCTACTGGAGTGGGCAATCCATTCGAGTCCGTTTCCTGCCCGCATCCGCGGGGACAGGCATCGTTTTTGTACGCACTGATTTGCCCGGACACCCCCAATGCCCGGCCCGCATTGATTTCGCAGACAGTGTGCAATTTCGAACCAATCTCCACAACGGTGAAGCTTGCTTCGCCATGGTGGAGCACCTCATGGCTGCACTCGCCGGGCTCGAAATCGATAACTGTGTCGTTGAAACCGACGCGGAGGAAATGCCCGGACTCGACGGCAGCAGTGATGCCTACGTCGGCGCTCTGCAATCCGCAGGGCTAGTGATCCAAGCCGCTCTCAAACAGCAATTGGTCATTGATCGGCCGATGAGCGTGCGGCAAGGCGACGCCTGCATCGAAGTCAATCCGTGTGAAGACATGCGGAGTCACTACGGGTACCGACTCGACTATGGCACCGCCAGCGTGATCCCCAAACAGTCGTTTCAGTTTGACCTCACGCCACGACAATTCTCGCGGCAAGTTGCCGCAGCACGCACGTTTGTGACCCTCGAACAGGCTCAACAACTGCGGGCCGGTGGAATTGCTAAACACGTTTCCAACCAAGAGTTGCTCGTGATTGGCGAAGACGGACCGGTCGAAAACCAGTTCCGCTATCGAAACGAATGTGCTCGTCACAAGACACTCGACCTGATTGGTGATCTTTCGCTCGTCGGAGTCGATTTGATAGGACGGTTCGTGTCCGAACGTGGAGGCCACCGCCTCAATGGAATGCTCGCCCAGAAGCTCTCGCAAATGCTGGCCCATTCCGCAACACCACACAATATGTTTGCCCCACAAGCGACCCAGAAAACCCGCCGTGCCGCGTAAGGCATGACGACAATCTTGAACCTCCCGCCTCGAATGCTAGCTCTCTCACTAAGGACTCCCCGATGAGTGTCGTGATCGCTCCTACCGCCGTGGTCGACCCGAAAGCCAAGTTGGGTAAAGACGTTCGCGTCGGTCATTTTTGCGTGATCGGACCTGATGTCACCATTGGTGATCGTTGCCGGATCGAAGATCACGTGACCATTACCGGCGTTACCCGCCTCGGCAATGACAACCAAGTGTTCTCTCACTGCTCGATCGGATCGCACCCGCAAGACGTGAGCTATCGTGCCACGCCAACTCGTGTTGAGATCGGTGATGGGAATGTGTTCCGTGAACAAGTCACGATCAACCGCGCCAGCGAAAAAGAAGATGGTGTGACTCGTGTCGGCAACCAAAACTACCTAATGACCGGAACGCACATCGCCCACGATTGCAACATCGGCAATCGGATCGTGATGGCGAACAACTGCATGATCGCGGGCCATGCCCATATCCATGACGATGTCACCATCGCCGGTGGTGCCGGTATTCACCAATTTGTCTCGGTCGGAACGCTCGCCTTCGTCGGAGCGATGAGCCGTATCCTTCAGGACGTGCCTCCCTACGTCATCATCGAAGGGTATGACGCCAAACCGCGTTGTATCAACACCGTCGGTCTGAAACGTCATGACTACACCGAAGACGATATTGCTGTGCTGACACAGGCCTTCCGTCTGTTGTATCGCCAGCGAATCGGCATCGAACCATCTCGCGTCGAGATGTTTAAGACAGGTCCTATACGACCTGTGCTCCGACACCTTTTTGATTGTTTAGAAACCACATGTGGTGGTCGGGCCGGACGAGGTCGGGACCGCCGAAAGAAAGCAGCATGAGCCGTGCACTACGCGTTGCCGTCATCGGAGGCGGTCATCTCGGACGAATCCACGCTAAATTACTGACCCAGGTCGATGGCGCCGTTCTTACCGCCGTTTGCGACCCGGATCTCCAGGCGGCTGAAGCGATCGCCGCAACGCACCATACGGATGAATCGCCGGTTGCCGCTCACGCGAACTACCGCGACGCGATCGATTCGTTTGACGCCGCTGTCATCGCGGCGCCAACGCAGTGCCATGCTGACATCGCAACCTCGTTGATCAAAGCGGGGAAGCATCTCTTCGTCGAAAAACCGTTGACTCACGAAGCCCAAGACGCTCGCCGTTTGGCGATGCTCGCTTCGACCCGAAACCTGGTTTTGCAGGTCGGGCACGTCGAACGTTTCAATCCGGCCTTCACCGCGCTCGAAGAGTTCGGCGTTGATGTGAAGTACGTCGAGGCTACTCGAGCGTCACGTTTCCCCGGCCGTTGTCTCGACGTCGGGGTTGTCATGGATCTGATGATTCATGATTTGGATCTCGTGCTGTCGCTGACCAACGCACCGGTACGCTCCATTTCCGCGAGCGGCATGTCGGTCGTGTCAGACCACGAAGACATTGCCGAAGCACGGTTGGAATTCGAATGTGGATTGGTCGCGAACCTAAAGGCGTCTCGTATCAGCCCGTTGCCAGCTCGCGACATGGTGATGTACAGCCCTGCCGGTTTCGCGCAAATCGATTTCGGTAAACCAGCCTTGGCGACCGTTCGGGCGAGTGAATCGCTCTCCAAACGCGAGTTCGATCTCAACACCGAAGCCGAAAACCCGCTGAAGTATGCCGATTCGCTGTTCGATTCTCACCTGCAGTGTGAATTGAAGGAACTCGAGCCGCGAAACGCGATTCTTGACGAACTGCACGATTTCGTGATCAGCGTTCAGTGCGGTGGCGTTCCGGTCGTCGATGGCTCTGCCGGAGCCCGCGCCGTTGCCGTTGCTGAATCCATCTTGCAGGCGATCGACCAACGAGCTTGGTACGCATTCCCAAGTCAGGACGAACTCGGTGCCAACGCGGTCCCGCGTCGTCGTATCGAACAAGATCGCGGAACCCGTCGCGCAGCCTAGTGGTGCGACATGATCAAGATTTAGGGTTCCAGGCCGTAGCGAAAGTCGCCAAGACTTTCGGTAATACACGAGCCTTCCCGAAACTCTTGGCGAGTTTCGCTACCCGAAAAATTCGCTTTGACGGAACACTCGTTCGTCGACGTTTTCTTCACGAAAGTATTCCCAGGTTGCTCAGTCTCCCCGAGATTGAGGGCCTTCTCGCAAACAGTGTTGCCACGACGCACAGCGTGCGCCGCAGCAACGCTATTTTTTGCATCTTCAATTCGGACGCTCCGGTTGATACAGGGACTCGATGCCACGCAAGACTTCTTCCAAAACCAAACATCCCGACCCCGATCCCAATCAACCTCTCCAACAGCAAACCCTCGTGGTCGCTCCCGGTCCGAATGACCGTACCGTGCGTTTGCCTTCGGGAGATGTGGTCGGCGTGCCCGAATCATGGACCTTGCTGCCACCGGGCGATGCCGGGGTAACGCGTCGAGTCAAAGCGGCAGGTCCGACGTGGACGATGAAGGAGCGAAAGGGGCGTCGAGAGTTTTCCAAAGGGCTGTGGGCTGACGACTCGCAGATTCAATCCGCGAAAGCATCGATGGAGTCCACTCGCAGCACTGCCCAGTATGCCAAAGCAAAAGCAGCCGCAAAGGCACGGCGAGAAGAAAAACAAGAAGAGTATGTTGAAGACTTTCATGCGGCCGTCGTCACGTTTTTGAACTTCCATTCGGCGTATGCGGCGATCGCGCAGCGGTTTGCGGTCGCAGTGACGAAGCACGCCACGCCTGTGGGCAGTGGGACGGTCGCGAGGACGCAGCGGATTCCGATCGAACGTCGTGCCGAGTCCGCCGTGATCGCGTGGATGCGTCATCAAACAACGGCATACGACGACATGAAAATTGCGAGAGTCAAAGGCGAACGTCGCGAAGTCCGCAGACAACTCGCCGCCCAGTCAAGAAAGCTGCTGCAGAAGTATCGCAGCGGCGAAAGCGACGCGATGCAAAACTGTCCTCTCGCAAAAGCCCTGCGTTCACATTAGGTCGTAGCGAAAGTCGCCAAGACTTTCGGCGATTCACGGGCCTGCCAAAACTCCCGTCGGGCTGTTGATTTACTGGCCCGCTGCGCTACGGGCTGTTGATTTATTCTTTTATCGGGCAGCCAAAGGCGACCTACTTGCTACTGCACGTCGCCGATGGCTGCCGGTTAAACGCAATACCGTTCAATGAAGCACCGGGTTGTGGCGTTTTCGTTTAACCGGTAGCCGTAGGCGACGCTTGACGGAACGCAACCTACCCTTCGGGCACGGGTTAAACGAAAATTGAACGGTATTGCGGTTAAACGAAAACAGGTTGACTCTTGATTAAATCGACAAACCGGCTAGCGAGGGATCCCAATCCGGCAATGCATTCGGTGATTCACGGGGCCTGCCGAAACACGTGGCGAGTTTCGATACCCCAAACAATGTCGGGTTTGACGTAGCTGGACTCGCCAGAATTCAGGCCACCAAAATCTGGTGATGTCCTTCTCAAGAACACACTAAAACTTACGCGTCACTGCGATCCGTTTGCGATCCAGGTCCACCTCGAGCACCTTGACTTTCACGACGTCGCCTACGGAGACAATTTCGTTCGGGTCGCTGACGAATCGATCCGCCAATTGCGAGACGTGAATCAAGCCATCCTGGTGAACGCCGAGATCGATAAACGCACCGAAGTGAGTGACGTTGGTGATGACGCCTTCGAGCACCATTCCGATGGAGAGATCCTCCATCGAGTTCACCGAAGAGTCAAAGTGGGCCACCTTGAACTCACTGCGAGGGTCGCGTCCCGGTTTGGCCAGTTCCGAAATGATGTCTCGGATCGTAGGCAAGCCGAATCGGTCGTCGACAAATTTCTCCGCCGTGAGTTTCTGGCTCAGCGTCGAATTGCCAACGAGTGTCTTCGTGTCCGCGCTGAGTTCCTTCGCCATCCGGCTCACAACCGGATAGCTTTCCGGGTGCACCGCGGAGTTGTCGAGCGGCTCGCGACCGCCACGGATCCGCAAGAAACCGGCGGCCTGCTCGAACGCTTTTTTGCCGAGCTTGGGAACTTTCATGAGTTCCAGGCGGCTTTCAAAACGACCGTTCGCGTCCCGGTACAACACGATGTTTTCGGCGAGTTTGGGACCGATGCCTGCCACATGCGCCAGCAAGGGGACACTCGCCATATTGAGGTCGACGCCGACACGGTTCACGCAGGATTCCACCGTACGGTCGAGACACTTTCGCAGTTGGGTTTGATTGACATCGTGTTGATACTGCCCCACTCCGATCGACTTGGGATCGGTCTTGACCAACTCAGCGAGCGGATCCTGCAATCGCCGCGCGATGCTGATCGCGCCGCGGACGGTCACGTCGAGGTCAGGGAATTCTTTGCCGGCGAGTTCGCTCGCCGAATAAATCGATGCGCCCGATTCACTCACCACGACTTTGGTCACGTCGAGTTTATTCTCGGCGATCAGAGAGCCGACAAACGCGTCGGTTTCGCGGGAAGCCGTTCCGTTGCCGATCGCGATGAGTTCGACGCCGTGTTTTTCGATCAGCGATAGCAGTTTTTTCTTTGCCGATTCCACGTCGTTTTTCGGCGGTGTCGGATAGATCGTCGTGTTGGTCAAGAATTTCCCGGTGCCGTCAACCACCGCGACTTTGCATCCGGTACGAAAACCGGGGTCGATGCCGATGGTGGTTCGCGGTCCCGCGGGCGCGGCCATGAGCAGTTCGTGGAGGTTCTTGCCAAAGACGCTGATCGCTTCTTCGTCCGCCCGTTCTTTGAGCATTTGCAATACCGTCGACTGAGTCGCCGGTTGCAGCAAGCGATGGAAGCATTCCTCCGCCGCCGTTTCGAGTTCTCGTTTGAATTCGAACGATGGGTTCTTGATGAATTTGGATTTCACGTGCGAGACCGCGCGATCCTCTTCCATTTCGAGCCCGACCTTGAGCACGCCTTCGGCTTCGCCCCGCAGCATGGCGAGCAGCCGGTGCCCAGGAATGTGAGAGGCCGATTCTTGGCGATCCATGTATTGTTCAAATTTGGACGCTTCGTCTTTCTTGCCTCGTTTCACGTGCGAGGTGATCTTTCCGAATTTCGATCCTTTTTCGACCATCCATTCGCGCACGTCGGTGTCTTCGCTCCACTGCTCGGCGATAATGTCGATCGCGCCGGCGATTGCGGTTTCGGCATCCGGAACGTCACGCTCATTGCTCACAAAAGGGGCAACTACCGATTGTTTGGATTTGCCGAGTTTGTTTTGCGTGAGCAGGATGTCCGCGAGCGGTTGTAGACCTCGTTCTCGAGCGATCGTCGCCCGGGTACGACGTTTCGGTTTGTAGGGAAGATAGATCGCCTCGAGCGATCGCAGGTCGGTGCAGTTTTCAATCTCACGTCGGAGTTGATCTGTCAGTTTGTCCTGCTCGTCGATCGTTTTGAGAACCGTTGCTTTGCGTGCAGCCAACGCGGTTGCCTTTTCGAGACCGTCTTCGATGGCTCGGAGTGCGATTTCATCAAGACCCCCGGTGGCTTCCTTGCGGTAGCGTGCGATGAAAGGGATGGTGTTCCCCTCTTTGAGCAAATCGACCACCGCGGTGACTCGCTTGACCGGAAGATTCAGTTCCTTTGCGATGGCCTCGATGAGTTTCGGATCGATTGCGTTGGGGGAAGCCATGGTTTAACGTTTCCGTTGTTGTGCTTGGTGAAAATAGTGTCGTACTAATCGGCCGCTGATGGTCGTTTTGGCGAGCAGTTCCTGAGCTATCTCGCGAATTGCCTCGACGTGCGCGTCGTCGCTGAGAAGATGTTCGGTTTTTGACAGCGTGCGGCGTTGCAACGTCTCGTGTTGACGCGGAGACGCGGCGCGGGTGCACAGCAGATTTGCGACGTCTCGCAAGTCTTGCGCCGCACCTTTTTGACAGTATTGTCCGGTCAATTTCGCCTCGGCAACCATCCCTGCGAGCAAGATCAGCACGTCGTCTTCGAGTCGGTCGTGCGATCCTTTTTTGACGCCTTTCTTGATCTCGCAGTGTCCGAGCCGAGAGGCTCCGAATCGCGATTTACCGGGGGCGATGCTGACTTTTTGGATCGTCCTGCCGAGCGATACCGCCATGACGGCGTGGCCGGCCTCGTGGTACGCCGTCGCGATCAGTTGTTGACGAGCAACCGCCTCATCGGCAGGTGCCTCATCGTTCGGAGGGGAATCGGAGTTCGGGGGAGTCATCGTGTCGTTTATTGAACCCGATCAATCCGTTCTTCGCTACGCATCGGAGATCTCGTTTCGTATCTGTTGCAGGTTTTCTACGAGAGCACGCATCGAGAGAGAGTTGTCGTTGCGGGAAGATTCCCTGCTGCGTTCATGTAACATCGGTGTCCTGGATCGCACGCATCGCCGGTTTCGCACGAGGGGTAGTTGGCTCGCATTGAGTTGGTAAACTCCTGTTGCTTGTTCGACGTCACAGGCATTGCCTTGCCGCGTGACAAAGAACAATCGTCAGATCTTTATCATCTCGAATGTCTCCTCGCCGCCTTTTCCTGGTTTGCACGGTTGGTCGGATGCTTGTGTCCGCCTAATGGCAAATGATCGGGTTGCCGGTGTGCGCAAATGGGTCCACTCATGACGAATCCTTCCGCTTCCGAGTCGCATGAACCTGCGGCGCCTGTAAACCTCGCGAAGACCCCGCTCGATGCATGGCATCGTCGTATGGGCGGGAAGATGGTGCCCTTCGCCGGCTACGAGATGCCGATCCAATACGCGGCGGTCGATCCAGATGAGGCTTCTTCTTACATCGCCAAACCGGCAAACGGGATCGTTGCCGAGCACCAGGCTTGCCGAAACCGTGCCGCACTGTTTGACGTTTCGCACATGGGCCGTTTGCGGTTCGACGGCGATGATGCTGCGAAGTTTTTGGATCACGTGTTGACGCGACGTGTGGCCGATCTGCCGGTCGGCGGAGTTCGATACAGCATGGTTTGCAATGCGGAAGGCGGCGTGCTCGATGACGTCTTGGTTTCGCACCTCGAAACGCCGTCGGAGCGACGTTTTCATTTGCTGGTCGTCAACGCATCCAATCGGCAAAAGATCCTCAAGTGGATCGAGCCCCACTTGGCTGACTTCCCGAGTGTGACAATGTCGGACCGAACCGAGTTGACCGCTATGATCGCGGTTCAAGGGCCGATGGCGATTGAGATCACCAAGAAACTGTTTTCGTTCGATCCCTCTCGACTGAAAAACTACCAGGCCCGGATCACCGATCAGTTCGCCAAACCGGTCATCGTGAGTCGCACCGGATATACTGGCGAAGACGGTGTCGAGTTGATCGTGCGTGCCGAAGAAGCGACGAGAATTTGGGAGAACATTCTGTTGGCTGGCCGGGAAGCCGGATTTACCGCTGCCGGTCTCGGGGCACGGGACACCTTGCGAATGGAAGCAGGCATGCCGTTGTACGGTCATGAACTCGACGAATCGGTTGACCCGATCACCGCCGGACTCAACTTTTCGGTGAAGTTGGCCGACCGAAACTTTATCGGCGATGAAGCTCTGCGAGAGATTAAGAAAACCGGGCCGTCGCGCGTTCGAATCGGTTTGTTCCCCGAAGGAAAGAGACCGGCGCGGGAAGGTTGCGACGTGCTCGATTCCAACGGTACGAAGATAGGCGTCGTCACCAGTGGCGGCCCGTCACCGACACTGGGTGTGCCGATCGCAATGGCATACGTGGATGCCGCGCACGCAAAGGATACCGAATTCCAGATCGATATCCGCGGACGAACCACACCGGCGAAGCCGACCAAGTTGCCGTTTTATCGGCGTCCCGCTTCCTGATTTTCATTTTTGACCAACGCCTCATCGCTGCGATACATCTGGGGTAGAATACGCGGCGCGCCGAGTTTAATTTTTGTCTTGTTCCCCTCGAGAGAGAAGCCATGTCACGCGACACCACCAAACTGCGATTCGCCGAGACTCACGAATGGGTCGATGCCACCCAAGAGGACGGGATCGCAACGATCGGCATTTCCAAATTTGCGCTCGAAGCCCTAAACGACTTGGTCTACATGGACCTGCCGGAAGTAGGTCGAACTCTGAAGGTTGGTGACGAATTCGGGGAAGTCGAATCTGTCAAAGCCGTCAGCCCGCTCTACAGTCCGGTGTCGGGCGAAGTCGTTGAGGTTCACTCGGAGTTGCCAGACAAACTCGAAAGTCTGAACGAGGATCCTTACGATTTCGGTTGGATCATCAAGGTGAAACTCGATGGCGATCTGCCGGATTCCTTGATGGACCATGCCGCTTACGAGAAACAATGCTCCGAGGCGGGCTAAAGCACGTTGTTGACTTTTGAATCATCAAGCTCGGCCGGTTCTATCGTCTCCGGTCGAGTGTTTGACTTTGGTTGTTGCGTCACCCTCGAAACGAGAGTGGACGCGTGACACGACAAGACAACAACCTTCCTTCTCAAGGTCGCTTGTTGCCGTTCGCCCTGCACGATGCCGCGTCCAATATGGCCATCGATGAAGCGATCGTGCAATCCGTTGCGAAGCATGACGTCGCACCAACCCTGCGGTTCTATGGATGGTCTCGACCGACGCTTTCTTTGGGGTACTTCCAAACGCTGGCCGACGCCGAAGTATGGTCAGGGCAGGACGCGGATCGAAAATATGTCGACATTGTTCGACGTTCGACCGGTGGCGGCGCGATTCTCCATCATTTCGAACTCACGTATTCGCTGTCGCTTCCACTCAGTGACACCGGGCCGGGCGCTCGCGAATGTGTGTACCAAGGAGTGCACCGGAGCGTCGTTGAGTCGTTGGCAAAATGCGGTGTTGCCTCTGCCGCGTTTCGCGAGACTGCAAGTTTGGTGGAACCGGCCGATAGCGCCCCCGAGGCCGCCGAAAAACAGGAGCCTGACGATCGCAGTACCCGTGCGGGACTTCGCTCTGCTGGCAACGAGCCTTTCTTGTGTTTCGAACGCCGCACCGATGAGGATTTGATCTGTGGCGGCTACAAGATTTTAGGCAGCGCACAACGCCGAGTCCGTGGTGGCGTACTGCAGCACGGCAGTTTATTGCTGCGAGTGTCTCCGCACGCCCCGTCTTTGCCAGGCGTTCTCGAACTTTCGGGCGCAGCGATGCCGCCTCGTGCGATTGCCGAATTGATTGCCGCAAAAGTCGGCGAGGTGATGGGGATGCAGTGGCAGGCAGGCGAAATTACCGATGCCGAGCAAGATGCTGCGGAGCAGATTCGAGCGAGTCGCTACGCCGCCGCCGAATGGACCGGTCGACGCTGAACCGGGCGTGGAAACGGCAGCGTTGCGGGGGCGACGTCGAAACTAGCCGTGCTCAAGAAGCGGATCGACATTTCGATCGCTTCCGGATCCGAAATCAACGCTTGGTGCGTGGTCGGGAGCGTCGCGTGGGCACGCTCGCCGGGTAAGTGCGTGGCCGCAGGCTCGACGACAAAGTCGCGTTGGGCTGCGATCACTCCGACGGGCATGTACCGCAACGTTGGAAGTTGGCGAACGAAGCTATCCGACGACTCGGACAGTTCACGCAGTTGTGGGAACCACGGAGCGAACGGCCCGAGCGGAATGCGGGTCAATTTCGAGCCTTCATTTGGCGGTGCCAACATGACCAGGTTGCCGCATTTTCGAAAGAAACGCGATTCCAGACCTGAGGCGTGGATTGCTGCTCTCGCAATGATGGCACCCATGCTGTGCGCCACGAAATGGATCCGCGAGATCGAGCCGCATTCGGCGAGTTCGCGAAGGTCCCGGCTGAGCCGACCGGCGTGCTTGCTCAGCGATCCGCACAAGCTCGCATAATCCCACTGCCGGCATTGATAGCCGGCCGAGCGAATGGATTCATTCGCGCGTTGCAGAGAGCCACGCCCGGCGAGAAATCCCGGGATGGTTAATACGATTTCATCAGAAACGTTTCGACGCACGCCGATGCTCGCACCCACGTTGGATATGAACGTAGCCATGCAGTCGTTATCGTCACGCCAAACGGAATACTTTGACAAATCTCGGGCATCTCCATCGGGACGCATTGCCGGCAATTCCGCTGGATGCTCAAGGCGGATTGGATGCTCAGGGGCGGATTGACACCTAGTGGTGCGTCACGATCAAGAAAGAGGGGTCAAGGCCGTCGCGAAAGTCGCCAAGAATGTCGGTGATTCACCGGCCCTCCCGAAACTCTTGGCGAGTCTCGGTACTCTGAGATGAAGTAATGACGCACTGCTAGTTTGTCAGTTCGCCCATCCGGTCGCCAACGCGAGCGTAGAGCTCACGATGTTGACGCGAGTTCTCAATCAAGTCGTCATCGAATCGAATCCGGCCGGGTTCGAAGATCGTCATTGTCGATGAGCCACCGAATCGGAAATAGCCTTTCTCGGCGCCTTTGGCAACGGCATTTCCTTCGGTATAGGTCTGGCAAATGCTGCCTACACATGTCGCACCGATTTCGAGCAGAAGAATGCGACCAAAGGCTTCGGTTTCTAGCTCGGTGATGCATCGTTTGTTCGTTGCCAAAATTTGAATGTTTTGACAAAGAGCGATCGGGTTGACCGAATACAGCGGTCCGTTGATCAGTCGCGACGCCCCCGGAGTCCCTGCCGCCGGAAAGTGGAACCGGTGGTAGTCGACCGGGCACAGACGCGACAACAACAAACTGCCGCTCGCGTAACGACGGGTCCACTCTGGACTGCTCAATAGGGAACTTAAGTCGAACATCTCCCCTTTCACAAACAACCCGTTGCATTCAGATAGATTGGGGACACACATGTGACGTCCGTCCGCAGGAAAGACAACCGAATGGGGCGACGCGTCAATCGGTCGAGCTTCCGGTTTAAGTTTGCGGTAAAAGAACTCATTGAAGTTCGCGAAGTCGTCGACGTCGCACGCGAACTCGGTCGCATCGAGTTCATACTCTTTGATGAAAGGAGCAATTTTCTTTCGGGTTGACGGTTGATCCATCCGCCATCCGTACCAATGGGAAAACGCGGCTCGTTTGACCAACGCGTTCAACGAGATCTTTCCCGCCACCGTCCCGTACGTCCAACGCAGCGCTTCGTCGCCGTACACCTTTTCCGTGCAGACTGTTTGGGAGTATCGGTCGAAGTAGCGGATTTCATCCATGTCGTATGCGGTTCACAGGAATGCAGATTGGGGCAGAACCGACATTGTCGCAGACTCAACAAGAAGGCAACAGTCTGCATCGAAGTCGCCAGGCTATGTGGAACACTAGGCTTCGGGATACACCAGGCTACGTGAAACACCAGCCTGTGGGAAACGCCAGGCTTCGCGAAACGCAGTCTCCTACAAATACGCGGCCAACGCTCCGCCGCGTGCCGCCCGAGCGTCGACTTTTGCGGTGGTCTCGCGGTCTTCGATCAACGGAGGTGCGTGGTGAGATTTCACCCGAGCATCGATCAACAGTGGGCCGCGGCATCCCCAATGCTTGTCCGCGACAAACTCATCCACGCCCGCAATGTCGATCGCCGGGTTGCTGCGTGTGAACGTCAGCCACAGCCAATTGTTTCGGCTCGCCGATGCGAACTCGGCGTCGTCGCATATCGTGATCAGCGGGAACGTTTTTGCTGTTTCCTGATGCGACAACGTCTCGGCGAGTTTCTCGATCTGCCCGCGACCGGTGTCGGTTTCATGTTTGGAGGCTGAGATCGCCAGCACTCCCGGCATCACCACTCGAGCGTCGCCGTATCCGTCGGGAAGTTGTAGTTCTGGCGGTACTTCGCTCGGCAATTCACGGCGCGCGGGACCACGGGCCGCGATCACGACTTTCGATCCCTGGTTCAAACCCGTGCCCGAGTAATCCAGCGTGTCGATCGTCGTCCTTGTGTGGAAGTGCAAGTCACGACGCCAATCCACCCGTTCGAGCATGTGCCGAAGGAAACCGGCAACGTCGTGAATCGTTAGATCGTCATTCGGGTCGTCGGTGATCCAAAGATACTTCGCGAGCGATAATTGCCCGTTCCCGAGGATCGCGTTTGCCTGAGTGAGTAACTCTTGCGGTTCGGCCGCGTTAAGGTACGGCATGTATCGTTCGCTGCCGATCGCCAACAATAATGGGTGTACCCCTGACGCATCAACCGCATGCACGGCTTTCACGCCCGGTATCACGCTCGGGATGATCGGATCCGTCAATTCGTGAATGAGTTGACCAAACGTGGTGTCCTCTTGAGGTGGGCGTCCGACCACGGTGAACGGCCAAATCGCATCATCACGATGCCAAACCTTCTCCACCTGCATGAATGGGAACGGGTGTTTGAGCGAATAGTAGCCGAGGTGGTCGCCGAAGGGGCCCTCGGGCATCGTGGCTGTTGGGTCGATCGTGCCGACGATGGCAAAGTCCGCATCGGCATACACCGGTGCGTGGTTGCCTCGAATCATGCGTGTCCGACGTCCCGCTAACGCGCCGGCGAACGTTAGTTCCGTTAGGCCTTCCGGGAGTGGCATCACGGCCGCGAGGCTCATCGCGGGCGACCCGCCGACGGTGATGGAGACGTTGAGCTTTTCGCCCCGGTCCATCGCGGCGCGATGATGCACACCGATACCGCGGTGAATTTGGTAGTGTAGCCCGACCTGCGAATCGGGATCGTATTCGTTGCCCGAGAGTTGGACCCGGTACATGCCGAGATTCACACGCATCAAGTTCGTCGGGGCCAACGGATCGGCGCTGAGCACTTGGGGTAACGTCACGAACGCGCCCCCGTCGTCGGGCCAACACTTCAGTTGCGGAAGCTCGGCCAATCCGCATTGGTTGGCTTTCACTGCCCCGCGACGGACATGACGCGGCAGCATCTTCATTGCCGTCAACGGCACACCCGCGTATCGCATCGGACGTTTGGGGAGTGCCGAAGGATCGATCTTGATTTCGATCAAACGGCGAACCGCATCGAGCGTATCGCGAAACAGATAACGGGCCTGTTCGAGTGACGCGAACAGGTTCGACGCCATCGGGAAACGGCATCCACGGACGTTCGAAAACAGCAACCCCGGGCCGCCGTTTGCGTAAACTCGCCGCTGGATTTCGGCGATCTCCAGGTGGGGGTCGACTTCATCGGTGACTTCGATCAAACGTTGGCCGCGACGGAGGTCTTCGACAACTTCTCGTGTACTACGGTGTTTCAACTCGCCGGCTTTCGAAGATCGAGGCAATTCATTCCGAAGAGATCATATCCGGCCGTCAACGATTGAGAACCATCCTCCCGAATCGTTCTTGCCTCCGTCTCCGATTGGTCGAGTCTTGCTGGCTCAGGACCTCTCCGAAAACCAATCGGTTTTCCGACGCAACCTGGGCTGCGGGCAGTCCGTAGTGGATCTTGTTCAAGATCCACTACCGGATAATTGAGCTGGCATAAACTACTAGCCAACGCCGATCGGCTAATGAGTTCTTAAGTAGGCCGGATGAAGGAGGCTTTGCGACGCCCATCCGGCAATCGGGAGAATGCCGGAACATCGCTACGCTTGGTCCGGCCTACGGTGCTGGGCTGCGGGCAGGCCGGTAGTGGATCTTGTTAAAGATCCTCATGGAGCAGGATCTTGAACAAGATCCACTACCGGAAAAGTGAGCTGGCATAAACTACTTGCCGAAGTCGATCGGGAGAATGCCGGAACAACGCTACGTTTGGTCCGGCCTACAATTCCAACGCAAAAACATCGCGCCCGCATTTGCCCACGTCAGTTCGGTTGCCCGGCGACGCTCTCACGCTACAGCGAGCGGAAGCGAATGTCTTTGAACTCAGCCCACATCGGTTTGCCGGCGTGCAGTTGCAGTCCGAGGACTCCGTCGAGACGAGCCTTCTCTGGCGAGTCGGTAAAATCAAGGATCAACCGACCGTTGAGGTAGTGTTGAATGTGACGACCCTTGGCGACAATTCGGACATCGTTCCAATCGTCCAGGCGGAACAACTCTTTGAACTCTTCCGGCGTGATCAGCGTTTCGAGAACTTTCTTTTCGTCGCCTTCTTGCACCGCTTTTTCACCGACCAGGCAAACACGGCCGCGACCGAGTTGTTCGCCATAGATGAATCCGGCGATGTTCGGGAAGTCTTCTTCGTTGCGGACTTCATGTTGGTAACCCTTCAGGCTCCACTCGTTGCGAGCTTTGGGCGATTCGATTACTTCGGATCGATACTGAATGCCCGAGTTGTTCGTTGCGTTGCAGCGGAACGAAAGTTCGAGTTCGAAGTCGGCTGTGTTGCCGTCTTGCCAAATCAGAAACGTGTTGCCTTTGGTCGATTTCTCGGGCGTTGTCTCGCCATGGATGACTCCATCGCGAACCGACCACAATCGCGGGTCACCGCTCCACCCGTCGAGGTTTTCACCGTTGAAGATGGGTTTCAGTTGCGACTCGGTGGACGCGGGCGTTTCCGCCGAACTCGGTGCGACGCAGCACAAAATCAACAAGGCGGCTATAGAGGTTTCACGAATCATCGACGACTCCAGCGAACTCAGAAGGTGGGACGGAATGGGGGAGGACGGTGCGATCGGAAGGCACCGCGATCTATGCACTTTGGAAGAGCGATCGGCGAGATAGCTCTCGTGCGGCGCAGACGTATCGTAGTCACCATCGCCCAGCTTACTAGCCCGCTTGTGGGGCCGAAAAAACGGTACCGCTCGAGTCATCCACTGGTCAGATGTTCGTCCGTTTGGCTCGGCGATCGCAAACGAACAATGTCGATATCCGACAGGCACAGCACCGCGGTTTCGAGGTAGACACCCAGGTGTCCCGATGAAAAACGATGGTCGGCGAGCGACAGGACCACGCGTCCGTCGATCGACAACTCGATATAGCTGCCGAACGCGGTCAGCGAAACGTGTGCTTCCCCGCGAGCCTTGCCGTGCCAGAATCCCGACTGCAACGCATCAAACTGCATCATGTGCTCGCCGCTGCTCTCTCCGTTGGTGCCCCAACCGCGAAGCTGCGCGACGCCTTTGTAGAGATCGAGCGACAAGTAGTAACCGTCGCGCGTCTCCGGATCGACTCGGAACACCAACCCGCACTTACCGAGCCCTTGAAGACAGAGGTTCGCCGAAAAACGAAAGCACTCCATCACGCCGTCAAAGACAAACGCTTGGAACCCACTCTCGCACGCGATCTCCAGTTTGCCGTCGCCGCAAATGCATCGCTCTCCCGCGTCGTCGAGGTCTTCGATTAAACCGTGAACACACTCGGCATCAATCGAGTCGATAATGTACTCATCGATCCCTTCAAAACTGACCGCGCGCAGTAACCCGTCGTCGTCGCGGCAAAGTCGTTTCGGAGGTGGCATGATGTTGTTGGAAACACGGTCCGTCGATGACATGGAATAGAAATTCCATAGCAGCCAACCTTGTTCGTCACGGCAAACTCGTCCTGCGTAGTTCCCCTGGGCGAGCAACACGTTGTCGTGATAACTCTGCCATCGCTCACGGATGTGATCGGTATGCCAGTATCGGATCTTGGCGTCTTCGCGAATGCTGCCGATCAGATAATGATCGTCTTCGAAACGAATCAAGTTCGGCACTTCGATGTCGTCATACAAACGAGGGTGATGCAGCGGCGGCATCGCTTGGAAGTGATTCGGTTCGACTTCCTTCATCAACGCAACGCACCCGCGGCGGACGATCGGGCCGTGATTGACTCTCGCCGATGCCATCAACCATCCGTTCTCTCCATCGTGATAGAAGTATGGGTCTCGAAAGCTGATCCAGTGGCGGCCTTCTTCCAGTGACGCCTCGTAGTACTGCGGATCGGGCTCGAGCGGAAAGCAACTGTTTTCATCCAACGGAGCGTCCTCGCTCGGCGTGACCAGAGACCGGCTCAACTTCAACGCCTCTTTCACCCGCTCGGGGTCGTTGGCTCCGCGACGATCAACCCAGTGAACCGGGGATTTTGTCCAGTGCATTAAATCGTCACTGACCGCCATCCCGATCCGTTGGTAGTTGCCTTGGTCGCGTCGTGACAGTCCCGTGTAGAACATTCGCCACCGTCCCGGTTGGTGAGGATCCGGCGAGACATGCATCGTCCACAGCATCAGGTCGTCCCAACTCCCTGGATCGCCGATGAACAACGCGTTGTTGACCCGTCGCCAATTCAACGCATCGGTACTGACCGCGTGGGCGATGAAATCGTGATTCGGCAGGACGAGATGAAAGAGATGGTAGAGCCCGTCGTGGTAGAGGACGTCGACATCACCGATCGCTTTTCGACTGCCGTCAATTTCCGTGAACATGTTCAGTCCGAATCATCGCACCAAGGAAGCAAAACAATAGATTAACGCCAAAATAATAGTCCCGCGGGCGACCCCCCCATGGCGTTCGCGGGGCCTCGGGCACGGCACCGATTCAGATTCCACCGACTCGGCTGGACTTGCGAGGCAGGGTCACTGTAGAGTGAAAGCCTCCGGGCTGGGCAATTTAGGTCGAGCCCCGCCACCCTGTTTTACTGCTTGCTGTTTACTGCTCGCTCACTCGAAAGGACTCACCGCGTGTTTGTTGCCGCCTCGACTCTATGTTGGCCCGATCTGGAACTTCAGGCTGCGATCGAGCTGCTTCAGGATCTCGACTTCACCGCAGTCGAAATCGCCGTCCAGGAATCCGTCGGCCCTGCCAAACCCAGCGAAATTTTGGTCGACGAGGATCGTGCGATTCAGCTCCTGCGGTACACCCACCGGATGGACATCAGCGGCTATCGGCTCGAACTGGCGAGCACCGGGGATGAGCACTACGAACAGTTCCACATGATGTGCCGGATCGCCAAGGCCACCAAAGTGGTCAACATTTCCGTGCCGTCCGCCGAAAAAGGAACCCCGTTTAACGAGGAAGTCGAGCACCTGAAAAAACTCGTCGCGATCGCCGAAGGTGAAGGCGTGCGGCTAAGTGTGCGGTGCATGCTCGGATGTCTCAGCGAAGACCCCGATACGCTGCTCGTGCTGTGCAACAACATCGACGGGTTGGGAATCTCGCTCGACCCCAGCGTCGCGTTGATCGCCTCGGCCGAAAACCCTGCCGTTGCCAAAGCGATGGCGGTCGGCAAAGGGTTCGACCAACTCCTCAAGTACGTCACCAACGTCCAACTGCGCGACACCGGCAAGGACAAATTCCAAGTCAGCGTCGGGCAAGGCGAGATCGACTACGGAAAGATTGTCACCCAGCTCGAACGCGAGAAGTATAATCGAGCGTTGACGGTCGACATGACTCCGATGGAAGGTCACGACCACCGCGTCGAACTTCGCAAACTGCGTCGACTGCTCGAGTCTTTGATCTAACACGACGGTGAATCTGAACACGCCCCCGCCGAACCAACACCCAATCACCGGCGAACCGGTACGTGCTGGTCGTGTTGTCACACCGCGGCCCGCTTCGCCCGGCAACACCGACCGGCCGCTTCTGCAAATGGCCCAAACGCTTACCGAGAGATTGGCGAGCGTCCGGGACTCTGGCCCGAGGAAGATTGGTTCAGGGAAGACTGGTTCAGGGAAAATTGGCCCTGAGAAAACTGCAGCGGGGAAGACTGACACAGAGAAAACTGGTTCCGGGAAATCTGTTTCTCGGGAACCGCTCCAGTGGAACATGACGCCCCAGCTCGCTTATGGGCGGCATCGCGGACCGGCGAAACTGAAGTCACGACGAGCCGCTGTTGCCGTGGGGCTGTATCTCGATCCCGATCGAGGATGGACGATCCCGCTGACCCGGCGCCCTCACGCGCTGCGTCATCATGGCGGGCAAATCTGCTTTCCTGGAGGCCGCATCGAACCCGGCGAGAGCCCTCGGGAAGCCGCGCTGCGTGAATTCGAAGAGGAGCTCGGCTTGCCCGCTGCGGTCTACCGCGTTTGCGGGAATTTGCCGCTGCAGTTTGTCTACGCCAGCGACAATGTTGTGACGCCGGTGGTCTGTGTGCTGCACAAACCCGACGAAGAATGGAAGCCCGATCCGGGCGAGGTCGATGAAGTCATCGCGTTGCCTCTCGATGGCGTGCTCGCTCAGTCGCGGATTCGACCGATGTGGCACCGCAGGACTGTCCACGCCGCCGCAAACCCCGAACGGGAAGTCGCCCATATTCGATTCGCGGCACCCGCATTTGAATACGATTCGCTGCGGATTTGGGGAGCCACCGCGGTGATCCTCGACCAGTTGGCCCAGTGTTTGCTGCCTCATCGAGCCCGCTCAGGACGCGACGCCATCCTGCCATCTTGGCCGGGCGACGCGGCGTCGCAGGCGGACGCCTCTGGTGTGCGAACATTCAGACGGTAAATTGTGTCTTCAGAGACTCCGTAACCATACGACGTGATCGTCGGGAGCCTCGATCGGGGATCGTTTCTGTGAGAACGATTTGCCCGGTAGCCACGTTTGACATCACTGGACAATTCAACCTCCTCACTCAATTCACAGGATCCCATCATGGCGTCAGAAGCCGTCAAAGAATTCACCGATGCAAATTTCGACTCCGAAGTCCTCAGCAGCGATTCGGCAGTCCTCGTCGATTTCTGGGCACCGTGGTGCGGCCCTTGCCGCCAAATCGCGCCGATGATTGACGAGTTGGCCGACGAAAACCCTGGTGTCTCGATCGGAAAAGTCAACATCGACGAGAACCCCGGTGTCGCGCAGAAGTTCGGCATCAACAGCATCCCAACGTTGTTGCTGTTCAAAGACGGCGAAGTCTCCGAGAGTTTCGTGGGCATCCGTCCCAAGGCTGCACTCCAGCAAGCGATCTCGTCCGTTTGATCGAAAAAATTTCCTGCGGCGAGTTCAAGCTTTGGCAGGAAAGTGTCGAATAGACGGTTATCAACGAGATTGAGACCAGAAAGGAAAAAAACGGGGTAACCCGGTCTTCCTAAACGGACCAATTTCTGCAAAGTTTGTCGTTGGCCCAAACGTCCTCATCGAAAGCGTTTCTCTGCCTCGGGGTGACCCGCGATCAGAGTCAAACGGTGGTGAAGATAGGGCCAACGAATCAGGAAGGCGACGTGGCCAAGTGGCTAAGGCGAAGGATTGCAAATCCTTTATTCGTGGGTTCGAATCCCACCGTCGCCTCTTTGCGATCGTTCCATCCGCTTGACGGATCGGAACACCCATCGCAAAATCGGAAATTCGCCGCGACCATCCACATCGGTCCGGTCCGCAGCGAACCCGATCAGTGGCACAGCCACAACCGCCCCTATAGCTCAGTTGGTAGAGCAAATGACTCTTAATCATTGGGTCCTAGGTTCGAGTCCTAGTGGGGGTACTCCTTTCCCCATAAAACACGGCGAACCACGTGTTTTATGGGGTTTCTGAATCCGGCTGACCCGCTGTGACCCCCTTAGCATGCTGCTGAATGGACCGGAATTGGGACCGGGTTTGTACCGTAGGGTCCGAACAATCATGGTTGTTCCCCTCGCCCGTCCGGACCCAAGAGTTCCCGCCCTCGCAGCATGAAGTAGTGCTTCATCGCGACTTTGGGGCTCGTTCCCAACCACTTGCAGACGCTGGGAAGCGAGTGTTTTTCGACGAGGTCGGTCAGGGCACTCGCCCTCAGGTTGTGGAATAGTCTTGGCCAGGGCGTCAGCCCCGCCTTCTTGATGTAGCGACAGAACTGTGTGCGTAGGTTCGTGTTCCGCACCGTAGCTACGGCTGGCATCACAGGTAACTGAGTGTCGCTCGCGTGGGGCAGCGCTTGGAGGTGTGGGACGATGTCGTCGAAGATCGGACATGATCGCCGGCCACCCGTCGAGTCTCGTTTGAGCTTTGGGGAATGCAAGAGCATGGTCTTGTTCTTCCAATCGAGATCGCACCATCGCAGTTGTTGTACCTCCGAGGGGGTTCTGAATCCGGCGTACCGCGCCAGGGCGATTGCCAATCGGAACTCAGGGTCGGTGATGACTGCGAGTACTGCGTTCACATCCTCCACCGGGACATACCGCATTCGATCAGGGTTGTCTTGCGGAGGTAGTTTGACCTTGGCAAAGGGATTCTTGGGGATGAGATCGAGGTCGATCGCGTGCTCGAAAATCTGGCGAGCGTCCTTGATTTTCTTCGAGGTGCTCGCCGGTGATAGGTTTCGCGACTTCTCGTCGAGTAGCCAATTCTTCCACTTTTGCGCGTCCTGCACCGACACATCGCGTAGGTCCGTGTCCTTGCCGAAGTACGCAACGAGATCTTTGGCGCTTTGGTTACGCTTGATGGTCGTTGACTCCGACCACTCACCCTTGAAGGAGCCACCTGCGGATTTCAGGTTGATGTATCCCTCGAGGAAATCGTTGAGTCGTGTACTGCTTTTCTCGGTACGGGGTTCGATAAGACCCGCACCTACCAGGCGTTCGTAAAACCGTTCCGGGACTTCAGACAACCACTTCATCGTTCGCGGTGGGAGGTCGGTCTGGAACTTATTCGCCTGAATCAAGATGTCCAATTGATCGCCAGTATCGTTGGCGTACTTCTTCGTCGCATCGTGCAAGCGGATCGTCGTCCGCCTTCCGTTGTCGGGTCGTTTGATCCGGAACTTGTAAACGGTTTTGCCGTGAGCTTGGTAGCTCTCGGGTTTCGTCATGATTTTACCTTCCAATGTGTGTGATGGATGAAAGCCGCAGGTGGCTTAAGCGGGCATGTGAAATGCCTGCTCGGGTCCCTTGGCGACGTGGTTATTTTGCGAGCAGATCCTCGACGGCTTGTATCGGAACGAGGCGTCGTCTGCCTGCCTGAACACTTCTGAGTTCGCCACGCTTGATCATTCGCTTGACGGTTGATTCAGAGACTCGCATGGCCTGTGCTGCTTCCACAATGGAATAGGCTAGGGGCGGTACTGATGTGGTGGTTCCTACCGCTGCGGGTACAGCCGCAAGGCGATTTCGACGTGGTGGCACGTTTGGTAAAGAGTTTGGCATTTTCCAAATTTCATGAAGAGATACGAAAGCGCATCGTGTGTTCGCGGTGCACGTGCTGAGCCTCCGCGACGCAAGCAGCGACCGCGTGACCCGGTTCGAAAGGAAATTTAGAGGTGCCTTGTCCGATTCTTGTCCGCTATCAGGACAGGTCGAATTTGAAGTCTTTAGGAAGTGTGCAGCGTACCCTTCGTTTGTCGCGAGTGTCGTGGACGGAGATGGTTAGCGGCACGTTGTGCGCTTCGAGATGCTTTCGGAAATCGGAGACTAGCGACCTTACAGTGCTAGTCGGCGTTACCTCGTCACCCCACACCTGTTGCTTCAGCTTGTCCAGATCAATCGTCCATTCTGATAACCCTTTGGGGTTCTTCTTCCAAAGGAATTGCCCCAGTGCGAGAAGACGGGGGTTCGAGCCGATCTCCTCTAGGCACTTCGCCCATGGGCAGCTAAGCATCGGGTCTTTTTCATATTCAGCTGCTTCCAGCAGGGCATTTACGATCCGGTTGCAAACCTCTAGTGAGTATCTGCTGTAAGTACTCTCGGAGCGAACGAATGATGCCACGTCCTCTAGCTCACGACCTGAAGCAAGATGGTCGTTCTGGCACGTTGCCACGATCATTCGTCTCACGTATGAAACCTGTCGTTTGCAGTCTTCCTCGCCGCAGATGACTAGCGATCCAATTCGGAACATCGCTATCCAGCAATCAAGGTCATTTCGTGCGGCTCGGCTACGTGCCCTCGCTTCGCGGTGCTGGAGATCCGATTTGCTGGTGACCGCCTTCCACTTACTGTTTCCCATCGGTATGCCTTCCGTCAGTTTTCCTCTGTTTCCCGGCGTTTCCGCCCGTTTCGATTGCGCAAAGGGCAAACCTAAGCTAGAAAGACAGTCCGCCAAACACGTGTTTTGGCGGAAAATGGGGAATCGCAAAAGTTTTTTGCGGGGGCGGCCCGCGAGTGCGAAGGATGAAGCCCAGCGTCTTCGTCGTCCGCGACTCGCATGTATTGGGGAGTAAATAGCCGCCCCTGATTGCGAAGCCCGGTGTGCCGGCTTCGAGGGGCGATTTACGTCCGGTTACTCGGAAGTGAGACTTCGCTCGACTCCTCGCAGCAGCGTCCGAAGCAGGTCGGGGATGTGGCTGAGCAACGCAACTCGCACCGTGGGGCTGCAATCACGAAGCGGCGCGCATCGCTTGGATACCCCGTCGTGCGGCTCGCCCGCCTCTTGCCATTCCTGGTAGTCGTCCGACGACCAGGTAACCGCAACACACCCGAATCCGGTCGTCACGGCGGCTTGCGTGAGTTCGAGGCACTCGGATGGACCGTCCGGCCCGTAGAGCCGCCGGATTGCAATCGACCCGATGGCGAATTGATGGTGGCACAATCCGAGTTGGTGTGCTCGGCGGATCGCTCGGTCGGCCGCTTCGATCGCACGGTCTGCCGCGTCGACTTGGTCCGCGACCCGGTTGCAGAGCCCGTCGAGCTTGTCCGCAAGAGCCTGAATTTGGTCGGCTGCCCCGACACGTTGGTGCGACGATGCAGACGGCTCCGCGTCGCAGATCATTTCACCCAGCAGGGGTGAGTAAAAACAGTGAGTCATGGTTTCTCCGATGGGTGGTTTGGTTGTTGAGTGTCTTCGTGGGTAAGTGCTTCTTTGGTTTCCCGCAGTCGACTTCGGGCGGCGAGTCTCGCAATCAGTTCGATTAACTCATCGAACGGGTCCGAAGGTGACGCGGCGTCTTCCTGTGGATTGTGCTGACGGACACTTCCGTCCTTCGCGTTGGGGTGCCGCGTCATCGCCGCACCCCGTGCTGCCGATCCACGCTTCGGGCAGTCCTGCCCTTGAGTTCCGACCGCTGCCGACGCAGTTCCCGTCGGCCGACTTTCAGCGGGCCATTCTTTGCCTGATACCACCGCCACCAGGGCGGCAGCGGATTGAGACGGTGAGGCAACGCACCGTTCTGGTTCTGAGAACCGAATCGGCCAGCATGCCGTGATCGGTTTGACATAGATTCCTCCTTCTGAATCATGGTCTCCGCGACATCAACGAGAGACGTTGATCGCTTGTAATAGAAGTGTCCGTGTCCCCGTTTTCGGGGCCGCCATGCAGACGTCGCGTTGAATAGTTTGAAGTGCAGTGCGCATCCAAATACGGAGGCGACCTCGACGGCTACCGGGACACTGGCGGACGGAAGCTAACCTTCCTTCACCTATATGTAGCGCAGATTGATGCAGAATTTAGATGCGAGGTGGTTGAACGCGTGGTGGTGGGCGTACGGTCTTTCAGGCGGTCCTGAATACCAGTCCCCTCCTGGCTGGTCACGACCAATCAGCCCCAGGCAATCCGGGCTCTCTGGAAGATTCGATTTCTTCTATCCTCTTTGGAAGAGGCTAGGTTGCGATCGCGGGTCGGGGACGCCATCTTTGATTTCTCGCCTGCTCAGCCGTTTGATTACCCCTCCCTGCTTGCTTGCCGCGTCCGGGGGGAATACGATCTAGCGCTTCACTTTGAAGCCATGTGAGCGATTTACGTGCAATTGCATAGTCTGAGTTCAAACGACAGGGGCATATCTTCGACAAAGAACTGTGGATGGTTTGAGTGGCGTTTTTGTTCTGTAGGCTATCGCAGCTTGATTCAGCCGTCTTTCTCGCCGTGGTGTTGCAGGGTGCAGGGGGGGGAACCATGCAAAGTGCGCGACGGTCACAAAATATGAATTCAGCCTTTCGGTCCGGCAACACGTTAGCCACCTCCGGATGTTGGGATTGACTACCTATGTGTTCTCTTGTACCCGACGCGGATGAATGTCGTCTCCTCTGGGCCACGTCTGGAGACGACAGGAATGTTGGTAGCAGCATGAATGGCTCCGTTCGAAGTTTAGAAGGCTGTCCTGCAAGGTGTTGCCGTTTACACATGCTTGTTCCCTTATGTTCAAAAATGGTCGAGCAAAAGTAGCCGTTGATCAGTGAAGGACATTCAATAACCCAGCGAGTCTATGGACGTATTCGAACTTCATCGTGACGTAATCCGTGACTACTCGGCATATACGCGTAGCTTCATCCGCATTGGAGATCAGCGGGTCGAGGAGGCGGTGCGACGTGAGATCGATGAGGGTTTGCTCTGGCCTGAGCCACTGTTGCAGCTCAATCCCTCGTTCGAACCCGGGGAATCGATCGAACAGTTGATTAACCAAGGTTTGCTGCACGAAACCTGCGGCCAGATCTTTCGG
>NZ_ANOH01000219.1 GCF_000346505.1 Aporhodopirellula sallentina SM41
CGCGAAGCCAGATCCCGACGCGAAGCCAGATCCGAACGCGAAGCCAGATCCCGACGCGAAGCCAGATCCCGACGCGAAGCCAGATCCCGACGCGAAGCCAGATCCCGATGCCAAGCCAGATCCCGATGCCAAGCCAGATCCCGATGCCAAGCCAGATCCCAACGCGAAGCCGGATCCCGAGGAAAGTCCGCCCGCAAAGGATGCAACGCAAGATCCGATAGAGACATCTATCTCAACTACGGACGTTGATGCGTACACCGACTTTCTAGCTGGGCAAGTTGCTGATCCAGATGCCTTAGAGAAAGAACTAGATCGCTTGAAGAATGAGGCCGAGAAAACGCAGCGGAGTCTAGAGCAAATCCAATCTGAACAGTCGCAAGACGAGGAGCGTGCTTTCAGGAACGCGGAGTCAATAGAAAATGCTCAAGCACTCGTCGAGAAAGCGAAGCGAATGAGCGCGGCGATTGCGTCGCTCGGTGAAAAAGACAACGAACTCCACGATGAAGCGAAGGCTATAGCCGAGAGTCTTCGAAAGGCTGTTCGTGAAACGGTTGATAAGGTTGCAAGTCAACTCGCGGCTGTCGCACAAAATCAAGAAAGCGAAATGTGGGAGGACAAGCCCATTGAACCAGAGGTAATCGAAAACGCCCAAATCTCGAGCGAGAAGAAAACAGATGCGCCAAAGATAAAACGCTCTGACCAGAAGAGCAGAATCAGCAGCGAGAACGTAGATAATCTCGACAATAAACTGAGTAATCAGAGTACACGTGGCATGATGGCGGCCGCGAAGGAAGGCCAGCTCGGCAAAAACTCGCTCACTATAACCGCCCATGTATTAGCTGCCTCGGACATCGAACTCACGCGGCTTCTCAAGGGTTTTTCTGACCCGAAAGCGACTCCCCAGGGCGAGCATCACGCTCTAGGTCAGCTAATAAGCAACTTGGCTGCGAAACGTATGAGGGTCACCAGTGTCAAGCTAATCGAGTCCGGAAACAATGCGGACATCGCGATTCTTGACGAGGACCCTTCGGCCAATGAAAAGTGCGCTGAGATCTACGAGCATGTGTTCTTTCTCAAAGCCATTTCAAGACTTCGGGATCGACTAGAAGCAACCGAGTCAATGGACGAATACCTACCTCCAGAAGAAATCGCCTCGAAGTTTGCAGATGGCAAGGCAACGCTTGAGGATGTTGAACTGGCTCTCGTGCGGAGTTTGATCAACGCCCAGGACACGGGTGGCGGATGGGGCTATCAAAAGGAAACAAAATGGTCGTCCGGGCGTAATCCGGATATGAGCTTAACCCAGTCAGCGCTCTTTGGAATCCGCTCAACTCTGGAGCACAACGGCAAACTCAACAAGGAACGTTTGCTGAAAGTCTACGGGACAAATGATGAGACTGCTGCCGTCGATGCATACGTTGGGCTCTTAAGGAGTGCTCACGGATTCGCACAGACGTGCGCGCCGTCTGGCTTCTTCCAATACAGAAAAGATTCCGTCGGTACGCTTCGTTTTTCCTCAGGAAATCTTCTTTCATGTGTCCCTGTCAGGATTCATGATGGCACTCTTCGCTACCCAAATTCCAAAGATGACCCTGCAGCGACAAGAGTTGCACTACGCGAGGCGGTGCGTAGAGCGATTGCGGATCACCAGAGAATGATCGGAACGGAAGGATGGACGTTCACAGGCAAGCTGGATGTGGATTTTCCATACCATTACCAGACTCTATACACCGCAAGATCGCTCGTAATGTTCCTTCAAGTTTCGCGATCTGAAGCTGCGCCAGATGTGCGAACGCAGGTCGAAGATTGGACCGATTCAGTATTGAGCCAGTACCTGGCGATTGCAAGCGATTCTGAACATCCATTCGCGCCGCTGCGACCGCCAGGCAAATCGTTTAGCGGTTGGATCAACGGGGAGCATCAATCCATGAAAACAATGTCTCGGATCGTTGCAACTACACTCAGAGACGATCTGAGAGCACTTTTGAATACAACATCACAATAAAGCTGAGCGAAAAATGGAACCTGATAAATCAGCAACGCTTTCAGGGCTATACGGCCTTTTGAAAGCCGTGTTCTTACCCATTGTGATAGTAGCGTGCTGCGTTGTTAGCACGCTCGCTTTTTCGTTTACATCTCCTTGGGTCGGCGGCGTTGTGTTGTTCGTCACAGGCGCGCTCCTCTTTATCGCCAATTCACTGGCCACCGCCCATGTTCAAAAGAGCTTGCTTGTGGGTGTCGCGGTTTCCGCCATTCCATGGTGCTTGGCGCTGTCGAGCGAACGCTTAGTGGTCGAGTCGGGACTGCCTTGGCTGCTTGCGATTGTCGGTGTGTTTGGCGCAATCACTTCAGCCTGGATGCTCGGAAAGACACGAGTTGGCGATAGTCAATGGAAGACAGAAATTGTCTCCGGAATCACACTTGTGGGTACTCTTGTCCTTGGCCTAGTTCTGTTGGCCAAATTGCAAATCCCCTTCGAAGGAATGAGCGCTAAGGCACTTCGACATTTAGAGTTTGCTGTCTCACTATCGTGTGTCGCAGGCATCGTCGCCTACACGATTCGCTGGCCTGTAGCGAACGCAACAAGGCCCGATATCAGAGCTTTGTTTGGATTCGTTTCCGTATTGCTCTATGCGACTGTTTCGACAGCAATTTCACTCGCTGCATTCTTCTCTTACGCCAATGCCGATCTTGCAGCCTGCAAGAAGGAACTTTTCGCGAGTGACGATTCGGCATTTCTGAAGTCCGCTGCTGCAACCGTGCTAAGTAACTCGGGCAGAGAACCAAGCGACTCGAAACAATCGTCGGTGATTGATACTTCAACGGAGAACGAAGTCGCGAAAGGAATACTCCCGTTTGACCACTTCTCGCTGCCGAGTAGCAAAAGACAAACCACGATCCCACTCACAATTACAAACTTCTTTGGGATGGCCTCGCACGGCAGATCCACGTGGAAACAAATCGCGGATTTGCCAAGGCTCTCGATACCTTTGGATTCCGTTCAGAATAACGCTACGGTAATACTTCAACAGGCACACAGCTTTGCCTATGAGAGTACAGATATACCAAATCGCGAAAGCAATGCGGCACAAGAAAATGATGTCGACCCGCCAGAAAAACAATCCAAAGACGATCTCCTTCAAGCGTTATTGAAGTCAAAGGATGGACGGGTTGCGCTCCAGCGCATTGGCAAGTTCTTGACCGCTGATGATGCTCCCAACGCATATTGGACCAAGTATCTTCACACGACGGTGCGCGGACCTATCCAATTTCTGACTCTGGTAGTTTTCTGGGCGTCCGTGCTCCCGGCAGCGTCGTTCATCCTCGTATTGCTTCGGGACGGACGAAATATTGATTGGCTTCAACGAGATCTGGTCATTTTTCATCGCACAGACAAAATAAAGCATGCTTCGTCGACTGTTGTCTCTAACGGTCGTTCAGAGAGTCTCGACTTTCCAAATTTTGCGTTGCGCGTCGAAGACGCAAGTGTCGATCAGAAAGCTCTCGCATCGTTCATGCCCAGCAGTTCGCACGCCAGTTCGACAGCGGGCGTCGAACTTCCTTTGCCACATCAACCGCCCTCAGACCAAGATCTTCGAGTCGAACCCGCTAACGATGAGTCATTCACACTACAGCTTTTAGTTCAGGGAGAAATTGCAACCATCGCGACAATAGCCGCTCCGTTGGATGGTGCTAGGCGGCGAATTAGTGGCGTAGAACGCGACGGAGATGCGAGCATTTCTTTACTGATTGCGAGTGGGTTAGGATGGGCATCAGAATGGCTGAAACCCCGTTTCGAACTTAAAACAGCGGACGAAGAGGCAACTTGCGAATTTTCGGTAAACGTCAATGACGCGACTCATACACTCATCGAGTTTCGCATATGGCCCAGCCACGATGGCTTAGCTTCCAGTCTTTCTTGGAGTCAAGGAGCAAGGGACGCGATCACAGCGGAACTAGAAGAGCAAGTGATGAAGGATGTTCGCGGAGTCTTCAACTTGGAGCGAAACGGAAGCAGCCCAGCAGGAAGTGTGGTGTCTGTGATTGGCACCCAAATCGACCAACAGGAATTTGCTTTGACCGTGGATTGGCAAATCAAAGAACGTCCGGTTTCGATAACTTTGTCAGGAGTTGCCCCCATCCTTCACAACGATCCATACGTTGATTTCTCAAACACAGCGGTGGAAGCTGATGGCCTAACGAAAGAGGTACTGAAATGCCTGGATTTGGACGAAACTCCCTACATCGTGGAGCACGTAAGCCTGTCAATTGAACGGAGCAAAGAGTCCTTCTATGCGAAAGTTGACCTACAGATTCCTTTCGCTGGCGGTGAATCAATTTCTTTTCCAGTTGCCTCACTTTGTGTCAGGAACGCACCGAGGAATGGCAAAATTGCAGTTGATGTCGCGGTCTCAGACGTTGCGGATGGCCCAAGAAAGTTTGTCGACTTTTGCGACTCTCTTGCGCAAAACAATACCTGTCCTTTCGGGTTACGAGCCCAAGCCCGGTCAAACGCACAGTCACCAACCGTATCCTGGGTTGAGCTTTCGCCAAGTGATTCACAGCCAGTCATAGAGATACGAGGTATTTCGACGCCAAGGTCCGCCAATGATCCGCCACAATTCGAACGATTGAAACCAACATCTATTTCGACGCCAGCGTTTGGAGCGTTCATGCTTTCAAAGTTTGGCATTCCCGGAGCCACATTGAATGCACGTACGGACAATAGCCATAAGGAAGATCTACTTGTCGAACTGATAAGTCATGAAAAGAAGAAGAGTCCGGTAACGATAGCGAGATTCACGTTTCGACTGAGCCCGTTTTTTGATGTCTACGACAATCAACTCCACGCGATGTTGCAAGACACATTCGATTCGATTCGTGTGCAATCTCCGAACGCGAATCTTGAAGAGCAGCAAACATGCGCCTTGGTGGCCCGCGTTCTAAAGGGTGGATGCACAATGGGCACCCGCGATGCGATGTATGGCGTCCTTGAGCAGGGGTGCAACGAGCTTGAAGAGCGTACCGATTCACGCATGGAGCTTGTTAGGTACGGGGCTTGGCTAGCGCCATCTTTCGGATTTATCGGAACCATATATGGTATCGGCTCGGCACTTTTAGGCAGTGAGAAAATGGTGACTGCTGATGAGGCTAATCAAGGCGCAGAAATCAGTGCGGTCTCACAGACACTAGGTAGCGCGTTTGACACAACGATGGTTGCCTTGATCTTGAGTATGCTTCTTGTTTTCTTAATTCATGTTTCGTCGTACTTAACCTCAAACCTCATCATTGCGTTTCGAAGATTTTCCAATGAGAAAATTATCGAACGTTTTGAGGGAATACGTGAACTGCCGAACCGAGGACCGTAGGCGTGGTAAGAAAAGACGTCGAAACAGTAAGTCTGTCGTTCCTTGATCTACTGTCATGCGCATTGGGGGGCGTCATCCTATTGATGCTAATTTTTACGGCGGTGATGTACGGGAAATATTCCCATCGAAAATCGCTTGTGTTATACGCAAACGTAGGCAACGTAGATGATGTCGACGTGTTTGCAGTCAAGCCATCGGGCGACGAGATTCCACTGCTGTCTGAAAAAGGCTCCGGCCTCCTTTACATGATTCAGGAACGGCCAGAATTTGGCGACTGGCAATTGATAGCGAAAAGGACAAAGCCCGATTCGAGTACTCAAACGGAATCAACGAGGTTCGAGGCAGTTACGACCGTGCTATCTGCCGAAGTGGACTCAGCCGTCTTCGTAACAAATTGGATGCCATTTGACGATGCCTTAACTCAGGCGCGCAAGTCTGCGATCGCACTGTCTTCCGCGCGTCGCAAGAAGTTCTTAGACGCGAACACACTAAAAGAACTGCAAAGTGGAGTATTCAGTATTTGCAGTTCTGTCAACAATCGCGGACGGACTATTGACGAAAACAACTTGAAACGAAAACGCGTTAGTCTAGCGTGCGAATCAATCCTGAAAGACCTAGCAGGTACGGACAGCGACAAGATTGAAGAACTGGTAGGGGGAGTCTTCTTCACCGCGTTCGGCGTCTCAGGTGTAACGGCGGAGGGCCGCCCAGACCACAGAGATCGATTTCCCCCGGTGCGGCGTTCCGTGCATCTCCTCGCTGTTCTGTGTGCTCTACATTCGGGGCTGAATAACGAACAGGGCACAGCGAAAACCGCAGCAGCAGTGTCCATTAAAAGCATCATCGGCGAGTACCTCTACTTGTGCCGCGGGTGTGATCTCCTGCCAGTTGGAACAACCGAAACGAAAGAGTCGGGATTGACGCATGAGTCGGTGCTCGCCTACCAGGTCATCTTGTTTAGAAACAGAGTGCCCAGTTCCCGTACAGTGGATCTTGTTCGTCTCTGTCTCAGTGCCAGCGTGCAACCCGATTTAACAAAGTCATCAAACGTTGCGCAGTTTGATGTCCGGTACCGCAATGCTGCTGGCTTGCCGAGCGTACTGAAGCAGCGGTACGAAGAAATGAAGGACGTTCCGTATTCGCGGTGGTTCGCCGCAACACTTTGTGATCTCTTGGCGGAGGACATCGTTCAAGACGGCGGTTTAGCTTCGGCCCAGGGGCTACGCTTGTTGAATCCGATAGTTGAGCGTGATTCACAGCTAGACTTGTCAAAGACTCTTGTGTCTACGAAAGCAACACCGTCCCTTGTGCTCTTAGCAGCTATGAACGGTCCGGAGGTTCGGCGGCTTCCGCTCAGCGAACGCGTGTCACTTGCAGAATCGTTGAGCGAAAACGTTCGGTCAGACGGGTTGAGATACCTTCGAGATCAGCAACCCCTTCTCCTGCAACAGGCTGGAGCGGAAGCACTGCTCGCGCTTCGTGAGTTGGCAACTGCGCCATTCGTGGTTGAGCCAGTCAATCTTCACTGGGGTGGCATTTGGGAGACTAGACCAAAAATCAGTGTCAAACTGTCTGATACTCAACACGGAAAACCAATTCTCGCGTTTTCAGTGACACAAGACGACCTTCTCATAGAACGCGATGGCGACGGCGCATGAAACGGAAGAAGAATAAGTCGATCTCAATCGTGAGCATGTCGTTCCTCGACTTACTTTCTTGCGCGCTCGGTGCAGTTCTACTACTAGACATATTGTTTTCTCAGACGCTGCGACCTGGACATTCAACGGAAAAGACGCCTTTCGCTGCTGTAGAAGTGACTCAGTCTGTTTCGGTCGACCCCCAAGATCTTGAAAAACTCTCGAGAGCGATATCCATCAGTCCAAACGATTACCTTCAATGTTCACTGAGACTTGAACCAACAGAAGGAATTCCTGAATCCATAGTGTCACAATTTGGGCGGGAGGATCGACAACGCCTTTGTGACGCGTCTTGGGCGAACCCAAAGGTGTCGTCGATCGCTCCTGGCACGCTAGAGGTCAAGTGGACGGTCGTGCTTACTTTCCTGACGGCTAACACAGGGTGCGTCACTGTTACAAAAAAATCGGGAAGTTCCCAAGACATTGAATTCGAGACAGAGTTTGTTCGCGGCGATGTGTACTGGCATAAGGGAACGAATGCGATTGGGAACGACGGTTGCTTTACGCTCGAATCGCTCGACGAGTTAAATGACAAACCTCTCAAGGAGGAGTGATATGAATACGTTCGTTGCGCGTCTGCAACCGCATCGTCTTACACATGTCCTTGACAGACTGGGAGAAGGTTTCAAACATGGAATGCCAGAGAAACCAGATTTGTTCGAAGTGAACAGGACATACAACCTCATTTCCAACTGGAGTTTTCCAACAAATGTTTACGAAATCAGTTAGCTCGGCCGTTCTTGCTTTGGTCGTTCCGTGTTGCGTTGCTGTTGCGGAAGCTCCCAAACCTACCATTCCGAATCTCCGCGTGGGCGACGAAGGGCCTCATGTGCAGCTCGTCCAGAAGTTGCTCGGTATCTCTTCGGATGGCAAGTTTGGCAACGGGACCCAAACAGCCGTCAAGGCATTCCAGACCAAGAGCGGACTAACAGCAGACGGCATCGTTGGAAAAGACACGTGGAAGGCGTTGCGCGGGAGTGGCGCATTTCAATACGACCAGTCGTCGGGTGAGTTGAAGCGAAATAAGATCGTTTGGGCAAAGGGCTACTCAGGTGCTGGGGCTGCAAAGAATGATCCATCTCAGGAAAGCGTGAAAAACAAGGGGCCGATTCCAGCTGGGAAATGGAAGATCGCCGCCCCGATCGACAGCAAGAAGACCGGCAAGTTCGTCTTGCCGCTAACGCCCGAAGGGCATACCGCTCATGGCCGAACGGCCTTTCAAATTCACGGCGACAGCGTCAAGAACCCGGGCACGGCATCAAGCGGCTGCGTGATCTTGCCACGTCATATCCGAGAGCATATTGCCGCTAGCGGTGAGAAGACACTCAGTGTCGTCAAGTAATCATCGAATGGTCTTGTTTCGACCATCAAGTAGCGCATGGATATAGCTCTCTGAAGTTTGAGAGCTTTTCCTGGTTTTCGTAGACAAAATTCTGTGCTCGGTGAATAATCAGTGCGAGTTAGTCGAAGGGGGCCGTCCATGTTCGCATCGTCGGTGCTTCAGCCCAGAAGCGGTGCAAAGTAGTCTTTTAGGTCCGAGCTTGGGAAAATTGTGATCAACCAATTGTTGGATATCTTAATCAAAACCGCAGGCAGCGATGCGTATGCGTAGCGTTTGTCGTGGTCGCTTGGCCTTGTTCGCGCTGCGAAAACCGAAGGGGGCAGGTGTCCAAGCAAGCTGTGCTGCTGCCGGGCAGTTGGCGGGATTCGTCGAGTTGCGAATGTCACAAAAGTGCTTGCGCATGAATGCGTGACTCCTTAGGACAAGCACACTTCATGTTTCGTCGCCGTTATTGCTCGCCCCCAAGTGAGTCGACATCCGACAACTTTGGAGAACATTCGAACCTGTGCAGCGTGAGCAAAATCTTAAAACCTGGAGTTCTATTAGAATGTCAACGATCTTCCGGTGCGGCATATGTGCTGCATTTCTGCAACTTGCCAGCGTCAATGCGTTTTGCGAAGACAGTAAGAAGCCAATCGTAGGTGGTGACGGTAAGCTAAAGATTGGAACTTCATCCAGTTCAACGAAATGGATTCTTACCGCAGAGGTTGATACGGGAGCAGATCGCTCGTCCGTAGACGCAGTGGGTTTCGAATCGGTGAAGTTTTCCGAGCTTGCAGTAGGCGACGATTTGGAATTCTGGATTGTGACTGAACGGCGCAAAAGTCCGGGTTCTGCTCCCGCGATCTGGGAGATTGTTCAGAAAAAGAGGGCAATCGCAAAGTACCACGGGACCAAGCGAGTAAACGGGGAAAACAGGCCATTGGTAAAGTTGTGGATCAAATATCCAGGTGCGAAGCCCGTTCCATTGATCGTCAACCTTAATTCCCGAAACAAGCGCGAGAGGATGCTTCTCGGCGAAGACTTTACGGACGGCAAACTTGTCGACACGGAACTGACTTTCGGTGATGCCTGGTAGCCTCCGATTACGATACCATGCCGCAATTGTGCAAGTTTTTGCTGCCAATTCGGATTCGCAAAAAGACGAGTCTGAGTTGTCCAAGTCGTCGTTCGTCATGATGAAGAATGCCTCGGGTACCTCATGTTCGATAGTTTGAAAGTGCGCGGCGTAGGCCGACCGTTGATTCTTGACGGTCCATTCTAAGGTCGTTTTACTGCATCCCCAACACGGAACAAACGAAAGCGATAAACTACCGATTCCGGTTTTGATCCGATTGGCCCGTTAACTTGTCGACGAAGTCAGTCCAACGAATGAATCAGGTAAAAGATAATGAAACTTGTTCTAGCGTCGTCATTGCTCATATTTCTCGTTCCAGACTTAATCCTCGCCCAAGAATCTGAAACCACCGTCTTCAAAGACAGGTCTATCGACCTGGCCAAACACCTAGATCAGTGGCCCTATCGCAGCTATGCGATTTATGGATCCTACGCGGCCAACCAGATTGGGCTAATTCGCGAGAGTGCGACGTCAACCTTTGTAGTTGCGGATCTACAACCGAACTCGGTCATCTCCTTCGATAAAGCGGAAGAGCTGAATGCGACAGATCTCGCCAACGTTGCTGCTTGGAAATTTACCTATAACGCGGTCACCAGTCAGTGGTACTTCAAGGGGGATGAAGAAAGAAACGAGGAGTACAATCTCTACGTTTTCAACAAAGACGCCGCCACCAAGACCAAGCTGACCAACGTGCCGTATCTTTACGACTACGCTTTCAGCAAGGACTACAAGCGTGTGGCCTACACCGCCAGGGTTGTACACAGTAAAGAGGGTAGCCCTGGCGAAGTCCGCATCCTTGACTTGGAAACTGGTGAGGACATGGCGGTTTACAAGGACGAGGATGAGGCTTTCAAGCTGACCTGGGGATCGATTAGTTGGCACCCCGAAGAAGAAGGGGTCATCTTTGTCACCGCGAAGGACGGCGATCGCACCAAACACAACTTGGTTTATGTTGATCTAACACGAATCACTCCTGCTAGCACCGTGGTAACAGATCCTGAGATAAAACGCACAGACTTGGCTTTACCCAAAAAATGGCTCTCGACCACTCAGGTTGGCTACGGCGTCACCGAAAATGATACGCCTTACATAAGAGTCTACGATTTCGCTTCCAATGAAACCAAGCTGAGCCAACAGACCTCGGCAGATGTCGCCGATCTAAAGGTAGCCAGTTTAGGCGGTAGGGCCAAGTTAATCGTCTTGCTGAATGGGATTAGACGTCAGGAACTACGTGTCGTAGACCCAGAGGCAGGCACACTCGAGCGGTCGATTGAGCTTGAGGGCGGCATCGAGCTTCTGGATACCAAGCCCGAACGCGTTATGGTTGCACAGCAATACTTGACCGACCCACTGAAAATATGCGATCTCAACCTTGCTCCTCAGGAAATTGAGGTGGTCGACCTAGCCGGCATTTCGAAGGAGCTTGCTAGCGACATCGTACATTGCACGGTCAAAGAGCACGTTTACAAGACCTTCGATGACATTACCTATGATATTGACGGCGAGACCTTCGAAGGTGAGATCTTCGGGTACCTGTACTCGCCCAAAAATCCGCTCCCCCGCGAACAGGCGATTGTGCTGATTGAAGGCTTCTACGGCGCTTATACCGACTTCGATGTTACGAAGCAGGTGTTGTGTGAGGCTGGTATCTATGTGTTCAGCCCCAACCCGCGAGGCAACCGTGGCTCGGGTGCATTCGCCAATGCTCAGATTGGAGACTATGGCGGTAGCGATACGCTCGACGGTATCTACGCGGCGAAGTATGCCTCTGAACTTCTGGGCATTCCGCCAGAACGCGTTGGCGTCTTCGGCATGAGCTACGGAGGTTATTTGACTCTCCGTCACCTGACGTTTCAAGGTGAAGTCAACGGCCATCAAGCTTCTTTTCCTTGGGGATTCGGGATCAGTGAAGCTGGCATCAGCCAAGTCCTGCGGCAAGCAGACCCGCAGATCGGCGGTTCTGTTGCTGGCTACGTCGAACGCGCTACGGGGCCGTTGGATGACCCGGCGACATGGAAGAAATTTCAGGGCGAACGCTCTCCTGCTAACCTGATGGAGAACTTCAACGCGAAGCTACTATTGATTCACGGTACTGCAGATACGCGAGTGACGCCTATCGAGAGCCGCGACTTTTACTGGCGAGCTCGTGAGCAAGGCAAGGGTGATCTCGTCACGTACATCGAGTACGAAGGACAGGGGCACTATGCAACCGGTCGTGCCGACAAAATCAAACGACTGAAAGACTGGCTAGAGTTTCTCGCAGGCATCTAGCTGGACGAGTATAATAGATGCGTCCACTTCGGCGTTGATGGCGGAGTGCGGCATTCAATGGGCTCGTTCTCGGACGATCCCATCGAGTGGACTTCGTTGATCGTAAACATTCAGCCGTTCGGAGATCGGTATTTTCGAAACGGGGCCATCCCGTTCTGTTGGCTGGATCATGGAAGGAGCCACAGCCACGACCATCCTTTGATCGATGACGATTTTATCGAGCGGTTCTTGCTCAAGCAACGCAAGCGAACGTATACAAAGCGCTTGTCGGAAGAGGATGCGGAAATGTGCAGCTTTACCGCCCACTACGCGAGCCTATGCTGCTCTTCGCGAATAGCTCTTCAGCAATCCACCAAGGCGTTCGTTGCAGCGGATTTCGCTGAGCCAAATGGTGTCCGCGGAAGGAGCCGGATTACTCCGCGCCTTGCTTTGTGACTTCTCTATCAACCCATTTTCCAGGCCCTGATGAGGGCGCTCTTGGTGGTAGTGCTCGGTGAACTCTGAGCAAAGCAAGCTCATGTGTTTCTCGCCGAACACGATGAAGTGATCTAGGCACTCCTGCTTGATCGTTTGCACAAACCGCTCGACGAAGGCAACCGTATTGGGTGAGCGAATGGCTGTCCTCCGAGTCTCGATCTTCTTGTTCTTGAATGTGTCAAGGAATGGTTGTGAGTACTTGCCGTCGTTGTCGTGCATCAGGATTTTGCAGGGCAGCTTCTCTGATTCGGTGTGACGAATGAACTCTTCAGCTTGCTCGACCATCCACTCTTGGTCTGGCTTATACGTCGCCGGCGTGATGAACACCCGACGAGTCTCAACGTGCAAAAACACGAGAACAAACACGTCTCGCAGCCCTGTCTTTGAGACGATCTTCTTCGAGAAGAAGTCGCACTGCCACATGGTTGCCGCGTGGCGTTTCAAGAATTCATCCCAAGTGCCTGGGCCACGCTCCGGACCCGTTTCATAACCGTTGCGCTTCAGGATGTTTTTCACCGTATTTCGAGTCACCGATTCGATGCCGAGCTTTTTGAGTTCGCCAAGAATTCGGGTGTAGCCCCAGCCAGTGTCCTTGGCCAGTTTCAGAATCAGCTTCTCGATGTCTTCTGCTGTTCTTGGCCGCCCCTTTTTGGGTTGTTGCTTTCCCTTCTTGCCCGAGTCTTCTCGAATCCAGCGACGGATCGTCGATGGGTGCACGATTGTAGCGAGCTCGTTCAGTGCTGAACCGAGGTTCTTGGCGAATCGGACCAGTCGATTCTTCTCGCGTTGTGTCAGGCTCAGTCGTTTCGGCAGCCGACTTCGCAGGATCTGGTTTTCGGCCTTCAAGTAGCTCACTTGGCGGGCCAATTCCTTGTCGGTGGACTTGGCGATTACGAGCATCAAAGAGGTGTAGACGTTACGAAAGCTCGCCATCGAGATTATGCTGTTTTCACGGGGAAAGTCCGGTCGGAGCGGACTTTTTGCACCCCGGGTTCGGGCTTCCAAAGTAGTCAGCGAAGTCCCGATTTCAATTCATGGCATGCTGCCGTCCGGCCACCTCGTCAGAGTCGCGTCACACACGATCACTTGAGGATCGAATGTGACGCCCGAACCAGAGAACTTTTCAACCACTGAAAGTTGGAGAGTGTCACATCCGCCGCATCTCTAAGCGGATGAGTATCGGAACCCGCAAGTCGCTGTTATCTCAGCACTTACAAATGTGAGTACTTCTCGCGAATTCTCGTGTAAGGGTCCTGCACAGGGAGGCGGCAGGGCTTCCGGCAACGATTTCGGTACTGATGTGCCATAGGCACCGTAGTTGGTTGAATTGGCGATTGCCGAACCACCGAACCCGGTATTCATAGCATTGGCGACAGCGGTGCCTCCGGTACCGTAATTCGTAGCGTTTGCAACGGCCACACCCTGAGCATCAGCATTCTGTGCTGCTGCAAAGGCACATACAATGAAGGCGGCACTCAGTAATTTCGTGAACTTAGTCATTTGTCGTCTCCCTGGAAGAAACTCGGTTTTCGTGAGCTGCGTCTCGACTGCCGAGTACGCGTTGACTTCGATGCTGTTTCATGACCGTCTTGGTCGGCTCTGCGACATCCCATTGCCATTTCTTCGGGATTCTTTGGTCGTGCCGAGTCAGATCGTTGTGGCTGCTTTCGTTGGTCGGTTTCATGGGGCACCGCCAAATCAGAAAAGCCCCCGGGAAATGAATCCCCAGAGGCTTCAAACGGGGAGAAAGCCTTTCGCTGTTCCGTCACGGCAGATACGGATATCCGACACTGCTTCCTGCTGCGCTGCGTCCAAGGTGACTTCCTGAACCGGCCCTGCCACCAGCACCTCGTCCGAACGATCGGCTGAACGATCGGCTGACGTTTCCAACCGTGACCGATCCACTCACCGAACCACCGACCATTCCGTACTTGTTTCCATGAATGGTCGTGTTCAACGACTGTTGGACGTACCGATTTCGCATGGCGGTACTTTGAGAGTTCCCGAACGTACTCGGGCCGTGGTGAATCCCAAGCCCGTGGGCCTGCGAGATTCCTGGACGATTGATTGTGTGGGCAAACCCACGGTTGAAACTGGGGCCCGATGCGCGTCCGGTGGCGTGTGAACCACCAGGACCGACAGACGCTCCGCTGGAGACCCCGGGAAAACCGAATCCTCCACCGTAGCCGGATGCGTTTCCAAAGCCTTGGGCGTGTGCGGTTGAGGTGACCGCAACGCAGGTCGCAATGACCGCGATCATTCGTACAAGTTTACTCATCTAACAATCTCCCTTGTGCATGACGGCTCAATCGCCGCGAACGTTGGATTGGACCGAGGAGACTCCGTTGCTTCCCGGACTAACATTAAGTGGGCAAACGCTTTCGGACTGCGACATTGATCCTTCTGGCGACTTGGGCAATTTCCGCGCTCAACTGATGTCGCAAACCCAAATCAGACAGACATACAGAGGGAGCACACCACTCAAAACACCCCAGTTTTTGGTCATCAATCCAGCGGAGTACGAAGTCATGTATTGGAAGTCGTTTTCAGCCATCGTCCTTTCGGCAGGGATCACGTGCGTTCCGTTGTTGGTGGACAACGATGCAGAGATCCGCAGAAGCCAGCATGGCCCCTCCACTGAATTACGAGATTTCCCGAGTACCGACGAGGACAGTGCCGGTGAGCATCGCTCCCTTTTTGATGCTATTCTCGAGCGAACAGAGGCCCTGAGGGATCGCGCACTCGACCTGATCGATTGGAGCGATGGAGATAAACCATCCGAACCGACACAGGATCAAACTCGCGATGTCGAACCGACCAACGAGCTTCCGGTAACTACCGTGACGCGTACGCCTCGCACGGCTCTCCGAACACGACATGATGGTCGACCTTCGCACATGGTAGATCGGATCAACGCACCACACTCGGCCACCGATGCCTATCAGCGGGCGATGGAGCGAGCCCGACGTGCCGAGGCGTTAGCCCGAACGTATGCATCGGGTGCCGCGGCCTTCGATGGCCAACGCAATGGTGTTTCGGTGCGCATCACGACGGGCCCCCAAGGACGGACCAACGTTGTGGAATCCGTATACGGCACGGGGTTCAGTGCTCCAGTCAGTCGAAGCTATTCGCTCTCTCCAACACACCGCGGCCATGCCGTTAGTGTGGAAGCAACCACGGACTCGACCGGTCAAATGCAAGTTCGACGCTACGGCAAGCCGATTCGATAAACGCGTCAAGATCGAAACAAGCGTCGCGTTACCAGCGAGGTGCAAAGTCAACGACACGTCCAGAGGATGTCTGGGCGCGTGTCGTATGGAGGTCACGCCACACCTTTACGACTCCATCGAGTTCGTGTCGCCATATCTGCGAGGAATCAACGCCAGATATTCGACGATAGAACGCCCCGGTCTTGGTCAGTTCGAACAGATTCTCGTGATTGGCGACCGATCTCAACCACGGATCTGGAAAGTCCTGGGTGGGACCGGGAAATGTCTTCCCATTGGTCGAATGTTTGGCGAATGCGGCCGGTATTGTCGCGCTGAACAACGCGGGCCAGCGAACAAATGTCACCACTAGTCGACCGAGCAATGCCAATCGGGTGAGCAAGTGACCTGCGATGAACTGGACGCCTTGCTTCCGGATCGCTGGCTGAAGTCGAATCCGACTCTCACTTGGACGATGGACAAGATCCGCCGCAAAGAAGGGGATGTCCCATTTCTTGTTGAAACTCTTGATGATCTCTCTGGTGAAAACGTAGGTGAGTGGGTTTGGATTTGCAACAAGATCTCCCTTCCAGACTTCGCCGTAGGCGAAGTCTGGAAGGGAGAAAACGATTTACTCCGGGTCCGATTTTGGGCGGGCCAGAGCCGCCGTCAACGCTGGCAAAGAGGAGTGCCCAGAGATCCGACGGAAGCCTTTCTCGGCCTCCAGTAACGCATGCGAAAGCCAACGGCTGGCTTGATCGGTCTCTGCCCGAAATCGCGTCACCCGGCCAAGCTTGCGACGCGTGTTCAAGAACGAATTCTCGATTGCGTTGGTGCTCAGCAGAGTACGGTGAAGCGTGTTAGGGACGTTCAAGCGATGTAACGCCAGCAGGTCATCGCCAGCTTCGTGCAGACTTCGATACGCTTCCGCATTGATCGGCTCCAGAAATGTTTTCAGATCGCCGAAGACTTCCTCAGCTGCTTCGATTCCTTGAACGCTGCGAAGTCGCGTGAACAGACGCGACAGCTCGCCCCAATGACGTTTGGAAAGCTTGCCTTTGATGTTTCGCTCCTTGTGGACCAAACAACGTTGGATGACGTGAGCGTTCGGTGAACGGCGTTGGGGGGAGCGAGGTTTAGCGGCGGCGTTTTCGGCGGCGGCGTTTTTCTTTCGCTTGGCGTTCTTTACGGCGAATGGTGTCCATCGTCCAGGCGTGATCGGGATGCGACTGCAGCCATCGGTCCGGCAACAACGCGTCCAGTTCCTCGCTGGTGACCGACTGGCCGGCGGATGCTTGGGCGAAAGCCTCTCCGCTGCGGTGAGAGGGTAGCTTATCGAACACGTCGCGAAGCCAAGCGAACGGTTCGACTCCGTTGGCCTTCGCACTGCTGACAAGTGAATAGAAAACCGCCGCATCGCGACCGCCACGCATCCCACCGACAAATAGATAATTCTTCCGACCGATTGCCGGGTTCTTGACCAACCTTTCGGCCGCATTGTTTTCAAACGATAGATAGCCTTCCTCGGTGTAACGACACAACGCCGACCACTGGTTGAGCGTGTACGTGAACGCTTGCCGGATCGCACTCTTGGGAAGCACGCGACCCGTTTCCAGTTCGCGATCCATCCATGATTTGAACTGGTGCAAAATTGGAAGCGAATGCTGCTGGCGAGCCGCTGCCACCAATGCAAAATCACGCTCACCTTGCAGGTTGGTCCTTGGATAGGCTTCACGCAGTTGTCCTTCGATCTGTGACAACCGAGCGATGAATGATAACGCTGTGTTCGCACGAACCCCATCATTATCAATCGCTTGATGCCAGTAACGCCGCGCATGAATCCAACACGCCACTTCGCGCACGCGACCACCCGCGTAGATGCAGTCGTATCCCGAATACGCATCGGCTTGAAGATATCCTTGGTAACCTTCAAGAAAATTCAAAGGCCCGTCACGCTTTCGGTCGATCGTAAAATCGTAAACCGCGTAAGGATGTAGCCAATCGCCAAGGTAAGGCCAGAACTTGGCTTCTCGAGCGATCCCCGCACCTGGCTCGAGCATCTTGATCGAAGTATCGTCCGTGTGGATGACTTTCGACTGAAGCACCAAGTACTTCATTCGCATCGCCAGCGGACGGGCCAGCTCAGCCAGCTTGATCAGCCAACCACACAGCGTGCTGCGACGAATCTCAAGCCCAGTTCGCAAGAAGATATCCTCAAGGCGATAAAGCGGAGTGTGGTCGCCGAATTTCGAGAGGGTGACGTGCGCACAGAGTCCTGGACCGGGTAAGCCTTTCTCGATCGGTTGCGGCGGCTTGGGAGCGACCACAACGTTCTCTTGGCACGCACGGCAGGCATACTTCACGCGGTCATGCTGGATCACTTCGACTCGGGCCGGGATGATCTCGATCTGCTTGCTGCTTTCGACCGCGAACTCGGTGCAGGTCTCACCGCAGCACGCGCACTTGCGCCGATCTTCGGGTAACTCGTGACGGAGCACTCGCGTCGGTTCGACTTCCGATAAGTCGCGGCGACCATGACCACGACGCTTTCTTTTCTTGCCAGTGGAGTCTTCCTCCCCGGCGGTTTCTTCTTCGGCTTCTGCGTGAAGCTCATCTGCGAGTTCTCTGAGCTCATCGATTGAGAACAACATCAACTGATCAGGATCGATGCGTTCTTGCCGCGAGCCACGAACTTTCAAAAGCAGCAGTTTGATTTGATGGCGAAGCGACCCAACGAGCGTGTCTTTCTCGGCGATCGTTCGGGCAAACTGTTCTTCGAGTGCCGCTTGATGCGCGGCGGTTTCTTGAAGCTGTTGCTTCAGTCTTTCGTTTTCGCGTTTGAGTTCAGCGGCATCCATGATGTTCGCTACGCGCGGCCGAGACACCGGTTCGACAGAAATTGAATATTTTCAAAAGAAAAACGCTCACCTGATGGATGCCAACAAGCGAGCGTTTGATGCGTTGATGTGACGCGGAAAGTCAGTCGTTAAACGGTCATCGGATCGCTGTCTTTGACTGTTTCGCAGTCGGGAAGCTTGTATCGTTTTCGCCGATGAACATTCTCATAGTCGAGGCCGCGAATAAGCAACAGAAGGTCCTCGCGATTGATCTCGGCCGAGGTTTTGTCATCGTGGATCGAGGGCATCTGAAAGGTTCCCTGCTCAAGCCTGCGGTACCAGATCGCGAGCCCGTCGCCGTCCCAGTAGAGTACCTTGAGTTTATCGCGTCGACGATTGACGAAGAGGAACAGATGACCTGAAAGCGGGTCTTGGCCGAGGGTACCAGCGACAAGTCCTTGCAAGCCGTCGAATCCTTTTCGCATGTCGGTGGGCGAGGTGGCAACGAAGATGCGAGTGGACGATGCGATGCTAATCATGAGGCGGCCACACGCGAAAGGGCTAGGAGCCAAGCGGTAACGTGCTGGGCGTCCGTCGCCGCGTCGGCCCGTAAAGTAAACCCGCCGGGAACGGTGACTTCGACCACACCTGAACTGGCTGGTCGCTGGTCGCCGTCGGTGAGATCGGCTTGTGAGTGACACGACTCTGAGTCGACAACGCGAACAGGGATGATCGCAGGAGAGTTTGGAGTTTGACCGGACTGCTCATCACGAATCGCCAGTTCACGCCGCCAAAAATAGAACGACGCTTCGGAAACCGCTTCGCGTTTGCAAAAGGCTTTTATCGACAAACCGCTGACGGCGTGCTCATTGAGCACCAATCGCCAAAACTCTTCTTTCTCGACCGACCGCTTCGAACGTGCCATGGGTAAGGCTCCCAAGTTGGAGGAAACAAATTCCGCCAACCTAAACCACCTTGCAAGATGCACTTCACAGAACGCTCACCAAAGAATAGAGCCGCCGCCGAAAACGCCGCCGCTAAGCCCACACCACGTAGTTCACCGAACGCTCACGGCTGCGAGACACCTTCAACCTTGCAAAACTGGGCGACGGTCATCTGAGCCTGCTCAAAACGTCGCAAACGCTCGGCCCAGAGCTTGGACGATTGGAAACGCGGCATGAGTCTTCTCCGCGTGAGGAACGAATCAAACCCACCAACCTAAATCCCGCGCCCACAACGGTTCTGGTGTACGGTTACGTTGTAGGTGCATTCCCAGACGGCAAGAGCGCGTTAATACTTTTCGCGGCCAGACTGCGTCACATCTCCGGAACGAAAAGGGGAACACGTAGATACTTGGAGATGGACCGACTTCACCAACCCCAGGAGAGCACCGTCTAACGAGCCGAGAAGTTTCGAGAGTCAAGTTGAAAATCAAATGTCCGCAACTTGACGAACGATAACTGCCAAGAAGAATCCAGGTGAATAATCCGGGCTAGCGCGACGCGACCTGTATGTCTATCTTGCCGGACGCATCGGTATCGGTCATCCCAGCGACAATCAGACGGGCACGTTCGATTTGCACGCGAAATTCACCTTGGAAACGCTCGATAGCTTTAGACACAACTTTTTTCTGAGAAGGACGCACCCGTTCGACCACCGCTGCCATGCCGAGTGAACGTCCTGCGTCGACCTTTCGTCCGAGACGAACCTCCGAGAAGGCCTTGAAGTACCAAAGCCGAGCGTCGGATTCGTAGGCATTGATTCCATCCTTCAACAGCCCAATGGCTTCCTCATAGTTGCCTTTCCAATACTCGCTTACGCCAAGAGCGTAATAACCCTCCGCGATGCGAGGAGTTCCACCCAAATCAACATCTGGCAGTGCCGGTCGACGCGACGAAACATAAACGCGTCCATCTGCTGCTTGGTCGATACGATTGCTCGCATACAGAGCGATTCGGTCCCCGGTAAGGTAGGGCGCCGCGAGGCGAGTATGAGTGGGCGGGACGACATACGCGAGCGGCATGGCAAAGTTTGGCACCACGACGCCACAAGTCCTCATCGTCGGGACGAAGGATGAAGAACAACTCGACCCACACGGCGAACAGTTCGTATCGACGACACACGAGTTCAGCACCTCACAACCACAACAAGTGCTCACAGAACAAGCATCGACAACCGGCCCACAGCCATTGAAAGTCTCGACACATGAAGAGGAAGAGTGGTAATAACTAGCTGAGTAGCCCGGTGCTTGCCAATAATTCGACGGTGCCCACCACGCGCCTCCGATGGGAACCGGTAATCCTCGGGGCTTCGGCGGTTCGTAGACGAATGGTCTGCCCCCACCCCTCGTAGGGTCGACAGGGCCCGGCCGCGGTGAATTGTAGACGAGGGAGATGGTTGACGGCGTCGCAGAGAATGAAGTTCCGTCACTCACCGAAAACAGGATCGAGTCCGAAACGCTTCCGGCCACGCCAACCGACTTGGCACCGCGTGCAGTCGCTGAATATTTCAATGCACCACTTGCGAGCTGGGCTGCAGAAATACGAGCGTCCAAAGTCACTGCCCGACCATCGAGCATCAGGCTACCCGTCGTTGGCAAGCGATCGACTCGCAACTCAGCCAGCGGTCTTCCTTCAGGGTCAGAGTAAGGAAAATCGGCGACTGAGAAGACTCGCTCCGCACTGCTTAAGTTGATTGTCCGGTCTCCGCCACGAGGTGGCGCATCGTTCGATCGTCCCCTGATTACCATCCCGCTCGCGTCAACCTCCGGATTGGGGGTGCCATCGGGCCAGTCGACGAGGCGTGGCGTATTTTCCTTGCCCTGGATCAGCGAGGTCTTCAGCATGTTCTCCAGTAGCGCCCGCTGATTCGAGGTTTCTACCTCACCCGTGATCACCACCTTGTTGTCTGCCTGCTCCAAGACGGTTTTGATATCGACGCCTTGATATGTGCCCGATGCGTCCTCCCCGACAATTCCCTCAAGTAGATAGTCTTTCAACGTCATTGTTTGGGACGCATCGTTAGACTTCGGAGCTAAAATGCTGATTTGGGCTTCTGCGGAAGTGCAAACAACGAGCGAAAACAGTAAGCCGCTCAGCGCCGAGCAGGTGGAAAAACGGAGCATTATTTACGCCTGAGTTAAACTTGGGAACGAACTCGCCCTAGGAATTGTAATTCCCCTAGGTTGCCGGGTCAACGTAGTCATTTCCGTCATTTGAGGATATACAATCATTGAGCTCATTACCTAACCGAAACGGCAGGTTTCAAACGTGCAGACTTAATTGTGCCGAACAAACAGGAACCCACGCAAACCATGACGAGGATCAAGCACACGCACGCGGCCATCAATGGATCGAGCACGAAAAGATTGCCATCCTGTTTTCCGATTTTCGCAAGGTAGTCCCCAATGGCGGTTCCGATCGCATAGCTGGTCGGCAAACTGAAGGCGGCAGCAGCGACCGCAAGCATCAGCCCTTCGAGCCCGAAGACCAACATCACACGTGAAGTGGTCATTCCGCATGCTTTCAGAATTCCGATCTCATGACGCTTTTGGCGTACACGCTGCCACATGCTCACTCCCGTCGCGAGGGATGCCACGACAAACGTGACGCAAATCACGCAGGTCAGCATGACGCGTAGTGGGCCGACCGTGTTGCGCAAAATCGCGAGCACGATCAGCGTATCGCTGTTCATTGGTTCGAATCCCAGAGTCTGCGCTTCGTCGGCGACGCGGTCGAGTTCATTGACATCGTCTTCGTTGACGTACAGCGATGCGCACTGATACGTATAGGGCACGCTGCGCGTCGTCTGCAGGGGTGGGAATCGAACGAGCAAACTTCCGCTGACCATTTCTTGTTCGGCCATCTTCGCGATGATCGCGTCTGCATACTGTTCCAGACGCTGTTTCGTTAGCGTCCCATCATCCTTGACCGTCAGCTTGATCGCTGAGTCAGGCTCCCAACTCAGCTCGAAACGACTTGTGAGCCGAAACTCGCGGAGCTTGCCAACGCATGAGTCGTATTCCTTTCTCGTGACCGGGGCAATCGATACATGCGACAATTCGGCTAAATCAGTATCAAGAACGACCTCGTGATTCTGCAGTGAGTGCGCTAAACCGTTTGGGACGATAAAGCTCGATGGCAAACTGCCAGGAATCTTGTCTGCGACACCGAGGATCTCAAGTCGAATTTTTGAGTCCTTATAGGCAATATCGACGAAATTCTGATCGTCCGCGACGACAAAGTCGGCAAGAAACTCTTGATCGATAATGATCTGCGGTGCACGATCGTCCGTGAACCCGCTTGGCTTTTTCTCGCCAATAAATTCAATCGCTTCAATCAACGGATCACCGATCATCAACGTGCGACCATTGGAGTAATTTCCCGTGTTGTCCTCGTTCCCTTGATAGAATAGGAAACTGGCTTGATTCCAACGCCTGATCTGTTGCGCTGGGTCACCAAATGCATCTCGGCCATCGCGAGTGGTAATCTTGCTTAATCGCTCGACCGCTTCATCGTCGATCGACGCAAGTTGACCAACCGGAACATTGATATCCAGGCGACGCGCTGTCGGTTTCGAGAGCTCTTGGTCGAGCAGTCTTGTCTTTCCTTCCAGCAATCCCCAACCAACCGTACAGAGAACGGTCATCAGAGCGAGGATTAACCAGCCAACAAGCGTGACACCCAGACTTTCACGACGAACAATATCACGAAAAGCTAAATGCCGAATGAATCCAAAAGGCGGACCACTCAAATGGTTCCCTGCTGGATCATCTGAAATATCCTCAGGCGTCTCGGATTCGTCAATTTCTGATTCGTGATCGGCTGCCTGGGTGAGTTGCAGCGAAGCGTGGACGGATGCCGTGGATTTCTTCTGGATCTGGCCATGCATCATCAGGTCGAGCAGATCGTCCGGGTTGGCGATCGTTGGAAATGACTTGTCCGCCCGCGGGATATCTGCCTTGGCGAATATCCCGTCAACAAACTTGCCGCCACGCACGACTAAGAAGTGATCGCAGTACTGAAACGCCAGTGGAATGTCGTGCGTCACCAACAGCAGTGTGCGAGCCTGATCGACGCCCTGCTTTTGCCATTGCACCAACTGACGCATGACATTGCTGGCGTTCTCTGGATCGAGGTTTCCGGTCGGTTCGTCCGCGAAGACCACATGAGGAGAGTGAGCCAATGCTCGACCGAGCGCGACCCGCTGACGCTGTCCACCCGACAGTTGTCGCGGAGAACGTTCGAGGGCTTCTTCCAAACCTAGCCGACGCAAAACGTTCGTCACCCGCGGCAGACGTTCCGACCGGCTGCGACCACCGAGTGCCATACTCAGCCCAACATTGTCGATACATGACAAATGTTCGAGCAAATGACCCTGCTGGAAGACGAAGCCGAAATGGCGCCCACGGATTTGATCGATTGTCAACTCAGATGACGAAGGGTCTGCGTAATTGACCTCAGTATCGCCTGAGAAATACCGAATCTCTCCCTCGGCATCTGGATTGTCAAGCAAACCCAACAAGTGCATCAGAGTGCTTTTGCCAGCGGCCGAGCGGCCGAGCACAGCGAGCCGAATCCCAGCCGGTATGTCGACGGACACGCGATCAAGAGCGGGTCCATCGACGGTCGAGTAACACTTTGAGAGATCACGAATCGAAAAGGCGAGCGGTCGGCCCGGTGGGTCCTTCACTTCTAGATTCTCGAGGGAATCGCGGCGTGTCCTATTCAAGACCGTCATGGGAGAAACTCACGAGGGATCCATCCATGGGCATTAAGGCCTCGGGACTCCGGATACCAAAACTCCCACCTCTTAAGTGAGTTCGGGACACGAACCCATTTTCGAATTGTGCCTGAATCGGAATATTTTGCGATCCGTTTCGCCTCAGCGTCTCTCATGTGATTGATTTTTACTGCAACTTGGTGCAGTAAATTCGCTTGATGCTCTTGGCTAAGGCCCCCGAGTTCCTTGTAGCTATACAGCAAAAAACCGGTGTGACACTGTACACCCAAATATTTCCCAGCAAGCTGATCGAGATTCTCCGTGAGCGCGAGTTCGTCTGGCTCTTCGCCCAGGATGCCGCTCAATGCTCGTTTCCACAGTTCACCCGCGTTCGCTTGATTGAATCGCGTCGCTGACTCGAGAAAATAAGTGAAACTCTGCAACTCTTCCCGACGGAAAAACGTGACATGCCGTAACGAGTCGATTATTTTTCCATCGACGCGTCTCTCGTCGGGATGGCGATCAAATGTCCACCCCCTATCGAATGCTTGAAGACCGCCGCCAGCTCGGATGTACTCCGTGAGGCCCTCGTTCTCTAACATCTGCATCGCCTGGCGTGCCCACATTATTTCGTAACTCGGCTTGGTATCGCTAACCGGAATCTCGTTCGGGTTTCGAAGAGTATCAGCCTTGAGCAGCGCCTCTTCGCGTTTATACTCGGTTGCGAGTTTGATAGCACTCAGTATTCGGTCTTGGTCGCTGATCGGCGCAACATTAGCAAGTCGCCGCTCCATCGCCGAACGATTGACCGCAGATAGTTTCTTTAGGTCTTCGTCGCTAAATATGGCTTTAACGGCTTCAGCGCGAAACGCGGCTGCAATCTCTTCCATCTGCGCTTGACAGGCATCGTTGTTGCCAACCGATAGCAACAACAAAAACGGAGCTGATGCTCCGTCGCCGCCCCCCGATGTCATCTTGATAATCTCGGAAGCCACCTTTCTCGGTGAAAACCTCTTATCGTCTGGATCGTTGGCCCCATCTCCGATGACAATCAGCATCTTCGTGGTGTTTTTCGAACCCTGTTTGACGACAGCGCCAGACTCATAAGATGAATGATCTGTAAACGATCGGGCGGTTGCCTCGAGGATCCCCTCAAAGACCTTTTGACGCCCGCCACCAAGCATTGCGTTTGTTCTATTGACTCGCTCGATCGCTTTGAATTGAGGTTCCAATCCAGGAGCAAACGCCCCCTGCCCTAATGCGCCGCGGTAAAAGTTGACAGAGAATTTAGGTGCAGGAATGTTTGCCCTCGAACTTGCATTCAGAGTTCCCCTACCTGCGAGCGAACCGAGCGTTTCGACGATTAAGTTGATGGATTCTCGGACCGTTTTAAAATAATTCTGCATCCCTTGTGTCGCGTCGACAACAAACACGATTTCGAACGTGTTTGCGTCAACAATCAGCTTGTCTGCCTGACGCTGCTGTACTTGAAATACCTCCCGAGACACCAGACGTTCACGAGTATCAGCGTCTAGTACGTCGCCGATCACACCGATCTCATAGATATTACATCCGCGAACTGGAGACTCTGACCGGCTTAACACCGGGTATCGCGATGTGGTTGCTGGCCATTTTTTCCACTCTTTACCGTCTAAGACCTCCCGAGCAAGTAGCTTCCCTTCTTGTTCGTATTCCTCAATAGGCCTCGCGTCAACGCTCAAATACTCCTCGAGAAATTCTTTGTCCTTGAAGACGACAATCGGCTCGCGACGAACTCCGTCTTCATTATTAAACTCAATGGCCTCGCGTGTGTTCCAAAAGACGAGACGCTCCGCCCCATTGTCCTCAATCGGCACCCATCCGAGCATCTCTCTTTTGACCAAATCACTTGCGGGTTGAGGATACTCTCGTTCAAATGCGTCAACGTAAGGAGCCCGTCCGATGAATGCTCGCCCATCTTGTCGATCGAAAATGTAAAAAATATCGAAAAACTTGAGAGGATTCGCAGTGATATATTCCGACTCCTTCATCCCCGTGGAACTCGTGTAGACAGGGACATCGCCCCACTGATTGATATCTGTGGCACGTGCGGAGTTGACCACCATCCCTTTCAGATACACGCCGGTTTCCGAGTCCGCCTCAGCCTTCCAGCCTCTATCCCATGGGAAAGTTAAACACTGTTCGCGGCGAATCCATCCGTAGAGGGTGTCGTAGGTGTTGGTCTCGACCGACCCATCTGGAGTTGATGCCAAGAGAATGTAGCCATTGGATTCTTTGACGACCAAAAAGCTACGCAGGTATTCGGCTGGTGTATTTAGTGGCTTGCCCCCGGGACTCGCCAAAAGCGGAATATTGTCGTGGTGAATGAACGCCCCAAGTGGCTGGTCTCCAGCCTTCGTCAACTTGGGCGTGGGTTTTTCCGTCGTCTTTTGCTGTGCCGAAAGCGAATGAATGTTCAATACGGCAAAACAACAGAAGAGGAGCGGCGTTCCTTTTACGATTAGCCTCATCGCGATCATTTCAAATCAGTTCTAGTGGTTGGTGAATCAATTCTATCAATATGGCTCAACGCCCAATGATGGCCTGTTTGATATTGTTGACTAAGTCCCGTTCCAGGTTCTTCCTCGCCGACTTTGAGACTGGTAGCACGACAAAATCAAAATCGACACCCTTAGAACGTAGGTATTTAAACTGTTCAGATCGTGTGTCGGTCAGATCCTCAAGTTGCGGCAATTTCGCCTCTGCTGAATCATCGGAAGCTTGGTACAGGACACAAACCTTTAAAGCGCAATCAAGCTTGTCGAAGCGATCTCGAAAATCGTTGTCTTTGGACCAAAGACTTTCCCACTCGTCGTCTTCGCGAGTAGTTGTATAGACGGGACAGTAAACGTAAACGATTGAACCACGTCGTGTAGCTTTCGAATTCCCTAACCACTCGAACATCTGCTCGAAGGCGAGATGAACGCTTGAGAAAAGTGTGCTGTTACGTCCGAATAATTCCACACCCTTCAAAAGCGTACTAGCGGCATCGTCTCGGTCGTCGCCGCCTAATTGGCTGGATGCGACCTTGGGGTTTGGATGAATATTCCAACACAACGTGACGTTGGTGGTTTCTTCCAAATCCCGAAAGTACGTAACTGACTCTCGCAACGCTTCCCGAATACTCGGTGGGGAGCTTGACTGAATGTAATTCTGCCCATCGACGACGATGAACACATCACGCGACGGGTTGTTGAGTGTGAACTGCAGCTCTTCGATGCGTTGTTCGTAATCTGCCTTCATCGCAACAAAGTAATTCTTAATGACCTCCAATTCGTCTTTAGCCGATCCGGCGTTCTGCAGGGCATCTTTCGAAAGAAGTTTGCCTAATTCACCGGCAAGCTTTGTTTGACGGTCGATGATTTCGGAGTTCCGCTGAGCAAGCGTATTGAAACGACTTTCAGATTTTTTAAAGTTGCGATAGTACGCTGAGGTTAGTTTGTTAAGGCGAACTAATTCGTCGCGAACCTGTCTGGCACCCACGTTGACCGGTGCGTAAGCCAAAGCACTTGGGGTGGTGATTCGATCGAGTTTAATGGAGTCGTCTCCGTAGAGGTTTTTTGTTTCTTGAGCCCATTTGCTTGGTGAGTAATTTGGCAGGATTTTCTTAAACTCTCCACGTGGTTTTCCAAGAACCTCAAACGCCGTCACTGCATCCTCAAGAGCTTTTACCGCCCACATCCTGTTATCGTTTCCGGCAAATTTATTCGATTCCGAGACAAATCTTGCTAGACTCGCGAAGTCGTCGGTACCCTCGCTGGCTAGCGTTATCTGTTTCTCGCGTCCCGGGTCCTTCTTCGACGTCCATTCAAGCCAGCACCGCTTTGACACACGCCAACGCTCCATGTCGATGACCTGATCATGAAGTCGCCATACCGCATCAACAGGAAACCGCTTACCGAACAGCGGTGACCAAATCAGGCTACTCTGGTCGAATGAGCCGCCGTCCTTCGACTTTGTGAACGCGGGTTCAACCATGACCTCGAACTGAATGATACAATTCTTCGCGAGGGGTGCATGTATCGCGTCCGGGTACAGAGAGACCAAAGCTTTCAGAATCTTGTAGAAGTTATCTGGATTGGGAGGGTCAGTTTTGACTCCTGCTCGCATGTCGCTCAGAGCTTGGCTGGCTATCTTCTCTTTCAGCTCGTCGAGACACTTTGACCACTGCTCAACTCTCAGTCCCTTTGAGCTGCTAGCGGTTACGCCCGGACTTTCTAACATGGATTGAACGAAGGCACGGCTGCTTTCCGAATCACCAAGGATGTTCAGGATTGACTCTTGGCTGACGTAGCCGTTCGATTGTGGCTGACCCTCAAGCTGTTTCCCAAATTCTCTTATACCGATCTTGAGTCGAATGTGGTCAAAATAGATTAGTTGAATGATAGGCGCAGGCGAGGAACCGCTTGTCCGCGAATCGGTCCCGAGGAAAGAGTTGGCTAAGGGCGTTCGATCATTAAGCAGTTCAGATTGGCCGTCCACCGGAAAGCCGTTGCCGTCTGCATCTTCGCTTGAGGTGCCATCGCCGGATTTAGCTCTCCGCTGATTGGTGATGATGTCAACCTTGCGAGAGATATCCTCTATTAGTCGGCTGATGAAGAGGATGTAGAGCCCTTCAACGTAGGAGCGAAAATAGTATTTGCTTAAGGGCTGCAAGTCGAATATTTTCCGATCAAGGGGTGCTCTATTCTTGAGCGTTTTCACCAGAAATGCGTTTGCTCTGCTGGCGCTCATCTCGGCATTGCCAGTGCGAAGATATGCCCACGCATCATTCAATTCGCTACACGCGCTACCAAACTCCAGCTGAATAACATTCCGAAGATCAACTTTTTCGGAAGCGTCGCCGTCACCTACGACCAAACGCGGCCCTTGAAACTCGAGGGTTTTCAGGCTTGCAGTCTTGATGCTGGCCTGGCCCGATTCAGGTACGCTCACGTAAGTGAGCGTCATATCTTGATCGGCCATGGCGATTGTTGCACCAAGCGTCGCGAGCAAAACTGCCACAAAGCTGCGTCGTGGATACATGTTAAGAACTCTTGTTTCCAGCATCAAAAGCCTGGTAACGCCCGAGGAAAATCAGGAGTGAACCGATTGTAGTTTTCTGGGTCGAGCAACTTGCTGAACCCTGAAACGAATTGCCCGCGAACCTGGATCAGGTGGATATCCTTCGCGTCAACTCCGCTCGATCGCAGGGTCGCTTCGATCCCGTCCCAGTGATCTTGCTCGCGTTGTGGGCTGAACGGTTTGAATAGGTTTGGATCAAAGGTGACAAAAATGAGCTTGCGACCTTTGCCTGTCTTCTTAATCGCTGCCTCAAGACAAAGCAGCGTATCTTGGTCATGAGGTGGGCTGGCGTTATCTGGCACTGATTCAGCGAGCAACTCGTTGACACGCCAACCGACCGAGCTCGATCCGCTAGGCCCGAACAAGTGAACCGCCCCGCCATCCAGCGATGCTTCAACGTTGAATTTTCGCGAGATTAACTTGAGGAAACGCTTCAGGTTCGCCTGCTGTTTCTTCATTCCGTATGACCAATCAATCGCCAAGACGATGTCACCGCTAACGCGGCTGAGTTCGAGCGTATTCACACCGGAGACGCGGACCAGCTGGTACGGCGTCTGAATTCGCTCGCCCAGCTCGGGTGTTTTGGCGGTTCTCTGAACATTGGTGGAGACGTACTTAAACAGCTCGGAGAAATCAACGCTTCCTTTACGGTCCCCGCTCTCGCGGTCAGCTGCGCCCCGCAACCCTTCGCAGAAGAAGTGGGTAAACAGGGACGACCGCTTTTGTGGCCACTCCCATGATTTCTGGTCACCTGTGGAACTCGCGAAAACGATGTAACCGCCATCACCCGTTTGCTTTGTTTCCAGCAGATTCGCGATTTGACCCGGGGTCGCAGTCGCTTGACGAGCGACGGACTTGGGCGCGTTCGCGGCCGCGTGGCAACAGTCGAGAACTAAGATTTTGTGTTTTGCGCGACAAGCACGAAAAGTCGCATGCAACTCATTAATCGGATATGCCTGCGCGACCGAATTCTCTGACGGATCGAGGACGGCGTCTTTCGTCACAAGCACACCCGATTGCCCAGGGTTGATGTGGCCATGCCCGGAGAAATAAAACAGGACAAACGAATTTTCTTTGGCCTCACTCGCAATTCGGCTAGTCAGCGCCCGAACGTTGCTGAGGGTCGGCTCAATTCGGCCTCCTGACGCCGCCATCCGAATATTGGCCTCGTCAAACGCGCAGTTTTCCAGCAGTGTTGTGCGGACAGCTTGTGCGTCTCGGGCGGCATAATTCAGCGGCACGATGGATGGGTCATCGAAGCTATTCACCCCAATCAGAATCGCATGACGACCAGGGTCAACATCACCTCGGACCGGGAAGAGCTGCTGGAGACTGAATTTCTGCGGTGAAACACTCCCGCGAACAATGATTTCGGGAGTCTGCAACCCGCGCATATCCGTCCGTAGGGCACTCTCCAACATCTTGAGCGTGGCATTGCGAGGAGTTGATCGCAACCGCTCGAGAAAGTAGTGAGTAAACAGACTCAGCTCCAAGTCAGGAACAATCTGAGACGTCTGGCTTTCGTCGGAAGCCGCAACAAAGATGAAGTTGCAGCGATCACTTACGACAGATTTCGACGTCGCTATCTCTGTGAGCTGGAAGATCTCGTCGAGTTCATGATTGGGCGAGCTACTTTGAGCCAAAAGGCTTTTGGATGCGACTCCCGGCGAAAGCGTTTTAGCGATCGCAGACGACTGAAGCGACTTGGCACTTCCTCCCGAAAAGCAAGAGTCAAAAACGACCATGATCTGCTTAGTGTGCAGACTCACATCTGCTAGCGTGGCATAAACCGTGTCATCCAGAACCATAGACGAGCGACCGCGATCGTTATCGACCCCTGATAAGAACTCGTCCTGATCGTCTGGGGGAGCCTCGTCGCCGTTGAGATCTCGAGTGTAGCCACCATGCCCGCTGAAGTAAAAAGTGACGTGGGAGGGTTTCTCCTCTGCTGCGTGACGAGCAAGCCGAGCAAGAGCGCTCCGGATGTCGTCACCGGTCGCGTCGTGCACAAGATCGATATCCTCGCTGGCGTAACCGCTGCTGAGGAGCCAATCACGAAACGCATTCGCATCCTTGATGCAGGCACGCAGCGGACCTTGCTTGTAGTTTTTGTTCCCAATAACCAGGGCAATCGGGTCTCCGGCGGTGACCACGGACGTAGCCACAACTAGAAGGATGATCGCCGAAAAAGCGAGGAATAAGATGTTGGCTTTCACGTTCAAGTTGTCGCCCCTCCAAATCAAAAGTTGATGACTCCACGACCAAAACGGCGGTCAGCCCGATTACGTGCGAAAAACGAAACCAAACCCGGTGGACAAAAAAGGAAATCCATCACAGTTAAGGGATAAGAATCTTTCCTAGCTATCAATTAGTGTGGTTGAAGTCACGGTAGTACTGCCTTGCAGACCTGAGCTTTCTAAAGGTCAGGCTTGCATCGCAATGGCGATCTATTCCGGTCCGCATCAACGTCAACCGAACAAATTGTTGACAACCCCCTAAGATTGGTCCATTATACTAGCCCTTGCAAATGCAAAGGTCCAGTCCCACCCCAAAAATCAAGAGTCCAGCGATGAACAATATGAGCATTTACGCACTTTTAATGGGCATTTTTACCGTAGGTAACCTAACCGTCGCTCACGCGTCGGATGACTATCGCAAATGGAAGAGCACTGACGGACGCGTTTCGCAGGAGCTGGCAAAATTCGTTGAAGTCCGTGGTGATCGAGCACTGTTC